>NZ_KB899919.1 GCF_000378465.1 Elioraea tepidiphila DSM 17972
ATCTCGGCAGTCACAAGGGCGTCGCCGTCCGCCGCGCCATCCGCGCCACCGGCGCCCACCTGCTGTCCCTGCCGCCCTACAGCCCGGACCTGAACCCGATCGAGATGATGTTCGCCAAGCTCAAGACCCTGCTGCGAAAGGCCGACGAGCGATCCATCGCCACCGTATGGCACCGCATCGGCGCCCTGCTCGGCGAGTTCTCACCCACCGAATGCGCCAACTACTTCCGGCACGCAGGCTATGCTTCACCGTAAATGGATCAGGCTCGAGCGTGGCGGAACTCGCCCCGCCCGGGCTCGCCGGTACCCTGCTGACCGCGCAGACCTCGCTTGGCTTCGCGCTGACGCTGGCGACCATCCAGGCAATGCCCTGGCTGGTCGGTCAGCTCGGCTGGGGCGGCGGGGCCTTTGCCGTGCTGGCAATCGGCCCCGCATTCGGCTGCGTGGCGATGGCGCGGCTGCGGGCGAGCCCGATGGCCGCGCGTCTCGCCGGCGGACGGGGTTAGCCGGCTGCCATCGCCTTCTTCAGGTTGGCATCGATCGTGTCGAGGAAGGCCTGGGTGTTCAGCCAGGGCTGGTCCTTGCCGATCAGGATGGCAAGATCCTTGGTCATGTGCCCGGACTCGACCGTCTCGATGCAGACGCGCTCGAGCGTCTCGGCAAACTTGACCACATCGGGCGTGCCATCGAACCGGCCGCGATAGGCGAGTCCGCGCGTCCAGGCGAAGATCGAGGCGATCGGGTTGGTGGACGTCTCGCGGCCCTTCTGGTGCTCGCGATAGTGGCGCGTCACCGTGCCGTGGGCGGCCTCGGACTCGACGGTCTTGCCGTCGGGCGAGAGCAGCACCGAGGTCATCAGCCCGAGCGAGCCGAAGCCCTGCGCGACGATGTCGGACTGCACATCGCCGTCGTAGTTCTTGCAGGCCCAGACATAGCCGCCCTCCCACTTGAGCGCGCAGGCGACCATGTCGTCGATCAGCCGGTCCTCGTAGGTCAGGCCGGCCGCCTTGTACTTCTCGGCGAATTCGGCGTCGAAGATGCGGCGGAAGATGTCCTTGAACTCGCCGTCATAGGCCTTGAGGATCGTGTTCTTGTGGCTGAGATAGACGGGGTAGTTGCGCGCCAGGCCATAGTTGAAGCAGGCGCGCGCGAAGCCCTCGATCGACCGGCGGGTGTTGTGCATCCCCATCAGCACGCCGCCGCCTTCGGGGAAGTTCGTCACCTCGAGCGTGATCGGCTCGCCCCCGCCCGCCGGCGTCCATGTCAGCGTCGCCTTGCCGGGGCCGGGAATCTTCGTTTCGGCCGCGCGGTAGATGTCGCCATAGGCGTGGCGACCGACCACGATCGGCTTCGACCAGTGCGGCACCAGCCTGGGCACGTTCCTGCAGATGATCGGTTCGCGGAAGATCGTCCCGTCGAGGATGTTGCGGATCGTGCCGTTCGGGCTGCGGTACATCTTCTTCAGCCCGAACTCGGCCACGCGCGCCTCGTCGGGCGTGATGGTGGCGCACTTCACGGCGACGCCGTACTGCTTGGTCGCATTGGCGGCATCGACCGTGATCTGGTCGTCGGTCTCGTCGCGCTTCTGGATGCCGAGGTCGTAGTACTTCAGGTCGATGTCGAGATAGGGAAGGATCAGCTTGTCCTTGATGAAGCCCCAGATGATCCGCGTCATCTCGTCCCCGTCCATCTCGACGACGGGGTTCTTCACCTTGATCTTGGGCATTGGCTCTTCCTCGGCAACGGGGACGCGACCTGGGGGCGCCGGCTGGCCCGGCGCGGGCGGGCGGACCATAGTGAGGGCGGGCACGACGGGCAAGACGGCGGCCTGCAAGCGCCGGTTGCAGGGCAGGGCCGGGAGGGGCAGACTGGCGCAGGCAGGCCGTAACGGCCCGCGTCGTTGCCCCGCTGGCACAAGACGGCCCATGCCGTGATTCGCATCGCCCTCCGCTCGCGACCGCTGCCGGATGACCCGTGGCCTAGGGATCGGCCGGCGTCATGATTCGCTTGGATCGCCGCCTCGGCATTCCGCTTGTGGGCCTGGTCGCCGCCGTCGTGCTGTGGGCCGCCGTGATCGGTCAGATCGGCCGCGACCGCGCGCGGTCCGTGGCCGAGACCGCGGCCCGGGCCGACATCGCGACCCTCGCGCTCGAGGCCCATCTGCGCCGCGTCTTCACCGCGGTCGACGCGGAACTGGTCAGGCTGGTCCGCCGGGCGGACGGTCAAGCGTCTGCGGTCTCGCTCGCGGGGCTCGCCGCCCGGTTCCATGCGATCGATCGTTCCCTGACCTCCGTCGCCGTCATCGACCCCGACGGGCGCGTGACGGTGAGCACCTTGGGACCGCTGCCGGGCTTCGTGCTCGCCGATGACCGTGATTACCTTCAGGGCAACCTCGCCTTCGACCCGGCACGGCCGATCCTCGGCAGGCCGACCATGGAACCGGTGTCGGGGCGGACGGCGCTGACGCTGTCGCGACGGATCAGCCGTCCGGGCGGCGGCTTCGGCGGCGTGGTGGTGGCCTTCCTCGACCCGGCCACCCTCGCGCGCGGCGAGTGGGTGGACGCGCTGGGCCCCGACGCGGTCGCCGCTCTGGTCAGCACCGACGCGGTGGTGCTGGCCCAGAGCGGCGGAACCCTGCCGGCCCCGGGCCAGGCGCTGTCGGATCCGCTCGTGGTCGCGGCCCTGCGCGGCGCCGCATCCGGCACGATCATGCTGAGCGAGACGGCCGATCGGATGCCCGGCCTGGTCGCCTTCCGCCATCTGCCTGACCTGCCGGGCGCGGCCGTGATCGGCGTTGCCAGCGCGACCATGGCGCGGAGCGCCGATGCGAGCGTCTGGCGAACCCTGCTCGGGGCATCGGCCGTCACCCTCGCGCTCGCGGCGCTGATTGCGGCGCTCGCTATCGAAGCGCGCCGGCGCGTCCGCCGGGAGGCGGAACTCGACGCGGACCGGGTCGCACTCGAGGCCGCAAATCGCGCGATCGCCCGAGCCAAACGGCAGGCCGACGAGAAGTCGGCTCTGCTCGAAACGACACTGGCCAATCTCTCCGACGGCGTCACCGTGTTCGATGCCAATTATCGCCTGGTCACCTGGAACGACCGGCTTGAGGATCTGCTCGGGCTGCCGCCGGAGGTGCTGTACGAAGGCGCGCCCTATGAAGGAATCATCCGCGCCCAGGCGCGCGGCGGGGAGTTCGGCTCCGTCGATGTCGAAACGGAGGTGCGCCGCCGCCTCGACGTCGTGCGGTCGGGGCGGTTCGGCGTGTACGAGCGCACCCGCCCGGACGGACGGGTGATCGAGTTCAAGCGCACGGGCCTGCCTGGCGGCGGGTTCGTCACGATCTACACTGACGTGACACCGCGCCGACGGGCGGAGGAGCAGATGCGCCGGGCCCGCGAGATGGCCGAGGCCGCCTCCGCCGCCAAGTCGAGCTTCGTCGCCGTGGTGAGCCACGAGATCCGCACGCCCATGAACGCCGTGATCGGCACGCTGGGCCTGCTCGCCGAGACCGAGCTCGACGACGAGCAGCGCCGCTACGTCGAGACCGCGCATGAGAGCGCCGAACACCTGCTCGCCATCATCAACGACATCCTCGACCTGTCGAAGATCGAAGCCGGCAGATTGGCGCTGGAGACGACGGATTTCGCGCTCGCCCCATTGCTCGCCGGCGCGGTCGACCTGTTCCGGCCCTCGGCGCAGGCGCATGGCGCGACCATCCGGCTGGAGATCGGCGAGGGGGTGCCGCCGTATGTGCGCGGCGATGCGGGGCGGCTCCGTCAGATCCTGCTGAACCTGGTCTCGAACGCCGTCAAGTTCTCCCAGGGCGGCGACATTGTCGTCTCCGCGGACGCGGTGCCGGCAGTCGGCGTCGGCCTCTCGCCGCGGATCCGCTTCGCGGTCGCGGATCGCGGCCCGGGCATTCCCGAGGGCGAACGGGCGCGGCTGTTCCAGCCCTTCTCGCAGCTCGAGCCGCCCGACGCCCGGCGGACCGGCGGCACCGGCCTCGGGCTCGCGATCTGCCGTCGCCTCGTCGAACTGCTCGGCGGCACGATCGGCGTCGAGGATCGCGCCGGCGGCGGATCCGTCTTCCGCTTCACCCTGCCGCTCGCGCCGGCGGAGCGTATCCCCGAACCGGCGCCGGAACCGGCCCCGCCGACACGCCGTCCACGCCGGGCGCGCGTGCTGCTGGCGGAAGACAGCCCGGCCAACCAGCTCGTCGCCGCGACCTGGCTCCGCAAGGACGGACACCACGTCGATATCGTCGCGAACGGGCTCGAGGCCGTGGAGGCTGTCGGAGCGCGACCCTACGACATCGTGTTCATGGACATGTTCATGCCCGAGATGGACGGCATGGCCGCGACCGCGGCGATCCGGCGCCTGCCGCCGCCCGCGGGCACGGTGCCCATCGTGGCGCTGACCGCGAATGTGATGGCGGGCGACCGGGAACGTTTCATCGCCGCGGGGATGAACGGCGTGCTCGCCAAACCGGTGACGGGTCGGATCCTGGCCGATGCGCTGCTGCGCCATCTCCGCGCGGCGGACGATGGGGAGGGCGCCCCGGACGGCTCCACCAAACCCGCGACACCCCCGCCGCCCGTCCTCGACACCGAGCACCTGGCGCGCCTCGGCCGTGGGCTCACCGCCGACACGCTCGCGTCGCTGATCCGGACCTGCATCGAGGATGTGCGCGCGCGCACCGAGGCGATCGGCGAGGCGGCGGCCACGGCGGATGC
Organism: Elioraea tepidiphila DSM 17972; assembly: GCF_000378465.1. Taxonomy (GTDB): domain Bacteria; phylum Pseudomonadota; class Alphaproteobacteria; order Acetobacterales; family Acetobacteraceae; genus Elioraea; species Elioraea tepidiphila. Next base: position 4,733 of record NZ_KB899919.1, read on the forward strand.
GATCCGGCTCCGCCGCGAGGCGCACGCGTTGCGCGGCGGTGCGGCGAACTACGGGCTGGCCGCGCTGGCCGCGCTGGCCTCGCGGATCGAGGCGGCGGCGGCGGCGGGAAATCTCGACGAGGCGAGCCGGGTCGTGGCCGACCTTGCCAGCGCTGCCGAGGCGGCGTGCTCCGCGCTCGCGACAGGCGCCGAGCAGGCGGCGCTTGGCTAGGGTGTTTGATCTCGGGTTTGGATGGTTCAGTCTTCTCCCAGGCATGGAAGGACGCACTATGGGCCAGGTTCTTCACGGGAGCGCCCGCACGACGGAGGCGATCCGTCGAGCGATACAACATAGTCAAGCGAGCCTGAGGACGCTGGCGAAACGCTACGGGATCAATCCGAAGACCGTGGCCAAGCGGAAGAAGCGCGACACCCTCGCTGACCGCCCAACCGGTCCCAGGGAGCCGAGGTCCACCGTCCTGTCGGTGGAGGATGAAGCCATCATCGTCGCCTTCCGCCGGCATACGCTGCTGCCGCTCGATGACTGCCTCTACGCGCTACAGCCCACCATCCCGCACCTGACCCGGTCGTCCCTGCATCGCTGCCTATAGCGCCACGGTATCGGCCGGCTCCCCGATATCGAAGGTGAGAAACCCGCCAAGAAGCAGTTCAAGCCCTACCCGATCGGCTTCTTCCACATCGACATCGCCGAGCTGCAGACCGCCGAAGGCAAGCTCCACTTGTTCGTCGCGATAGACCGAACCAGCAAGTTCGCCTTGGTCCAGCTGGCGGAAAGCGCCAATCGCGTCACCGCGTCCGCCTTCCTCGAAGCCCTCGTCGCGGCCGTGCCCTACAGGATCCATACGGTGCTGACCGATAACGGCATCCAGTTCCGCTTCGCACCCCGTCATGCCAATGGGCCCACGGCCCGGTCCATGACCCACATGTTCGCCATGCACTGCCGCGACCATCGCATCGAGCATCGCTTCATTAGGATCAACCATCCCTGGACGAACGGTCAGGTCGAGCGGATGAACCGCACCATCCAGGACGCCACCGTCAGGCGCTTCCACTACGACAGCCACGATCAGCTGCGACGACACCTCGACGACTTCGTCGCCGCCTACAACTCCGGAAAACGCCTCAAGCGCCTGCGAGGCCTCACACCCTATCAATTCATCTGCAAAGCATGGGCGGATGAGCCCCACCGATTCACCCTCAACCCGCTCCACCAAATGCCGGGACTAAACACGTAGCCAAGCGCCGCCTGCTCGGCGCCTGTCGCGAGTGCGGAGCACGCCGCCTCGGCAGCGCTGCCGAGGTCGGCCACGACCCCCCACACCGGCATCGAGGGCTTGATCAACCGCATCACAATGCCGCCGCGAGGTCACTTCCCGCTACAACCGGACCGCCGGCAGCTCCCTCGGCCTCGCCACCTGCCTGGAGCCGCCCATGAATCAGATTGGTCCACCGAGCCGAGCCGCACAAAAAACGGCTGGGGACAAAGCGTGTCGCAGCGGCTGCTATAAGGCCGCCCATGACCCGTGCCACCCGACTCGCCACCGCGAGCCTCGCCATCGCCGTCGCGGTGCTGGCGCTGAAGGCGGCTGCCTGGTGGATCACCAGCTCCGTGGCGCTGCTCGCCGACGCGGTCGAGAGCATCGTCAACGTCGCCGCCTCCACGACCGCGCTCGCCGCCGTGCTCTACTCGCAGCGCCCGGCCGACGCGAACCACCCCTACGGCCACGCCAAGGCCGAGTACTTCTCGGCCGTGTTCACCGGCGCGCTGATCGTACTGGCGGCGATCTCGATCCTGCGCGAGGCCTGGTTCGCGCTGCTCAATCCGCGCGCGCCGGACCAGCCTGCGCTCGGGCTTGCGGTCAGCGCGGTCGCCACGGTGGTCAACGCCGCCTGGGCCTGGGTGCTGATCCGGCGTGGCCGTCGACTCGGCTCGCCCGCTCTGGTCGCCGACGGGCGCCATCTGGTCGCCGATGTCGTGACCTCGCTCGGCGTGATCGCCGGCGTGGGGCTTGTGGCGCTGACCGGCGAGCTCTGGCTCGACCCCGCGCTTGCCGCCGCCACCGCGGCCAATATCCTCTGGTCGGGCTGGCGGTTGATGCGCGAGAGCGTTGGCGGGCTGATGGACGAGGCGGTCGCCGCGGAATCGCTGGACAAGATCCGCACCCTGGTCTCGTCGCACGCCGAGGGAGCGATCGAGGCGCATGACCTGCGCACCCGCCAGGCCGGCCGCTTCACCTTCATCGAGTTCCATCTGGTGGTGCCCGAGGAGATGCGTGTGGGCGACGCGCACGCGATCTGCGACCGGATCGAGGCCGCGCTGAAGGCGGAACTGGAGCCGGCGGTGATCACCATCCATGTCGAGCCGCCGCACAAGGCCAAGCATCGCGGGGTGGTGGTGGTGTGACCCCGACCGGGCAGAAGGCGCGCATGCTGGCGGGCGAGCTCTATCTTGCCCATGACCCTGCGCTGGTCGCCGAGCGTCGCCGCGCCCAGCGCCTGCTCGCGCGCTTCAATGGCGCGGATCCCGACGACGACGCCGCGCGTGCCGAGGCACTCGCGGCACTGCTTGGCAGCCTGGGCGATGGCGCGATGGTCAATCCGCCGTTCCGCTGCGACTACGGTGCCCAGATCACGATCGGCGCGCGGAGCTTCCTGAACTTCGGCTGCGTGCTGCTCGACTGCGCGCGCATCGTCATCGGCGCGGAGGTGCAGATCGGCCCGGGCGTGCAGCTCTACACGGCGACCCACCCGATCGACGCCGCGACTCGGCGCGCGGGCTGGGAGGCAGCGCTCCCGATCGCGATCGACGACGGGGTGTGGCTCGGCGGCGGTGTGATCGTCTGTCCGGGCGTGTCGATCGGCGAGAACAGCGTGGTCGGGGCAGGATCGGTGGTGACGCGCAGCCTGCCGGCGAATGTGGTGGCCGCCGGGAACCCGTGCCGGGTGCTGCGCCCGTGCTGATCCGCACCGCGCTCGTGCTGCTGCTGACAGTCGGCCAAGCAGCGGCGAAGCCCGCGCGCGTGGTCTCGCTCAACCTGTGCGCCGACCAGTTCGTCGTCGCCCTGGCCGAGCGCGAGCGGATCGCGGCACTGTCGCCGCTCGCTGTCGATCCCGCGCTTTCCGCCGTCGCCGCCGAGGCCGCCGGCATCCCGCGCGTGCGCACCGTCGCGGAGGAGGTGCTGCCGCTCAACCCCGACCTCGCGATCGTCGGGCCGTGGGGCGCGGCGCGGGTCGCGGCGATGCTGGAGGCGCGCGGGGTGGCCGTGCTGCGGCTCGGGCTCGCCGAGGATTTCGATGCGATCCTGCGCCATCTGCGCAGCGTCGCCGCCGCGCTCGGCGAGACAGCGCGCGGCGAGGCGCTGGCCGCTTCCATCGCCCGCGACCTCGCCGCGATCCGCCGCCGCGCGGACGCGCCGCGCGCGCTCGTCTGGCAGGCGCGCGGCTTCGTGCCTGGGCGCGGCACCCTGCCCGATGCGGTGCTGCGCGCGGCTGGGCTCGGCAACGCCGCGCCCTTTGCGGGCTACGGCTTCGTGTCGCTGGAACGGCTACTCGCCGATCCGCCGGACCTCCTGGTGACGGCACCCGCCGCCGGCCCACCCTCGCTCTCCGAGGCGCTGCTGGAGCACCCGGCGCTGGCCCGTGCTGCGATCCCACGTGCGCGGATCGACCCGGCCTGGCTCGCCTGCGGCGGGCCCGAGACCGTGCGCGCGGCCGCAGCCCTCGCGCGATGACGGCGGCGCTGACGCTGCTCGCGGCGGGGCTTGCTGCGGTCTCGCTGCTGGTCGGCGCGGCCGGGTTCGGCGTCCCCGACCCGGTCATCCTCTGGGAGGTGCGCGCGCCGCGCACCGCGCTGGCCGTGCTGGTGGGCGGCGGGCTCGGGCTTGCGGGCGCGGTGATGCAGGGGCTGTTGCGCAACCGGCTCGCCGATCCGGGCCTGCTCGGCGTCACCGGCGGCGCGAGTCTCGGCGCGGTGCTGGCCTATTACTGGGGGCTTGCGGCCGCGGTGCCGCTGGCCCTGCCGCTTGGCGGGCTCGCCGGCGCCCTGGTCGCCGCCGCGCTGGTGTTCGCGCTCGCCGCGCGCGCGGGCACCGGGGCGGCGCTGATCCTGGCCGGCATCGCGGTCGCCGCGATCGCCTCGGCCGCGGTGGCGATGGCGCTGTCGTTCGCGCCCAACCCCTTCGCGCTGGCCGAGATCACGGTCTGGCTGCTCGGCAGCCTGGAGGACCGCTCCTGGCGCGACGCGACGCTCGCCGCCCCCGTGGTGCTCGCCGGCGCGGCGCTGCTGCTGCCGCTGGGTGCGCGGCTGGATGCGCTCGCGCTTGGCGAGGCGACGGCGGAGAGCCTCGGCGTGCCGGTCGCCTCCACCATGCGGCTCGCCGCGCTGGGGGCGGCACTCGCGGTCGGCGGCGGCACCGCGGTGGCGGGCGGGGTCGGCTTCGTCGGGCTGATCGTGCCCAACCTCGTCCGCTTCGGCGCCGGCGAGCGGCCGGGCGCGCTGCTGGCGCCATCGCTGTGGGCGGGGGCCGCGCTGGTGCTCGCCGCCGACATCGTCGTGCGGCTGGTGCCGTTGCAGCAGGAACTCCGCCTCGGTGTGCTGACCGCGCTGCTCGGCGCGCCGCTGCTGCTGCACCTCGCGCTGCGCCACGCGAGGTTCGGGTGATCGCGGCGGAGACCATTGCCGTGCGCCTCGACGGCCGCACCGTGCTGGACGGCGTGTCACTCGCGGTCGCCCCGGGCGAGCTCGTTGCGCTGGTCGGCCCGAATGGCGCCGGCAAATCGACGCTGCTGCGCGTGCTCGCCGGGCTGACACGGCCGGCCGCCGGTCGGGTGACGCTGGACGGCGTGGCGCTGAACGCGCTCGCGCCGCGCGCCCGCGCCCGCCGCATCGCCTGGCTGGAGCAGGGCGCACGCGCCGCCTGGGGCATGACCGTGCGCGAGATCGCCTTGCTCGGCCGCCTGCCGCACGGAGACGCGGCCGCGGCGCCGGTCGCCGCCGCGCTCGCCGCGGTCGGCCTCGATCGCATGGCCGACAGGCGGATCGACCGGCTCTCGGGTGGCGAGGCGAGGCGCGCCATGATCGCGCGCGTGCTCGCCACCGGCCCCGACGTGATGCTGCTCGACGAGCCCTGTGCCGACCTCGACCCTGCGCAGGGCTTCGCCGTGATGCGCCTCTTGCGCGAAGAGGCGGCAAAGGGCCGCGCCGTGGTGGTGATCCTGCACGACCTCGCCCTCGCCGCGCGCTACGCGGACAGGATGGCGCTGCTGGAGAGCGGCAGGCTCGTTGCCGACGCCGCACCCGACGCGGTCATGGCCGATGCGTTGGCCGGCCGCGTGTTCCGCGTGCGCATCGGCGAGGGCCCCACGGTGTTGCCGGCATGAGCGCGCGCCTCGCCATCGCCGTCTCGGTTTCGGGCGCACTGCACCTGGCGGTCGCGGCGGCGCTGATCACCATGCCCACGCGCCCCTTGGGCGAGCCGCCGGAGCAGGGGGTCGGCATTACCGTCGTCTTCTCCTCCGGGGGCGGAGGTGAGCAGGTCGGCGAGGCTGCGCCCGACGCCGCGCCGGCGGAGACCGAGCCGGCACTGGCCGAGGCCGCCGTGCCGGCTGCCGCACCCGAAGCGCCCGTGCCCGAGCCGCCGCCGGTCGAGAGCGCTGCCTTGCCGCTGCCGCCTCCCCCACCGCGCGCGCCCCCGCGCGCGTCGCCCGCCCCCCCGGGCACCGCGTCCGAGGCAGTGGCCGCCCCGGCCGCCGAACCCGCGTCCGCGGGTGCCATGCCGACCGCCGGTCTGCTCGATGCGGCCATGCCGGCCTCGGTCGGGCGCAGGGTCGATCCGGTGGTGCCGCGCGAGGCGCGGCTCTACCGCTGGCAGGGCACGGTGCTGCTCGCGGTCACGGTTTCGCCCGAGGGGGTGCCGTCACTGGTCGAGATCATGCGCTCGTCGGGCCACGCCCTGCTTGACCGCTCGGCGATCGAGGCAATGTGGCAGTGGCGCTTCGATCCGGCCCGCCGTGGCGGCGTGCCGGTCGAGGAGCGCGTTGCCATCCCTATCACCTTCCGCATCGTCGACTGACGCGCGCAGGGTTGACGGGTCCCATCGCAACCCGTTGCGATGGGGTCCCGGTGTGGCGGCTGCGCGCCAGGCATAGGGGAGTTCCATGGTCCGGCTGGATCGCATCACCACCCGCGGCGGCGACCGCGGCGAAACCTCGCTCGGCGACGGCACGCGCGTGCGCAAGGACGCGCTCCGGATCGAGGCGATCGGCCGGGTGGACGAGGCCAATGCCGCGATCGGGCTCTTGCGGCTCGTCACGGCCGCCGGCGAGCGCGGGTCCGACCTGGCCCAGGCGGACGCGATGCTCGATCGGATCCAGCACGACCTGTTCGATCTCGGGGCCGACCTCTGCATGCCGGTCGAGCCAGACGAGGATCCGGCGCAGCGGCTGCGCATCGTGCCGGCGCAGCTCGAACGGCTGGAGGCGGAGGTGGCGGCGATGAACGCCGATCTGCCGGCGCTGAAGTCGTTCGTGCTGCCGGGCGGCAGCGCGGCCTCGGCCTGGGCGCACCACGCCCGCACCGTTGCGCGCGCGGCCGAGCGGGCCGTGGTGGCGCTGGCAGGGGCGGAGCCCGTGAACGCGGACGCGGTGCGTTATCTCAACCGCCTCTCCGACCACCTGTTCGTGCTCGGGCGCTGGCTCAATGGCCGCGGGGCCTCGGAGGTGCTCTGGCGTCCCGGCACCAACCGCTGATCAGTGCCAGTGGCCGTCGGGCCACTCCACCGGATTGTTCAGGTAGTACTCGTCGCGCGGAAAGAGGTCGGTGTTCACCTCGCCGCGGGGCCGGGGGGTGCCGGGGGCCCAGACCACCGGCGGATCGGCGGACATGCGCGCGAACTCCGCCGGGTCGACCTGCGCGCGCGCGGCCCATTCGCGGAAGGCCGGGCTGTCGAGCCGCGCCAGCACGGCCTCGCGGTCCCACGGGATCGGCGATTTGGACCCCACCAGCACCGACAGCGGCCTGATCAGGATCGCGTGCGGGAACACGCTGACGAAGCTCTGCACCACGCGCCGGGTCGGCGCCCATTGCACGAACAGCCCGTCGGGCTTCAGGTGCTCGCGCACCAGGCGCAGGAACTCGACCGAGTAGAGCATGCCGCTGTGCGAGGTCTGGGGCAGGATCGCGTCGGCCTCGACCACGTCCCAGCGGCGGTTGGAGACGAAGATCTCGCGCCTGCCGTCGCCCACGGCGAGCTCGAAGCGCGGATCGCGTGCGAGCCAGGCCGGCGCGCTGTCCGGGTAGAGCGCGGCGTAGTCGCGGATCACGCGATACACGGGCTGGATCAGCTCGATCGCGCGCACGCTCCGTGTCTCGGGGTTCCAGCCGGCGGCATAGGGCGTGCCGCCCGAGCCCACCCCCACCACCATCACCTCGCGCGGCGCGGGGTGGATCGCCGGCCCGAGCGCGCCCAGCAGCACGTGATGCGGCCAGAACGGCACGCGGCTCTGGGTGTGGCCGGTGATGAACATCGGACCCGCCCCGTCCTTCAGCCGCAGCACGGCCACGCCGGAGCGGTCCTCGGCGACCAGCGCGCGCTGGTCGTCCGCGACCGCGTGGATGCGCGCCCACCACGCGGCGTTGCCGGGAAACAGGGCGATTGCAGCGAGCATGGCGACCGCGAGGACGAAGGCCGGGGCGTCGCGCCGGCCTTCGCGCGTCATACGCCAGAGCCACCAGCCGAGCATCGCGAGGGCGAGCCCGAGCAGCGCGGCCGCCGTGCCCGAGGTGCCGAGCAGGTGCAGCAGCACGAGGCCGCAGACCAGGCTGCCGGCCGCGTTGCCGATGATGTTGCCGAGCTGGACGATGCCGACGCGGAACCCGACCGATGCCATGTCGCGCTGCACCGCCCGCTGCACCACCGGGAAGCTCATGCCGAGCAGGAAGGCGGGCATGCCGATCAGCAGCACGGACAGAAGGGCGAGCCAGCCGAGCGCGGGCAGGGTGGCGCGGTACGAATCCATCCCCATCACCGCGGCGAAGGGCGGCCAGGGATAGAGCAGCCAGAGCGCGAGCAGGGTCGCGGCGGCGAACAGCCCGGCCCAGGCCTGCAGCAGGATGAACGCGCGGCGCACATCGGCGATCCGCTGGACCCAGCGCGCGCCATAGAGCATCCCGGCCGCGTCCGCGACGAGGAACACGCCGAGGATCAGCGGGAAGGCGTAGGCCGAACCCTGGCCGGCGATGCCGAGCACGCGCACCCACAGGATCTCCAGCGCGACGATCAGGAAGCCGGAGAGGAACACCAGCAGCGTCCAGGCCGGCAGGCCGAGCGCGCCGGGCTGCGCCGCCGGGACATCGACCGGCGCGGCGGCGGCGCTTGGCGGCGTGTCCGGCAAACGTGCGCGAACCGCGAGGGCGGCAGCCCCGGCCAGCAGGTTCAGCACCGCGCCGAGCTGGAGCGAGGCCTCGAAGCCGATCTCGCCGACGATCAGGAACCCGCCGATCAGCGTGCCGGCAGCAGCCCCCAGCGTGTTGATGCCGTAGAGCAGGCCGATCCGGTTCGCTGCCGTCTCGATCCGCGCGACCACCGCCTTTGCCAGCACGGGCAGTGACAGCCCCATCAGGAAGGTCGGCACCAGCAGGCCGGCGAAGCAGATGCCGAACACCTCCCACCGCCCGGTCAGCAGAGGCCCCAGCCGCTCCACCACCAGGTCATACAGGAACGGGCGCGACAGCAGGGCGAAGCCGGCGATCCCGGCCTCGATCAGCGCGAAGGCCAGCGCCGCCCGACGCGGCGCCAGCCGGTCGGCGACCAGCCCTGCCACCAGCGAACCGATGCCGAGGCCGAGCAGGAACGCACCCACCACCAGCGCGGCCGTCACGGCGTCGGAGCCGGCGAACAGCCCCAGCATGCGCTGCCAGATCACCTGATAAAGCAGGGCCGCGAAACCCGAGGCGAAGAACGCCCCGCCCATGACCCAGACAACGACGTGCTCGTCCGCCCGCGCGCGCACGACGCTTGCCCCCACCCCGTGCATGCGTCCCCTCTTGGCCCCCTCCCGGCCGGCATGTGATCCTGACGGCTTCATGACGGCACACCGTGTCGGAATCACGGCACCGTGAGTGCCGCGGGAGTCATCGCCGCCCATGCATGATCCGCTCCGCCTCGCCATCGTCGGCGCGGGCCATTTCGGCCGCTACCACGTGCTCAAGGCGGCGGCCGAGCCGCGCGTCGCGCTGGTCGGCATCGTCGATCCCGATGCCGGGAAGGCGGCGCGCGTCGCCGCCGAGGGCGGGGCACGGGCGCTGCCCGATCTCGACGCCGCGCTCGCCGAGGCCGAGGCGGTGATCGTCGCCGCGACCACGCGCGCGCATCACGCGCTCGGGCTGCGGGTGCTGGAGGCAGGCCGGCATCTCTTCATGGAGAAGCCGCTCGCCACCACCCTCGCCGAGGCCGACGAACTGGTGGCGCTCGCGACGGCGCGTGGGGTCGTGCTCCAGGTCGGCCATCTCGAGCGCTTCTCGGTCGCGCGCTCGGCGCTGGCCCGCAACGTGTCGCGGCCGCTGGCGATGGAGTTCGCCCGGCTGGCGCCGTTCCGCGAGCGCGGCACGGATGTCTCGGTCGTGCTCGACCTGATGATCCACGACATCGACCTCGCGCTCACGCTGGCGGAGTCGCCGGTCGCGCGTGTCGAGGCGGTCGGGCGCAAGGTACTGTCGGATCAGCTCGACTTCGCCCAGGCGCGCGTGACCTTCGCGAATGCCGCCGTTGCCAGCCTGACGGCAAGCCGCGTGAGCCCGGCGGTGGAGCGTCTCGCGCGGCTGTTCGACGCCTCGGGGTCGGTCGCGGTGGATTTCGTCGGCCGCCGCCTCGCCCGCTTCGACCATGATGGCAGGCATGAGGAGTCTTGGCAGGACACGGACCCGCTCGCCGTGCAGCTCGCCTCCTTCGTTGCCGCCGTCCGGGGCGAGGCACCGGTGATCGTCGATGGCGCGGCCGGGCGCGCGGCGCTCGCGGTGGCGCTGGCCGTCGAGGCCGCCTGTTTCAGCGATCCGTCAGCCTGAGCTCGATCCGCCGGTTGCGCGCATAGGCCTCGACCGTATCGGCCGGGTCGAGCGGCTGAAACTCGCCGAAGCCGGTGGCGGCGAGGCGGTTCTCCGGCACGCCGAGCAGCGACAGCAGCCGTACGACGTTGATCGCGCGTGCAGCCGAGAGTTCCCAGTTCGAAGCGAACCGGCCACCCGGCGCGATCGGCGTGCGATCGGCGTGGCCGTCCACGCGCAGGATCCACGGCACATCCGACGGGATGTCGCGCGCGACCTCGCGGATCACTCCGGCGAGCTGGCGCAGCTGCTCCATGCCCTCCGGCTGAAGATCGGCCGAGCCGGGCGGGAACAGCACCTCCGACTGGAAGACGAACCGGTCGCCGACCACCTGGATGCCGGGGCGATTGCCCAGCACCTCGCGCAGCCGGCCGAAGAACTCGCTGCGGTAGCGTTGGAGCTCCTCGACCCGGCTGGCGAGCGCGAGATTGAGCCGCTGACCGAGATTGGCGATCTGCGCGTCCTTGTCGCGCCCTTCGGCCTCCGCCACCTCCAGCGCCTGGCTGATGCGGCCGATCTGCGCGCGCAGCTCCTCGATCTGGCGGTTCAGCAGCGCGACCTGCGCGCGCGCCGTCTCGCCGAGCCGTCGCTCGTCGGCGAGGATCGCCTCCACGGCCCGGCGCCGCTCCTCCTCGGTGGTCGCGCGCGCGGCCGCATCCGCGGCCTGTTCCTCCAGCCGGTCGCGCAGCGCCGTCAGCGTCTCGACCTGCTGCGTCAGGCGCACGATCTCGGACAGGCGCAGCTCGATCGTCTGGCGGTCTGCCTCCACCTGCCGGTCGAGGGCGGCGATCTGTTCGCGCATGCGCGCGAGCGTCTCGCGCTCCGCCTCCAGCGCGCGGCGCGTCTCGGCGAGCAGCCGCGCGGTCTCGGCGAGATCGCGCGCCCGCTGGTCGGCGAGCTCCTGCGAGGCCGCGAGCTGCCGGCCGCGCTGTTCGGCCAGCGCCTGTGCTGCGGCAAGGTCGCGGGCGCGCTGCTCGGCGAGTGCAGCGGCCGCCGCGCCGTCGCGCGCGCGGGCGTCGGCGTCGATGCGCGCCTGGTCGGCGCGCGTCAGCGCCTCGGCAAGCTGGGATTCGAGGCGGGTGACGCGGCTCGCCGCCGCTTCCGCGCGCGCGCTGGCGTCGGCCAGCAGCGCGGCGATGCGGTCGCGGTCGGTGCGCAGCGCATCGCGCTCGGCGCCAGTGCGGTCGCGTTCGGCGGTGGCGAGGGCAAGCTGGCGCGTCAGCGCGTCGCGCGCGGAGGCCGCTGCCTGGAGGTCGGCGGAGAGGCGCGAGACCGATCGGCGCAGCTCCTCGCTGGTGCCGCGCTCGAGCGCGAGCAGGTCGGAAAGCTCGGCGATCTGGCGGTTGAGGCGGGCGAGCGCCTGGTCGCGGCCAGAGAGCGCGGCGGAGAGGAAGGCCTGGGAAAGGACGAAGACCAGCAGGACGAAGATGATGACCATCAGCAGCGTGGACAGCGCGTCCACGTAGCCGGGCCAGGGATCGAAGCCGCCGCGGCCGCGGCGCGAACTCGACGCCGCCATGGGCTACGCCATGCAGGGGGCCCTGCCCCCTGCACCCCCGGCAGGGGCCATTGGCCCCTGCCCCCCAGGACCCTTCATCGCGGCTGGTCCTCCGCGATCGCCGCGATCGTGCGCGCGAGCAGCTTGATCTCGGAGCGGATCTCGTTGGTCGTCTGCGTCCGCCCCTGCATCATCTCCTCGAGCATCCGCGCCATGTAGAGCTCGAGATTGCGGATGTGCCCGCGCGTCGCATCATCCAGCGCGCCCTGCGCCTGCGCATCCGCGAGCCGCGACAGCACCGGCCTCAGCTCGCTCTGCCCCTCGGCGACGCGCAGCAGCAATTGCTGGCTCGCGCGCATCTGATCGGTGAGCTGCCCGAGCCGCTCCGTCAGCCCGATCACCGCCTGATTCGCCGCGATCCGTCCCTCCTCGCCGCGCGCCAGCGTGCGCTGCAACCCTTCAAGGTTCTCGGCCGTCTGCTCCAGCAGCGCCTGGACATAGACCGGCACGGACCCACCCTCGCCTTCCATGCCGCCGATAGCGCCGGATGACAGCCGGGTCTGCTGCGCGAGCAGATCTTCGAGGTCGTTGAAGAAGCGGTTCTGCGCCTGGCCCGCCGTCAGATCGAGAAACCCGAGGACCAGAGCCGCAGCGAGACCGAACAGCGAGGTCGAGAACGCCGTGCCCATGCCCGCGAGCGGCGCCTGCAATCCGCTCTGCAACTGGCCGAACAGCTGCGTGATCTCGCCCGTGCCGATGCTCATCCCGCCGATCACCGCGCCGATCGCGTTGATCGTCAGCAACAGCCCCCAGAACGTGCCGAGCAGGCCGAGGAAGATCAGCAGGCCGACCATGTAGCGGCTGAGCTCGCGGCTCTCGTCGAGCCGGCTCTGGATGCCGTCGAGCAGGCTGCGCATCGCCAAGGCCGAGAGCGTGAAGCGCTCGCGCTTCTCCGACAGCATCGCCGCCATCGGCGCCAAGAGCCGCGGCTGGCCGAGCCCGGCGAGCCCGGGCTTGTTGCGCTTGAAGGTCTCCAGCCACTCCACCTCGCGCGTCAGCGCCGCGACCTGGCGGAAAACGTAGAGGATGCCGATGAACAGCACGCCCAGGATGAGCCCGTTCAGCACCGGGTTGGCCTGGAAGGCGTGGATCAGATGCTCGTGCAGCAGCGCGGCGAGCGCCAGCACCGCAGCAAGGAAACCGAGCATGCGGATCAGGAAGCGCCGCGGGCGAGTGATCATCGGAGAGTTCCTACGAGAACATCGACGCGATCGGGCGGACCGTCGCCGGCATTGAGCCCAAGCGCGCGCACATCGATCCGGGTCGAGCGCACCCCCGCCTCCATCAGCGCGGTGCGGACCGCAAGCGCGCGCGACAGCGACGCCCGCCGCGCGAGGCTGGGATTGGCCGGATCGCCGCCGGCATAGGCGTTGACGGTGAGCCGGGTCGCGTCGCTGTCGGGCAGGGCACCCGCGAGCGCACGCAGTTCGGCGCGCATGGCCTCGGTCAGTTCCTGCGCCTCCGGCGCGAACAGCAGCCGCACCCGCTCGGGCGGCGGGCCCGCCGGGCGCGCGGCGGTGGCGACCGGCGCGGCCGGCCGCGGCGCGGCGACTTCGGCCGGCCGCGTCGGCTCGGGCGCGGCGAGTTGGGCTGGCGGCGCGCGAAGCGGCGCTGCGACCGCGGGCGGGGCCGCAGGCGCAGGCGCGGCGACCACAGGCGGCGGGGCGGGGACGGGTGGCGGCAACGGCAGCGGCGCCGGGGCGGCGAGCGGTGGGATCTCCGCCGGCTCCTCGGGCGGCAGCGGCAGGGGCCGGTCGGGGGCCACCGGGCGCGCAGCCCGCTGCGCCGGCTGCGGGCGCTGTACCGGCCGGCGCTGCGGCGTCGCCTGCGGCACGGTGTCGGGCGCGAGCGGCAGTCCGCCGGCGCGCGGCGCTCCGCCCGGCGCGCGCGGGGCCGGCGGCGGCGGGCCGAGGCTCTCGATCACGTTGCGGTCGACCTGCACCGAGCCGTCACGCGCCTCGGCCGCCGTCGTCACCAGGACGACGACGAAGAGCGCGAGGATCATGCGGGGCAAGCACGCCATGTCGCGGAAATTGCAGGCCTTCCCGTAGGGTGACGACACCTTACGCGATCACGATCCGGCGCACCAACCGCCGGATCGGCCGTCAGCGCCCGGAGGCGCTCCCAGCGGCGACGACGTCGCGCAAGGCCGCGTGCAGATGCGGGTTGGCCGCCACTACGTTGCCCGAGACCAGCGGATCGCCGCCCTGCTCGTCGGTGACGAAGCCGCCCGCCTCGCGCACCATCAGCACGCCGGCGGCGATGTCCCAGGCGTTCAGGTTCAGCTCCCAGAACCCCTCGTAGCGGCCGGCCGCGACCCAGGCGAGATCCAGCGCCGCCGCGCCGAAGCGTCGCACCCCGGCGACCTGCGGCATCAGCCGCTCCAGCGTCGCCGAGAAGGCGCGCTGGGTGGGGATGGTCGCGAAGGGGATGCCGGTGGCGAACACCGCCTCCTTCATCTCGCGCCGGGCCGAGACGCGCAGCCGCCGGTCATTCAGGAACGCGCCCACGCCCTTCTCGGCGACGAACATCTCGGCCTGCGCCGGCGAGTAGATCACGCCCGCGACAATCTCGGTGGTCTTGCCGAGCCGGCGCTCCAGGGCGATCGAGATCGCCCAGTGCGGGATGCCGTGCAGGAAGTTGGTGGTGCCGTCGAGCGGATCGACCACCCAGCGGAACTTCCACTGCTCGGGACCCGACGAGCCGGCCTCCTCCATCAGGAAGGCGAACTCGGGCCGGCCCTTGCCCAGCTCGGCCTTCAGCGTCTCCTCGGCGCGCAGATCGGCCTGGCTGACGAAGTCCGACGGCCCCTTCACCGAGACCTGCAGCTGCTCGACCTCGCCGAAGTCCCGCAACAGGCGCTTCGCGGCCTTCTGGGCCGCCGCCATCATCGTGTTGACGGCGGGGGAGAATCGCGGCGGGGCCACGGAGCCTGATCAGCCCTTGGCGCGTTCGACGTAGGAGGCGTCCTCGGTGCGCACGACGATGCGGTCGCCCGCCTCGACGAAGGGCGGCACCATGGTCTTCACGCCGTTCGACAGCACCGCGGGCTTGTAGGACGAGGACGCGGTCTGGCCCTTCACCACCGGGTCGGCCTGGGCGACCTCCAGCGTCACGGTCTGCGGCAGGTGGATCGCCACCGGCTCGCCCTCGACCAGATCGACCGTCAGCGTCATGCCCTCCTGGAGGAACTGGCGCGCCTCGCCGCAGAGCCCGGCATCGACCTCGATCTGCTCGAAGCTCTCCTTGTCCATCAGCGTCAGCCGGTCGCCCTCCGCGAACAGGAAGTCGTATTCCTTCTCCTCGGTCATCAGCCGCTCGACCGTATCGACGGTGCGCCAGCGTTCGTCCTTCTTCGCACCCGTGCGCAGGTTGCGCATCTCGACCTGGATCACGGCCGCACCCTTGCCGGGGGTGTTGATCTGGCTCTTGAGCACGGTCCAGCGCTGGCCCTCGTGCTCGATCACGTGGCCGGGGCGCATCTGGTTGGCCTGCATTTTGGGCATGGCGTGGTGTCCGTCGGGGCGTGTGGGGGCGGGCGGGGTGTTACCGGCTTTCGCCGGGAGCGGCAACCGGGGGCGGGTAGGCGTGCGCCGCACCCCAGGGATCGGTCGCGATCCAGTCCTCGCCCGCGCGCGCGACATGGCTCTCGCCCGCCGGCACCTTGCCGCGCCCGCCCGGGATGTCGAGGATCAGGGTGGGGATCGCGTGGCCGGGCAGCCGGCCGCGCAGTGCCCGGTGCAGCGCGCGGGCGCGCTCCATCGGCACGCGGAAACGCGCGGTGCCCGGGGCGAAATCCAGCATGTGCAGGTAGTGCGGCTTCACGCGCGCGGCGATCAGCGCACGACAGAGCGCCTCCAGCGCCGCCTCGCTGTCGTTCACGCCGGCCAGCAGCACGGACTGCGACAGCAGCGGGATGCCGCGCGCCACCAGCCGGGCGAGCGCCGCGCGCGCCGCGGGCGACACTTCGCGCGCGTGGTTCACATGCACGGCGACCCAGAGCGCCTTGTCGGTGGCGAGCGCCTCGGTCAGCGCCTCCGTGATCAGCGAGGGCTCAGCGACCGGCACGCGGGTATGGATGCGCAGGCTCTCGACATGCGGGATCGCGTCGAGCGCGGCGAGGATCGCCCGCAGGCGCCGGGGCGAGAGCATCAGCGGATCGCCGCCTGTCAGGATCACCTCGCGGATGGCAGGCCGGGCTGCGATGTAGCCAAGTGCGTCCGCCAGCTCCGCCTCGGTCAGCACCCCGCCATCGGGGCCGACCTGCTCGCGGCGGAAGCAGAAGCGGCAATAGACCGGACAGGCGAGCAGCGGCTTCAGCAGCGCCCGGTCTGGGTAGCGGTGGACGATCCCCTTCACCGGGCTCAGCGCCTCGTCGGCGATCGGGTCGGGGTGCTCGTCAGCAGCGGTGACGCGCTCATCGGGATGCGGAACGTACTGCGCCGCGATCGGGTCGGCAGGGTCGGCGGGGTCCATCAGTGCCGCGACCGCCGGCGTCACCGCGACCGCGTAGCGCGCGGCGACCGCCTCCAGCGCGGCACGGTCGGAGGCGCGCGCGAGCCCGGCGGCGATCAGGCCGGGGATGTCGCGGAGGGTACGGGCGGGGGTGCCGTCGGGCATGGCGGCCGTGTAGAGCGATGCCGCCGCCCGGGCAATCGTCAGGCCGGCTTCGGCGCCGGCAGCAGCAGCCGCGCGAGCAGCACCATCATCGGGGACTCGTGCGGCGCCGGCGCCGTCACCGGCTCATGCGCCTCGGAGAACAGGCGCCGGATCAGCGCCTCCCGCGCCGCCTCATCGGGCGCGTCGAAGCGCAGCGCGACCCCCGCGGG
Organism: Elioraea tepidiphila DSM 17972; assembly: GCF_000378465.1. Taxonomy (GTDB): domain Bacteria; phylum Pseudomonadota; class Alphaproteobacteria; order Acetobacterales; family Acetobacteraceae; genus Elioraea; species Elioraea tepidiphila. Next base: position 21,219 of record NZ_KB899919.1, read on the forward strand.
TCGAACGCCGACCACAGTCGCAGGGATGGGCTGCACGCCGGCGATCTCGACCGTGACCCGGGCCCCCGGGGCGATGCTGCCAGGATCATCGAGACGCAGCAGTGCCCCGGTGAGGCTGAGATCCGCCAGCGCGCCCGCGCGCCGATCATCGCCGAGCGCGATCGCGGCGGGCTCGTTGCCCATCGCGAACCGCTCCTGCTCGCGCTGCGGCGGGCGGCTGATCGCGAGCACGGCGACCAGCAGGAGGACGACCGCATTCGCGACCGACCAGCCCGCCACCACCGGGATGAGGGCCGACCGCTCGACGATCCGCCACCCAGGCACCGCGTTCAGCGCCAAGCCGAGTGTGGTGGCGAGGATCAGCGTGCCTGCGCCGCCGACGATCAGCCGGTCGTGACTGCCGCCGTGCGCAGCGCGGCCCTTGGGTGTCACACGGAACGCATGACCGTGCGGCTTGACCAGCGTCACCAGCACCGCCGGCAGCAGGCGGAAGGCCGAGAACGCGCTCAGCACCACGGCCGCGAGCGGGTGATAGGCGCCACGCGACAGGATCTGCAGCGACCCCATGTAACCGATCACCACAGGGAGCTGATACATGAGGACCTCGGGCACGCCGACATTCGCGATCGGCACGATCCCGGTCAGCATGAACAGCACCGGCGCGAGCAACGATCCCGCGTGCACGAGGCTGCCGGTCAGCCAATGCGTCGGCAGGAAGAACAGACGGTGGATCAACCGCAAGCCCGGTCCGAGCGGTCCCGCGCGCAGATAGAGGATCTGGATCGCGCCCCGCGCCCAGCGCGCGCGCTGGACGAAGAACGCATCGGTCGATTCCGGGGCGAGGCCGAGCGCCAGTGTCTCGTTGACGTAGCGCGTGACGTAGCCCTTGCGGAGCATCACCAGCGTCAGCAGCATGTCCTCGGTGATCGAGCCGGTGGGAAGCCGCCCGCCGACCTCGGCGAGAGCCGCCCGCCGGATCACGCCGTTCGAGCCGCAGCAGAATGCGGCGTCCCAGGCATCGCGCGCCGGCATGATGACGTCGAAGAACAGCCGCTGATCGTCGGGCAGGACGCGATGCACCGAGAGGTTCTGCTGCATCGGATCGGGGTTGAAGAAGCGGTGCGGCGCCTGGACGATGCCGACGCGGGGATCCTCGAAGAACCCCATGGTGCGGCGGAGGAAGTTCGCGCGCGGGGCGAAATCGGCGTCCAGCACCAGCACGAAGGGCGCGTCGGTGCGCGCGAGCGCGGCGTTGATGTTGCCCGCCTTGGCGCCGCGATTGTCCGGCCGCGTCAGATAGCCGACGCCCTTGCGCGCGCACCAGTCGCGCAGCCAATCCCGCCGCCCGTCATCCAGCACCCAGATGCGCAGTGCCGGCCAGTCGAGCGCGCAGGCGGCGATGATGGTGCGTTCCAGCACCTCGAGCGATTCGTTATAGGTGGCGATGAACACATCGACCGCCGGCAGCGAGGCTTGATCCGCGGCCACGAGGCGGCGTTCGTGCCGATCGGCCTCGGCGCGGTTGTCGCGCCGTCGCGTCAGCAGCAGCAGCAGGATCATGCCGTCGGCCAGCGCGAGCAGCTCGACGGCGAAGAAGGCGAGGATGAACACGCGGTCGAGCGCGGTGATCCCCGGCCCGTCGAGCGTGGTCGTCCAGCGCCAGTCCAGGTAGTGCGCGACGATCAGCGCGATCGCGGCGGGCAGCACGAGCCGGGCGAGCCGGTCGCTGCCCGCGCCCTTGACCAGGAACAGCAGGCCGATCAGCGCGAGCAGCGGCCAGAACGCCTCGCGCGGGATGTCGAGGATCATCGGCGCGGGAACGGCGTTACGGCGTCTCGGCGCGTGCCGAGACGCCGAGACGGGCGGCAAGATCGACGGCCCAGCCGGCCGCATCGCGCAGCAAACGCGCGATGCCGGCTTCGAAGGGGCTGAGGTCGATCGGGAAGCTGACCTCAGCCAGCCGGCCGATGCCGCAGAACGCGCCCTCGCTCTCGGGCGCGATCAGGCGTGCGGCGTCCTGCGGCAGCGCGACTTCCACCGTGAGCCGCGCACCATGCTCGGAGGGACGCTCGGCCGCGAGCAAGGTCTTGCGGCTGCGCGCGCCGGCGCCGCGGATCGACCGGACCGTCCCCTCGAGCTCGACCCCGCCGCGTAGACGGACCCGCGCCGTGTCTCCGACGTGCAGCGCACCGAAGGCCGTGTCGGGCAACGCCACCTCGACGAACAGATCATCGCAGCGCACCAGATCGAGCAGCACCTCGCCCGGCTTCACCGGTGCGCCGGGAGTGGCGTGGCGCTCCCACACGATTGCGGCATGCGCGAGCGACAGGTCGTAGCGGTCACGGTCGAGCCGCGCCGCCTCCTCCGCCGCCAGCGCCGCCGCCAGCGCGGCCTCGCGCGCGCGTGCCTCGGCGAGCCGGTCGGTCAACGCCTGGCGCTGGAGCATCACCCGGTCGCGCTGCTGCACGCTGTAGGGCACGTCGTTGTGGCCGTCGCGCAGATGTACGCCGGCGAGCACGGCGCGGTGCTCGACATCCAGCCGGACGAGCCGGGCGGCGAGCGCCTCGGCGTTGGCCTGGGCCTGGCGCAGCGCCGCTTCGGCGGCCTCCACGCGGACCTGGGCGACATGACGCGCGGCGCGTAGGGCCTGCACATGCTCGAGCTCGGCGCGCGCCTGGGCGACCGCGGCCTGCGCGCCGGCCTGCTGGGCGCGCGTCTCGGCGATCTCGGCGGCGAGCTTTTCGCGCGTCGCCTCGACATAGAGGGCGGCGCGCCGGGCGAGCTCGGCATCGTGGGTGTCGAGCTGGGCAAGGCCCTCGCGCGCCTCGGCGATCTGGGCGCGGGCGAGGGCCAGATCATGCGCGAGGCGGTGGCGTTCGCGATCCTCCGCCACCAGACGGCGCACCACTGGTCGCACGCCACCGGCGGCGAGTGTGACGCCGGGTCCCGGCAGCTGCTCGTCCGCCACGCCGTCGATCGGCGCGACGATGCGGATCACCTCGCTGTTCACCACGGCCGCGGTGGAGATCCGGTTCGAGAGATGGGGCGCGAAAGCGTACCCGGCGGCGCCGAGCAGGCCCACGCCGAGGAGAACACGACTGAAGCGACGGGTGAGCATGGGCCCTCCCTGATCGATGGGGCCTCAGACATGCGATGTTGTGGTTAAGGTTGCGTTGATACACCTGTGCCCCGAGGGAGCCCCAGCATGTCGCCTCCGTGGCATCCCGAGCGTCTCGCCGCGCGCCTGCCGTTCCTGCGCCGGCGTGCGCGGCTGCGCGCCGAGGTGGCGGCGTTCCTCGCCGCGCGCGGCTACACCGAGGTCGAGACGCCGGTCTTGCAGCCGTGCCCGGGGATGGAGCCGAACCTCGATCCGTTCGCGACACGTTACGCGGCAAAGCTCGGGGCGGAGACGCGGGCGCTGTTTCTCCAGTTCAGCCCGGAATTCGCGATGAAGAAGCTGCTGGCGGGCGGCGCGGGGCCGATCTTCCAGTTCGCGCGCGTCTTCCGCAACGGCGAGGCCGGGCCGCAGCACCAGCCCGAGTTCACCATGCTGGAGTGGTATCGGCCCGGGCTCGATCTCGCCGGTCTGATGGATGAGACCGAGGCGCTGATCCGCGCCGTGTGTCCGGAAGGGCTGCGGCGCGGCGGTGCGGTGGTGCCGACCGACCGGCCCTTCGCGCGGATCACGGTGGCGGAGGCGTTCGCGCGGTTCGTCGGTGTCGATGTGCTGGCGCGTGCCGGGGATGCGGCGGCGCTGGCGGCAGCTTCGGGCGTGGCGCTGCGTACAGGTGAGACGTGGCAGGACCTCTTCTTCCGTCTGCTGCTCGAGCGGGTGGAGCCGGCGATCGGACACGAGGCGCCGGCGTTCCTGACCCATTGGCCTGCGTCGGAGGCGGCGCTGTCGCGGCGCGATCCGTTTGACCCGCGGGTGGCGTTGCGGTTCGAGCTGTTCGCGGCCGGTGTGGAACTCGCGAACGCCTATGAGGAGCTGACGGATGCGGCCGAGCAGCGCGCGCGGTTCGCGGCGTGGCGCGCCGAGCGTCTTGCGGCGACCGGCGAGGATCGCGTTCCGGACGAGGACTTCCTTGCCGCGTTGGCGTTCGGGCTGCCGGCCTGCGCCGGGATCGCGCTGGGGTTCGACCGCCTGGCGATGCTGGCCTCGGACGCGCGGACGATCGAGGACGTGCTTTGGCTGCCTGTGGTGTAGATGGGAGCGGGGTGCAGGGGGAAAATGGATCCCAACGGAGGGCTGCGCCGGCGATCGGCCGGTTAGGCAGGCCCTTTCCCCCTGGAGAACGATCGGAGAACGATCAGAACAATGGCCGCAACGAGGATGAGAGAGATCGTGCTTCCGGCCGCCTCGATGGCCGCCGCGAGCACATCGTCCCCCGCGGCGATCACGGTCCGCCGCCAGGACGCGTCCATCAGCGGCCCGAGAATCATGCCGAGGATGATCGGCCCGGGCTGGAACCCGTAGAGCCTCAGCCCGTAGCCCGTGATGCCGAACCCCAGCATCCACCAGACATCGGTGAGGCTGTTGCGGATCGCGAACGTCCCGACCACGCAGAGCACGAGGATCAGCGGCACCAGCACCGCGCGCGGCACCTCGGCGATGCGGGCGAAGGCGCGCGCGCCGGCAAGCCCGAACGCCAGCAGGGCGAGGTTCGCCAGCAGCAGGTTGCCGACCGTGAACCAGAACAGGTGCGGCGTCTCGATCATCAGCATCGGCCCGGGCTTCAGCCCGTGCACGAACAGCGCGCCGATCAGCACCGCGGTGACGGCATCGCCGGGGATGCCGAGGGTCAGCATCGGCACATAGGCGCCGCCGACCGCGGCGTTGTTGGCGGCCTCGGGCGCGATCACGCCCTCCTCGGCGCCGCTGCCGAACGGATGCGCGGGCGCGCGTGTCGAGCGGCGTGCGTGGTCGTAGGCCATCAGCGCGGCGATGTCGCCACCCGTTCCGGGCAGCGCGCCGATCACCACGCCGATGCCGGATGACCGCAGTGCCAGCGGCAGGTGCCGCAGCAGGGTCGCGCATGGCGGGACGATGCGGCCGATGCGCTGACGGATCGGCTCGGCGTCGGGCAGGCGGAGCTGCGACAGCGCCTCGGCCACGCCGAAGAAGCCGATCATCGCCGCGATGTAGGGAATCCCGCCGAGCAGCTCGACCGAGCCGTAGGTGAAGCGCGGCTCGGCCGTCATCGGGTCGAGGCCGACCAGGCCGAGCGTGACGCCGAGCCCGGCGGCGAACAGGCCCTTCGCGAGCGACTCGCCCGACAGGCTGCCCACCAGCAGCAGGCCGAGCACGGCCAGCAGCAGGTAGTCGCGCGGGGCGAACAGGATCGCGACCTCGGCGATCGCCGGCGCGCCGAGCGCGAGGGCGGCGACCCCGATCAGCCCGCCGAGGAACGAGGCCAGCGTCGTGAGCCCGATCGCCGCCCCCGCCTCGCCGCGCTGCGCCATCGGGTAGCCGTCGAGCGCGGTCGCGATCGCCGCCGGCCCGCCGGGGATGTTCAGCAGGATCGCGCTGCGCGATCCGCCATAGACGCCGCCGGTGAACACGCCCGCCATCAGCGCGAGCGCCGGTTCGAGCGGCCAGGCGAAGGTGAACGAGACCAGGATCGACACCGCCATCGTCACCGACAGGCCGGGGATCGCGCCGATCCAGATCCCGGCAAGGGTGCCGAGCGCGGTCGCGGCGAACAGCACCGGATCGAGCCACGACATCAGGACGTGCTCGGGCGTCATCGCCAGAGCGTGCCCTCGGGCAGCAGCACGGTGAAGGCAAGGCGGAAGACGACGTGCACGGCGCCGACCGCGAGGGCGGCGATCAGCGCGGCGCGCAGCGTGCCGTGGCCGCGCAGCACCCGGATCGTGATCGCGAGAAACGCGAAGGCCGCAAGGTGGAAGCCCACGAGCGGCATCGCGGCGGCGAAGACGACCAGCAGCGCCATCACCGCGGCCACGCGCGCCGGCAGCATCGGCAGCGCGTCCGCGGCGAATCGAGGGGCGAGCGCGATCGCCGCCGCCGACCCCGCCATCACCGCGCCGGCGAGCAGCGGGAAGGCGCCGGATGCGGAGGGCGAGGCGAGCCCGTCGAGCCGCCACCCCTCCGCGACCACGACGGCGGCCGCGGCGAGCAGCAGGACGGCGAGAAGCCGCTCGCCCGGCCGTACGCTCCGCTCAGCCACGCGGCGTCACGGGCGTGGGATGCCGAACTCCTCGGGCGAGCGCCGCGCCGCGCCGGCCTCCTGCAACAGCCAGGACGTGACCGACTGCCAGCGCTTCAGGAACGCATCGGCCTCGTCGCCCGAGATGTTCATCAAGATGTTGCCGTTGCGCGCCATCAGCTCGACGAAGGCGGGGTTGGCCGCTCCCGTGCGGAAGGCCTCGACCAGACGCGCGCGTACCGGTGCCGGTGTGTCGCGCTTCACCCACACGCCGTAGAACGGTCCCCAGGGAAGGTAGCGCGCGAAGCCCGGGAAGTCGGCGGTCACCGGCGCGACCTCGGGCAGCGTCGGCACCGGCTCGGGGTTGACCACCGCGATCGGCTTCACGCGGCCTGCGCGGATGTGCTCGGCGGCCGCCGCGACGCCGACCGGCATGAAGTCGACATGCCCGCCCTGGAGCGCGGTGAGGCCGGGACCCTCGCCGTCGAACGGCACGGCGATCACGCGCACGGGCGTGACGGCGTTCAGCATCGCGCCGATCACGTGCGGCAGGCCGCCCGGGCCGGTGGCCCCCATGCGCACGCGGCCGGGATTGGCGGTGATGTCGTCCACCAGCGCCTTCAGGCTCGTCCACGGCTTGCTCGTGTTGGCGACGATCACGCCGACACCGCGCGCGATCACATTCACCGGGAAGAAGTCGGCGTAGTCGATCTGCGCCAGCCCCAGCACCTTGTGGAGCTGCGGGTTCTCGGCGCCGTAGAGCAGCGTCAGGCCATCCGCAGGGGCGGCGTGCACGGCCTGGGTCGCGATCGCGCCCACGCCGCCGGGCCGGTTCTGCAGCACGATCTTCGCGCCGAGCGCGGCCTCGACATGCGGCGTGAGCGCGCGCGCGACCACATCCGTGGCACCGCCCGCGCCCCACATGATGATCCCCGTGAGGTCGCGCGGCGGCCAGGGCTGCGCGAGCGCGGGTCGGGCAAGGGCGGCGGCGGCGAGCGCGCCGAGCGTGCGACGTGTCAGCATTGGTGCTTCCCCCATGGTCGAGACATCGGCCCAGGGCCGGACCGGATCGCCCTCGTCTATCGCGCGAGGCTCTGATAGGCGGCAAGCCCGGCCATCAGAACGATCGTGCTGGAGGGCGCATCGAGCGGCACGATCTGTACCGGCCGGGCGAGGCCTTGCAGGATCGGCCCGATCACGGTGGCCGAGGAGAGCCGCGGCAAGGCCTTGGTCAGGATGTGCGCCGCGTGCAGCCCGGGCATCACCAGCACGTTCGCCGGGCCCGTCAGGCGGCAGAACGGGTAGAGGCCCTGCAGCGCCGGATCGAGGGCGACATCGGCCGCCATCTCACCATCATACTCGAAGTCCTGGCCGCGCTGATCGAGCAGTGCGACCGCCTCGCGGATGCTTTCCGGGATCGAGCCCTTCGGGTCGCCGAAGGTGGAGAAGGACAGGAAGGCGACGCGCGGCTCGCGCCCCATCCTGCGTGCCGCGGCGGCGGTCGCCTTGGCGATCGCCGCGAGCTGGGCAGCGTCCGGACGCTCGTGGATCGCGGTGTCGGCCACCAGCACCGTGCCCTGGCTGGTCAGCAGGAGCGAGACGCCGAAGAGCAGATGGCCCGGCGCCGGATCGATCGCGAGCCGCACCCCCTCCAGACTGACCGCATAGGAGCGTGACAGGCCGGTCACCATCGCATCCGCATCGCCGCAGGCGACCATGCAGGCGGCGAAGACGTTGCGGTCCTGGTTGACGAGTCGCTGGCAGTCGCGGAACAGGAAGCCGCGACGCTGCTGCCGCGCATAGAGGTAGTCGGCGTATTTCCGGTTCGCGCCCGAGAGCCGCGCGTTGTGCACCTCGATGCCGTCCGACCCGTTGATGCCGAGCGCGCGCAGCGTGTCGAGCACGCGCTCCTCGCGCCCGATCAGCACGGGCGTGCCATAGCCCGCGTTGCGGTAGGCGATGGCGGCGCGGATGGTCTTCTCCTCCTCGCCCTCGGCGAACACCACGCGGCGGGGATTGGCGCGCACCGCCTCCAGGATCGCATCGAGCGTCGCCCCGGTGGGGTCGAGCTTGGCGGTGAGATCGCGCGCATAGCGGCGGAGATCGCTGATCGGCTTGCGCGCCACGCCGCTGTCCATCGCCGCCTTGGCGACCGCCGGCGGCACGCGGCTGATCAGGCGCGGATCGAACGGCAGCGGCAGGATGTAGTCGGGGCCGTATTTCAGCCGCTTGCCGCCGGCGGCGGAGGCGGCGTCGAGCTCGTCCGGCACGTCCTCGCGCGCCAGCGCCGCGAGCGCTTCGGCAGCCGCGATCTTCATCGGCTCGTTGATGGTTGACGCACGCACATCCAACGCGCCGCGGAAGATGTAGGGGAAGCCGAGCACGTTGTTGACCTGGTTCGGATAGTCCGACCTCCCGGTGGCGACGATCGCATCCGCACGCGCCTCGCGCGCCTCCTCGGGCGTGATCTCGGGGTCGGGGTTGGCCATGGCGAAGATGATCGGGCTCTTGGCCATGGAGCGGACCATCGCCTGGGTCACCGCCCCGGCCTGGGAGAGGCCGAAGAACGCGTCCGCCCCCTCCAGCGCCTCGGCCAGCGTGCGGGTCTTGGTCTCCGCCGCATGCGCCGACTTCCATTGGTTCATGCCCTCGGTGCGGCCCTTGTAGATGACCCCCTTGGTGTCGCAGAGCAGCACGTTGTTGGGCCGCATCCCCATGGCCTTCAGCAGTTCCGCGCAGGCGATGCCGGCCGAGCCTGCGCCGTTGATCACCAGCGTCATCTCGGCGAGCGAGCGGCCGGTCAGGTGGGCGGCGTTGATCAGCCCGGCGGCGGCGACGATCGCGGTGCCGTGCTGGTCGTCGTGGAACACCGGGATGTCCATCAGCTCGCGCAGGCGCTGCTCGATGATGAAGCACTCCGGCGCCTTGATGTCCTCGAGGTTGATGCCGCCGAAGGAGGGGCCGAGATAGCGCACCGCGTTGACGAAGGCGTCCACATCCTCGGTGTCGATGCAGAGATCGATCGAGTCGACATCGGCGAAGCGCTTGAACAGCACCGCCTTGCCTTCCATCACCGGCTTGCCGGCGAGCGCGCCGAGATTGCCGAGGCCCAGCACCGCGGTGCCGTTCGAGATCACCGCCACCATGTTCCCCTTGGCGGTGTAGTCGTAGGCCAGCGACGGGTTCTTCGCGATGTGCTGGCAGGGCACCGCGACGCCGGGCGAATAGGCGAGGCTGAGATCGCGCGCGGTGGTCAGCGGCTTGGTCAGCCGGACCTCCAGCTTGCCCGGCCGGCCCATGGCGTGCAGTTGCAGCGCCTCCTCGGCCGTGACCTTGGTCGAGCGACCGCCCTCGATGCTGCCTTCCATCGTTTCCTCCGCGTTCGGCCGGGGATTATGGACGCGGCTTCGGCTCCCGCGCCAGCCGGGCGATCGCGCGGGCGTGCGGGGCGGCCGCCAGCTCGGCGTCGCGTTGCAGCGACCGATACGCCGCCAGCACGGCCTCGCCCTCCGCCGTCAGCCGTGCCCCGCCCGCGCCCTTGCCGCCGCGCGCGGAGATCACCAGCGGCTCGCGGAAGCAGCCGTTCATGGTCTCGACCAGCAGCCAGGCACGCTTGTAGCTCATGCCCATGCGCCGTGCGGCGGCAGCGATCGAGCCGGTCTCGGCGATGCCCGCGAGCAGGTCGGCCTTGCCCGGCCCGATCGCGATGTCCGGGCCGAGTTCGAGGCGCAGGAACAGCCGGAGCGGTGCGGCGCGCGGCATGACGCATCGGACCACGAAAAGGGCGGGTTGCCAAATCGGTCCATCCGGAAATATTGTTTGTTGTTCATATTAGCAGGGGAGACGACGCGATGCCGAGCCTGTCCCGCCGTGGCGCCCTTGCAGCGCTTCTGTCCGCCCTGCCGGCGGTGGCGCTCGGCCAGGACGCGCCGACGATCGCGGGGGCGGCCGACCTCAAATTCGCGCTCGAGGAGATCGCGGCGAAGTTCGAGGCCGAGGGCCATGGCCGGGTCCGGCTGTCGATGGGTTCGTCCGGCAACATCACGCGCCAGATCGAGCAGGGCGCGCCGTATCAGATGTTCCTCTCGGCCGATGAGGGTTTCGTGTTCCGCCTCGCCGATCGTGGGCTGACGCGCGATCGCGGCGACCTCTACGCGATCGGGCGGATCGTCATCTTCATCCCGCCCAACTCGGACCTGCAACCCGACGGCACGCTCGCCAACCTCCGCGAGGCGATCCAGGGGAACCGGCTGCGGCGCTTCGCGATCGCCAATCCCGAGCACGCACCCTACGGTTTGGCGGCGATGCAGGCCCTCCAGCGCCAGGGGCTCTGGGAGGCGGTCAGGCCTGCGCTGATCCTGGGCGAGAATGTCTCGCAGGCGGCACAGTTTGCCACCACCGGCAACAGCCAGGGCGGCATCATCGCCTACTCGCTCGCCCTTGCCCCGGCGATGCAGCCGCTCGGCCGATTCGCGCTGATTCCCGAGGAGTGGCACGAGCCGTTGCGCCAGCGCATGGTGCTCATGCGCAACGCCGGGCCGGTCGCCGAGCGCTTCTACGCCTACATGCAGGAGAGGCCGGCCCGCGAGATCATGGTGCGCTACGGCTTCGTGCTGCCCGGCGAGTGAGAACGACCGGGCGCCCCCACGCATGGACTGGGAAGCCTTTCTCCTCTCGATCGAGCTCGGCATCGCGACCGTGCTCTTCCTCACCCCGATCGCGCTCTGGGCGGGCCGCGCCCTCGCCTATCGCGAGTTCCGGGGCAAGGGCTTCGTCGAGGCGCTGGTGGCACTTCCCCTCCTGCTGCCGCCGACCGTGGTCGGGTTCTACCTGCTGGTCGCGTTCGGCCGGCACTCCCCGCTCGGCCAGGCGATCGAGGCGCTCACCGGCCAGCTGCTGGCCTTCTCCTTCGAGGGGCTGGTGATCGCCTCGATTCTCGTCAACATCCCCTTCGCGTTCCAGCCCGTGCAGCGCGCCTTCGAGGCGATCGAGCCCTCGGTCCGCGAGGCGGGCGCGGTCTCGGGGCTGACGCCATGGCAGGTGTTCCGGCGCATCGAGTTGCCGCTCGCCTGGCCGGGGATCGTCACCGGCCTCGTGCTGACCTTCGCGCACACGCTCGGCGAGTTCGGCGTGGTCCTGATGGTGGGCGGATCGATCCCGGGCGAGACCAAGACGATCGCGATCGCGATCTACGACCGGGTGCAGGCCTTCGACGACCGCTCGGCCAACATCATGGCGGCGACGCTGCTCGTGCTGTCGATCGCGGCCCTCGGCATCACGAATACGCTCTCGCGTCGGATCGGACGTCGCCGTGGCTGACGCGGTGCTCTCCGCGGCGCTCCGCCAGGACGCGCCGATCCCGCTCGATCTCGCCTTCGACCTGCGACCGGGCGAGGTGACCGCGCTGTTCGGCGCCTCGGGATCGGGCAAGACCACCGTGCTGCGCTGCCTCGCCGGGCTCTATCGCCCGCGCGCCGGGCGGATCCGCTGCAACGGCGCGGCCTGGTTCGACAGCGATGCCGATCTCTGGGTGCCGCCGCATCGCCGCCGGGTCGGGCTGGTGTTCCAGGACTACGCCCTGTTCCCGCACATGACCGCCGAGGCGAACGTCGCCGCGGCCCTCGGCCATCTGCCCAAGGATCAGCGCCCGGCCCGCGCGCGCGAACTCCTTTCGCTCGTGCATCTCGAGGCGTTCGCCGCGCGCCGCCCGGCCGAGCTCTCGGGCGGCCAGCGCCAGCGCGTTGCGGTCGCGCGCGCGCTCGCGCGCGACCCCGAGGTGCTGCTGCTCGACGAGCCGTTCAGCGCGCTCGACCGGGCCGTGCGCGTTGCCCTCTACGCCGAGATCGAGGCGCTGCGGGCGCGCCTCGCCTGCCCGATCGTGCTGGTGACCCATGACTTCGAGGAGGTCGCCCGGCTCGCCGACCGCGTGCTGGTGCTGGAGACGGGGCGGATCGTCGCCGAGGGCGATGTCGGCACGATCTCGGCGCGCGCGGACCTGCCGATCATCGCGGCTGCTGCCGAAGCCGGCAGCGTGCTGGACGCGACCCTGGTCGCGACCCTGCCCGACCGCCGCCTCTCGGTGCTCGACACCCCGGCCGGCCAGGTGCTCGCCCCCGTGATCGAGGCCGCGCCGGGCACGCGGCTCCGGGTGCGCATCCCCGCGCGCGACGTGATCCTCGCCGATCGGGTGCCGGAGGGGCTGTCCGTGCACAACGCATTGGCCGGGACGATCGACACGATCGATCCGCGCCCGGCCGGATTGGCGGATGTGGTCGTGGTGCTCGGCGCGGCGCGCCTGCGCGCGCATGTCACCGAGGATGCCGTGATGCGCATGGGCCTCGCCCCCGGCCGGCCCGTTGTCGCGCTGGTGAAGTCGGTCGCCGTCACGCGGCCGGGCGCATGAGAAGCCCCGCCGAAGCGGCCGCCTGGGGCGTGCCGGTCGGGCTGCTCGGCGGGGTGATCGGGCTCGGCGGCGGCGAGTTCCGCATCCCCGTGCTGCTGCGCCGCTTCGGCCTGGCGCCCGGTCAGGTGGTGCCGCTCAACTCGGTGATCAGCATCGTCACACTGATCGCCTCCTTCGCCTTCCGCGCCGGCAGCCTGAGTCTTGCACCGCTCGGGCCGCATCTGGTCGACATCGCCGCTTTGACCGCAGGCGGGCTGATCGCCGCCCTCGCCGGCGCCGGGCTGGTGGCGCGGCTGTCGGACCACCGGCTGCACCACGCGATCGTGATCCTGCTGGTCGGGATCGGGCTCCTGCTGATCGCCGAGGGGTTCGCCGGCGAGGCCTTCCGGCTCGACCTCCTGCCCGACGCGGCCCTGCCGCGCGCCGCCGTGGGGATCGCGCTCGGCGCCGTGATCGGGCTGGTCGCGACCCTGCTCGGCGTGGCGGGTGGCGAGTTGCTGATCCCCACCCTCGTGTTCATCCACGGGCTGGACGTGAAGCCGGCCGGCAGTGCCAGCGTCGCCATCTCGATCGTGATCGTCGCCGCGGCGCTGATCCGCTACGCGCGGCTCGGCCGGCTGCCGCCGCGCGACCAGACCAGCGGCATCGCCGTGCCGATGGGGCTTGGCAGCGTCGCCGGTGCCGCCCTTGGCGCGGTGCTGGCGGCGGCCGCGCCGTCCGATGCCCTCAAGATCGCGCTGGGGTTCGTGCTGCTCGCCGCCGCCGTGGTCTCGGCACGCCGCTGATCTTCACGCCTCGGCAACCACACGGTCGTATCATCGCCGCACCACGATGCGGGGAGGTCGCATGCCCATCAGCGAGTACCGCGAGATTCGCTTCGACGCAGCGGCCCTGCGCGCGGCGTTGCAGGTCCGGCTGATCGAGATGAACAGCCGCCAGGGCGAGGCGCCGCCACCCGCCGGCACCGTGGTCGCGGCGACCGTCACATGCGCCGACCCGGTGCAGCTCTCGGTGGAGATCGCCTCGCCCGAGGGGGCGCAGCGCGGCCAGGTCGTGATGGAGGCGGTGGAGGTCGCGGCCGCGCTGATCCGTGCCTGCATGCAGCGCGGCATCCGCCTGCCGCGCCAGGGTGCGAAGTCGGTACGGGCGACACAGGCGGGGGTCGCGCTGGTGGTCACGATCGCGCACGCCGACACCCAAGCCGCGCGCAGCCGCGCCGCCTGAAGGAGCTCAGCCGACGGAGAACGTCAGTTCGATCCGCTGCCCGAGCGGGTCGGTCAGGAAGATCTGGTGCAGCGGGAACCCGGGCACGGGCGCCTCCTCGTAGCCGATCCGTGCCGCATCGAGCCGGGCGCGCGCGGCCTCCAGCCCCTCGGCGGTGAACGCGACGTGGTCGAACCCGGCCCCGCCACGCGCCGGCGCCTTGGTGCCGGGCGCGATGGATGTCCGGCCGGCGAGATGCACCACCGGCCGCCCGTCGAGATAGAGCCAGTGGCCGGGGAAGGAAAAATCCGGGCGCCTGCCCTCGGTCAACCCCAGCGCCGCGACGTAGAAGTCGCGCAAGGCGCCGAGATCGGCCGGCGCGCAGTTGATCGTGACGTGGTTCATGCCGGCAAGCTGCATCGCGATCCTCCCTGCTCGCCGCCACGATAGCCGAGCCGCGGCCCTTGGGCGATCCGGCGCGCGCGGCTAGAGCAGATCGCCCACGGCTGGGATCAGCCGTGGGCGTGAAGATGCTCGCAAGGAATGCCCAGAGCGGTTTCCACCCATGTGGAAACCGCTCTAACGTCCGCCGCCCATGTCCGCCCCTCCTTCCCCGATGCTCGCGCAGTGGTTCGCCGCCAAGGCCGACCATCCGGACGCGCTGCTGTTCTTCCGCATGGGCGACTTCTACGAGCTGTTCTTCGAGGACGCCGAGAAGGGGGCCCCCGCCCTCGACATCGCGCTGACCACGCGCGGCGAGCATGACGGCCGGCCGATCCCGATGTGCGGCGTGCCCGCGCACAGCCACGAGGCCTATCTCGCGCGGCTGATCCGGCGCGGCTTCCGGGTTGCGATCGTCGAGCAGACCATGGACCCGGCCGAGGCCAAAAAGCGTGGCCTGCGCGGCCCGCTGCCGCGCGCGGTGGTGCGCCTCGTCACCCCCGGCACAGTGACCGAGGAGACGCTGCTCGAGGGGGCGCGACCGAACTGGATCGCCGCCAGCACCGGGACGGCGCTCGCCTGGCTCGACATCTCGACCGGCGCGTTCGGCGTTCGGCCCGCCGGCGGCGCGGCGCTCGCCGCGGCGCTGGCCGCGCGCGAGCCGGCCGAGCTGCTGCTGCCCGAGGATCGGCTCGCCGACCCAGTGTTCGCGGAATGGCGCGCCCGCGCGGTCGTGCTGCCGGCCGCACGGTTCCGGCCCGAGGCCGGGCGCCGCGTGCTGGAGGCGGCCTATGGCGTGGCGACGCTCGACGCCTTCGGCCCGTTCAGCGAACCCGAGCTCGCGGCTGCCGGGGCGCTGCTCGACTACGTGCGCGCGACCCAGGCAGGGCGTCTGCCGCGGCTCGAACCGCTCGCGCGCGAGGCCGAGGCCGCGACCATGGCGATCGACGCCGCCACCCGCCGCAGCCTGGAGCTCGACCGCACTGGCCCCGACACGCTGCTCGGCGCGGTGGATCGCACCGTGACGGCCGCCGGCGCGCGCATGCTCGCCGCGCGCATCGCCGCCCCCTCGACCATCGCCGCGACGATCGCGGCACGGCTCGACGCGGCCGGGTTCTTCCTCGCCGAGCCCGGGCTGCGCGATGCCGTGCGCGCCCGGCTCAAGGGCGCGCCCGACATCGCGCGCGCGCTCGCGCGGATCGCGCTGGGGCGAGGCGCGCCGCGCGACCTCGCCGCGATCCGCGACGGGCTGGCCGCCGCGCGCGCCGCACAGGGCGTGCTCGCCGCCGCCACCCTGCCGCGTCCGCCGCTGATCGCCTCGGCCGAGGCCGCGCTCGACCCCGCGCCCGCGCTCGCCGAGCGGCTGGAGCGCGCGCTCGTGGACCGGCCGCCCGCGCGTGCCGGCGATCCGGGCGCGATCGCGGCCGGATTCGATGCCGCGCTCGATGCCGCGCGTGCCTTGCGCGACGATTCCCGTCGCGTGGTCGCGGCGATGGAGGCCGAGGCGCGCACAGCGACCGGCGTGCCGAACCTGAAGATCCGCCACACCGCCCAGCTCGGCTACTTCATCGAGGTGCCCGAAGCCGCGGGGCTCCGGCTGCGCGACGCCCCGCCCGACACCCTTCCCGGGTTCACGCACCGGCAGACCATGGCCGGAACGATGCGCTTCGTCACCGACGCGCTCGCGGCCCTGGACCGCCGCATCGTCGAGGCGGGCGCGGAGGCGGAGGCACGCGAGGCCGCGATCCTGGCCGACCTCACTGATGCCGTGCGCGCGGAGGAGGGCGCGATTGCCGCAGCCGCCGAGGCGCTCGCGATCCTCGACGTCGCCGCCGCCACGGCGGTGCTCGCCGAGGCCGAGGCCTGGACCCGGCCCGAGATCGAGGAGAGCGCCGCCTTCGCGATCGAGGACGGTCGCCACCCGGTGGTGGAGGCGGCCGTTCGGCGCGAGGGCGGCGCCTACGTCGCCAACGGGGTCGATCTCTCGCCGGGCGGGCGGCTCTGGCTGGTCACCGGGCCGAACATGGCGGGCAAGTCGACCTTCCTGCGCCAGGCGGCGATCCTCGCCATCCTCGCCCAGGCGGGGCTGTTCGTGCCGGCGCGGCGCGCGCGGATCGGCATCGTCGACCGGCTGTTCAGCCGCGTCGGTGCGTCCGACGATCTCGCGCGCGGGCGGTCCACCTTCATGGTCGAGATGGTCGAGACCGCCTCGATCCTGAACCAGGCGACGGCGCGCAGTCTTGTCATCCTCGACGAGATCGGCCGCGGCACCGCCACCTGGGACGGGCTGGCGTTGGCCTGGGCGGTGCTGGAGGCGCTGCACGACCGGCTCCGCTGCCGCGCGCTGTTCGCCACCCATTTCCACGAGCTCACGGCCCTCGGGCCGCGCCTGCCGGAGCTCCGGCTCGCGCATCTGCGCGTGAAGGAGTGGAAGGGCGAGGTGGTGTTCCTGCACGCGGTCGCCGAGGGCGCGGCAGATCGCTCCTACGGGCTGCATGTCGCCAAGCTCGCCGGCATGCCCCGCGAGGTGATCGCGCGCGCGGCGACGGTGCTCGCCGCCCTTGAGGAGCGGGCGCGCGGCCTCGCCCCGCTCGCCGAGGAGATGCCGCTGTTCGCGCGGACCGCCGTAGCGCGGGCCGAGGCACCCGACGAACTGCGCCGCATCCTCGCCGAGATCGACCCCGACGCGCTCAGCCCGCGCGACGCGCTCGACCTGGTCGCGCGGCTGAAGTCGCTGCTCTAGACGCGGCCTGCGTCAAGGGCGACAACGGCGCCGACCGAACTCCGGGAGGACCCACGCATGGACGGCACGCCGAGTGTCACCTGGCACGGCATCGTCGCCGCGACCCTGCGGCAGAACGACGTGCGCCTCGTCACCTATGTGCCGGACCGCGTGCTGACGCCGCTGATCGCCGCGGTCGAGGCCGATCCGTTCTTCACCGCCTTCCCGACCACGCGCGAGGAGGAGGCGGTCGGCATCGTCACCGGCGCCTGGATGGGCGGCATGCGCGGCATCGTGCTGATGCAGACCTCCGGCTTCGCCACCCTGCCGAACGCGCTCGCCTCGCTCGCCTGCGCCTGCCAGATCCCGCTGGTCATGATGGTCTCCGAACGCGGCACACTCGGCGAGTTCAATCTCGGCCAGGCGATGGTCTGCCGCACCATGCGCCCGGTGCTGGACGCGCTCGGCATCGAGCACCACACGATCACGCGGCTCGACGAGACCGAGTTCATCGTCGACCGCACCATCCGCCAGGCGGTCGCGACCCAGGCGCCGGCCTGCCTGATCCTGTCGCCGCTGCTCACCGGCGGAAAGAGGTTCCCGGCATGAGCCCCGCCATGGACGCGCTGCACAACGCCCAGGTGATGAACCGCGCCGCGCTCACGCGGCGCCTCGTCGCGAAGCTGACCGACCAGGCCGTGATCGGCGGCATCGGCAACACGAATTTCGACCTCTGGGCCGCCGGGCGCCGGCCCGAGAACTTCTACATGCTGGGCAGCATGGGGCTCGCGGTGCCGATCGCGCTCGGCGTCGCGATCGCGCAGCCGAAGCGCACCGTGATCGCGCTCGAAGGCGACGGGTCGCTGCTGATGCAGCTCGGCTGCCTCTCGACGGTCGCGGCACGGGGCCCGCGCAACCTGGTCATCGTCGTCTGGGACAACGGCATCTACCAGATCACCGGCGGGCAGCGGACGCCCGCCGCCGCCGCGCGCACCGACCTCGTCGCGATCGCGCGCGCCAGCGGCATCGCCGAGAGCCATTGGGCCGCCGACGAGGCGGAGTTCGAGGCGCTGGCCGAGCGCGCGCTCGGCGCGCCGGGACCGTGGTTCATCGCCGCGCGGATCGATGACAAACCGGCCGTGACGCAGACCGAGCGCGATCCGGTGCGCATCCGCGATGCGTTCATGCGCGGCATCGGAAGCCGGGGCTGAACGGGGCTACGTCGCGTCCAGCGCGGCGCGAACACGCTCGGCGAGCTCCTGGCGGCGATAGGGCTTGGCGAGCAGGCCGATCGCCTCGGTCCCAGGCGGCTCGTGGGCCGGACCGGCGGGGGCGTAGCCGGAGGCGAACAGCACCTTGAGCGCCGGGTTCAACCGGCGCGCCTGTTCGCCCAGTGCGCGCCCATCCATGCCACCCGGCATGACGATGTCGCTGAACAGCAGATCGACGTCGGCGCGCCGCGCGAGTATCTCCATGGCCTCCGGCCCATTGCCGGCGGTGCTGACGCGATAGCCGAGGCTTTGCAGCAGGGCGGCCGTGTGCTCGCGCACCAGCGGCTCGTCCTCGACCAGCAGGATGTGCTCGCCGGCCCCGCGCGGCGCCGCATCCGCGCCCCGGCGCAGACGCTGCCCTGGCGGCTCGGCGGCGCGCGGCAGGTAGAGCCGGACCGTGGTGCCCTCGCCGAGGCTCGTTTCGATGCGCGCATGGCCCTTCGACTGGGTGACGAAGCCGTACACCATGCTCAGGCCAAGCCCGCTGCCCTCGCCCACATCCTTGGTGGTGAAGAACGGATCGAAGGCGCGCTCCGCCACCTCCGGCGCCATCCCCGTGCCGGTGTCGGTCACCGACAGCAGCACGTAGTCGCCCGGCGCGATCGTCTCGCCCTCCGTCGCGCCCACGGCATCAAGGGAGGCGTTGGCGAGCGCGATCGTCAGCCGCCCGCCCTTCGGCATGGCATCGCGCGCGTTGATCGCGAGGTTCAGCACCGCGCTTTCGAGCTGGCCCGGATCGACCAGCGCCGGCCAGAGGCCGCGCTCGGCGGTGACTTCGAGGTCCACGCGCTCGGTCAGTGCCTGACGCAGGAGCCCGTCCATGCCGCCGAGCAGCGCGGCGAGGTCGACCGCCTTGGGCTCCAGGGGGCGGCGGCGCGCGAAGGCGAGCAGCCGGTCGGTCAGTTCGGCCCCGCGCTCGGCCGCGGTCGCCGCCATCTCGGCGAGCCGGCGCAGCCGCTCGTTGTCGGCGAGTTCGTCGGCGAGCGCCTCGGCATTGCCGAGGATCACGGTGAGCAGGTTGTTGAAGTCGTGCGCGACGCCGCCGGTCAGTTGGCCGAGCGCCTCCAGCTTCTGGGACTGGCGCAGGCGCTCCTCGACCTTGCGCCGTTCGGTGACGTCGCGCTCGACCGTTACCCAGTGGCAGACGCGCCCGAAGCGATCGGGGATCGGCGCGACGTCCATCTCCAGCCGGATCGTGCCGCCCGCCTTGGTGTAGGCGATCACCTCGGTCCGCGCCGTCTCGCCGCGCCGCAGCGCGCGCGCGACCCGGTCGAGCTCCTCCTGGTCGGTCTCCGGTCCGTTCAGCATCTGCGGCCGCGCGCCGATCGCCTCCTCGCGCGACCAACCGGTCAGGCGGACGAAGGCCTCGTTCACGTAGACGATCCGCGCCGTCGCGGGGTCGCCGCCAGGATCGGCGGTGATCATCACCATGTCGTTCAGCCGCGACACCGCCGTCTCCAGCAACCGAAGCTGCTCCAGGCTCGCGCGTTGCGCGGCGATCAGGCGCCGGCGGTCAATCGCCAGCGCCACCGGGCGCGCGACCGCGTCGACCAGGGCCAGGATCGACGGGGGGAAGGCGTGCTCGGCCGGCTCCGCGCGGGCCAGCGCGATCGCGCCGGTCACCTCGCTGCTGCGCGCCTTCAGCGGCACGCCGAGCACGGTCAGCGGGGCGGTCCCGCCGGCGAGGGGGCCGAGGCGGGGATCATCCGGCGCGAAGCTGGCCAGGAGATGGGGGGCGCTCTGGCCGATCCGGGCGGCGAGGTCGTCAGCCGCGCCGCCGATGCCGATGGGGGCGTCCGTTGGCGCATCCGGCGCGCGCCGGACGACGGCGAGTGTCATGGTGCCATCCGTCATCAGCCAGGCCGCGCCGCGGTCGGCGCCGGAGGCCCGCATCAGGGCATCGAGCGTATTGGCCAGGACCGGGTCGATCTGTTCGGAGGCGACGATGCCGTGCGCGACCGCGGTGAAGCCGCCGAGGGCCGTGCGCATCGCCGCGATCGCCTCGTCCAGTTCGGCGAGTTCGCGCACCCGCGAGGTGCGTCTGGGCGTGTCGGCGAACTCGAGCCGCGCGACCGCCTGCGCCTCGCGCGCGAAGGCCGCGACCGGCCGGGCGACCAGCCGTGCGACGCCCCAGATCACCGGCACGGCGAACAGCAAGGCAAGACCCGACACGGTCAGCAGCCGCGCCCGGATCGCGCTCGGCCCGCGGCCCAGCACCTCCTCGGGCGCGGCCATGGCGAAGGCGGTGCCCGGAAGGCCGAGCGGCACGATCATCGCGAGCCAGCCCTGACCGCCGGCGCTGAGCCGTCCCTCGAAACCCTCCCGCGTGTTGCGCCAGCGCTCGGCCAGATGCGCGAGCACGGGCGGGCCGAGCTCGGCTGCGCGCGGCAGGAACTCCGATGCGGGCGAGGCCGGCGTCGGCGTCCGCGCCGCCACCAGCCGGCGCAGCCGCGCGATGTTCGCGTCCGCCATCACCCCGCCCTCGGCGTCCAGCACCACCGCTTCCGCGCCCGCGGCCAGGCTGCCGACCGAGAGCCGCGTCGAGAGATCCCAGAGCGCGACATCGACGCCGGCGACCGCGCCGGAGGCCGCACGGCGCGCGGCCGTGATGCCCGGCTCGAGGGTGGTGAAGAAGAGATACGGTACCGTGACGATGGTGCCCTCCGCGCGCATCGCGTCGCGGAACCAGGGGCGGACCCGCGGATCGAAGGGGTAGTCCACCCCTTCTCGCCGTTCCAACGGTTCGAGCGCCTCGCTCAGGAACTCGAAGCGCGCGCCCGCGGGGTTCGCCCATTGCACGAGCCAGGCCGCGCCTGCCGGCGCGCCGAGATGGTCCAGATCCGACCCGACCGGCCGCAGCAGCACGAAGCTGCCGTCCGGCCAGCCGAGATAGGCGGCCGAAATCCCCGGCACGGAGCGCAGCACCCCGGCGAGGGCATGCAGCCGCTCGGCGCGCTCGGCGTCGGCGGTGGTTCGGGTGATCGGGTCGGCGGCGAGCGCCTCGGCCGCGCCCCGCGCGGTCGCCTCCAGGCGGCGCAGCTCCTGCACCGCCAGGCGACCATTGCCGTCCAGCGCCGCCGCGACCGCCTCGTCCACCAGCGCCTGCGAGCTGCGCCCCGCGACCGTACCGAGCGCCACCGCCGCGGCACCGAGCAGCAGCATGAACAGGGCGGTTATGTGGACGTGAAGCGGCGCCTGCCAGCGCCCCGCAGGCAAGCCCGCCCCCGGAAGGCTGCGGTCGGTCGATGAGTCGGCCATCAATGACGCGGCCGAACGCCGCGCAAACCCGCAATGCGCATGGAATCACCGTAACCCAAGGGTCCAGGTGAGACACAACACAACTTCCGGACGAGAGCCCCGTCGCGCCGCCCCAACGCGAACGAAACACGCGATGATCTGCCTGCGGCGCCACCGCGGCCGGCCGCCGCGTCCCCCCTTCTTCGCGGCTGCGAAATGCGGTTAGACTGGCCTATGGACCAAGCTGTCGGCGGGCTTCCCTCCGCCGCCGGACGGGGCAGAGCGGCCCCGCCGGCGGATGCCGACACGCTCGCCGCCGAGCTCGCTGGCCTGCCCCGCAACGGCGCCAATCCGCCGCGCGACGAGGCGCTCGCGTTGTTCCGCCGGCATCTCGGCCGCGTCCAGGCCGACACCAAGGCGCGGTTCGAGGCGGGGCTGTCGGGCCTGGACGCGGCGCGCCTGCTCGCCCAGCGGATGGACGAGACGGTCCGGCTGCTGCACCGCTGGACCACGCGCGTGGTCTATCCGCCCGGGGTCGAGTCCGCCGGCGAGGCGCTGGCGCTCGCCGCCACGGGCGGCTTCGGCCGCGGCGTGCTCGCCCCCTTCTCGGATCTCGACCTGTTGTTCCTGACACCCTGGAAGGAACCGCCACGCACCGAGCAGGTGGTGGAGTTCATGCTCTACTTCCTCTGGGACCTCGGGCTGAAGGTCGGACATGCGACGCGCAGCATCGACGAGTGTATCGCCCATGCGCGCAACGACCAGACCATCCGCACCTCGCTGATCGACGCGCGGTTCCTCGCCGGCGACCGGCCGGTGTTCGACGAGTTCGCCGGGCGCTTTCGCGAGGATTGCGCGCGCCAGGGTGCGGCCGCGTTCTTCGCCGCCAAGCGCGCCGAGCGGGCCGACCGGCAGCGCAAGTACGGCGATTCCGCCTTCCTGCTCGAACCCAACGTGAAGGACGGCAAGGGCGGGCTGCGCGACCTGCAGACCCTGTTCTGGATGATGCGGCACACCAGCGGCATCGCCCGGTTCGAGGACGCGGCCGACCCGGCGCTGCCGGGCGGGCCGCTGATCACGGAGGGCGAGGTGCGCGCCTGGCGCCGCGCCGCCGAGTTCCTCTGGTCGGTGCGCTTCCATCTCCACTACACCACGGGTCGCGCCGAGGAGCGTCTCACCTTCGACCTCCAGCCGGTGATCGGCGCGGCCATGGGCTACACGCGCCACGGCGCGGTGCAGGGGGTGGAACGCTTCATGAAGCACTACTTCCTGACCGCGCGCGAAGTGCGCCGGCTGACGCTGACGATCGAGCCGGTGGTGGAACGGCGCGCGCTCGGCCCGCCCGCGCTCGCGCCGGAGGCGCCGCCCGCCCTCGCCGCGCGCGGCTTCGCGCTGGAAGCCGGCAAGCTGGTGCTCGCACCCGGGCGCAGCTTCGCCGCCGAGCCGATCCTGCTGTTCCGCGTGCTGCAGGCCGCACGCGACACCGGCCGCGAGCTGCATCCGCTGACGCTGCGCGCGCTGGTGCAGGAGGCACGGGTGGCGGCCAGGCTGCGCGACGATCCGGAAGCGAACGCCGCCTTCCTCGACCTCGTCGCCTCGCCGAAGATGGACAGCGCGCAGTGGCTGAAGGTGATGAACCTCGCCGGCATCCTCGGCCGCTTCATCCCCGACTGGGCGCGCGTGGTCGGGCAGATGCAGTTCGACACCTACCACGTGTTCACCGTCGACGAGCACACGATCGAGGCGGTGCGCGTGCTCAACCAGCTCGAGCAGGGCGAACTCGCCGGCATCGCACCGGTGGCGACCGCGCTGATCGGCCAGGTGCAATCGCGCCGCGCCCTCTATGTCGCGATGCTGCTGCACGACATCGCCAAGGGCCGCGGTGGTGATCATTCCGAACTCGGCGCGGCGATCGCGCAGGATCTCGGGCCTCGCATCGGGTTGTCGGCCGAGGAGACCGAGACCGTCTCCTGGCTGGTGCTGCACCACCTCGTGCTCAGCCAGACCGCGTTCAAGCGCGACATTGACGATCCCAAGACCATTCTTGACCTGGCCGAACTCGTGCAGAGCCCGGAGCGGCTGCGCCTCCTGATGGCGCTCACGGTCGCCGACATGCGCGCGGTGTCGTCGAAGATCTGGAACAACTGGAAGGCGACGCTCTTGCGCGAGATCTACTGGCGCGTCGCCGAGGTACTGGCAGGCGGGCTCAACGTGCCCGAGCGCGACACGCGCGTCGCTCGCGCCCGCCAGGCCGCGTCCGCCGCGCTGGAGGCGGAGGGGTGGAGTGCAGCCGACCGCGAGGCGTTCCTGTCCCTCGGCTATCCGGCCTATTGGCTCGGCTTCGATCCCGAGACACATCTGCGCCACGCGCGTCTGGTCCGCGACGCCGAGGCAGCCGGCCAAGCGCTCTCGATCAAGACCGTGGTCCTGCCCGAGCGCGGCGTGACCGAGGTCACGGTCTACACCGCCGACCATCCCGGCCTGTTCAGCAAGATCGCGGGCGCGCTCGCGGTCGCCGGCGCCTCGATCGTGGACGCGCGCATCCACACCATGACCAACGGCATGGCGCTCGACACGTTCTGGATCCAGGATGCCGCCGGCGGCGCGTTCGACGCGCCGCATCGCATCGCGCGGATGAGCGTGCTGGTCGAGCAGGCGCTGTCGGGGCGGCTGCGCATCGCCGAGGAGATCCGGAAGGCGCGTCCCCCATTCCCGCGCACCCGCGCGATCCATGTGCCGCCACGTGTGGTGATCGACAACCACGCCTCGGCCACGCATACGGTGGTGGAGGTGAACGGGCGCGACCGGCCGGGCCTGCTGCACGACGTCACCGCGGCGATGAGCGAGCAGGGTGTGCAGATCGCCTCCGCCCATGTCACCACCTACGGCGTGCGCGCGGTCGACGTGTTCTACGTGAAGGACGTGTTCGGCCTGAAGATCGAGAACGAGCGCAAGCTCGCGAGCCTGAAGGAGGCTTTGCTCGCCGCGCTCGACGCGCCAGGCGAGGCGTCCGGGGCGCATCCTGCGGCCGCCTGAGGGGCGGCGTTTCCACTCATGATTCGGAACGTTTTCACGGTCGGCGCCTGGACTGCCGCGAGCCGGGTGCTCGGTTTCATCCGCGACATCCTGATCGCCGCCGCGCTCGGCGCGGGTCCGGCGGCCGATGCCTTCTTCGTCGCGTTGAAGCTGCCCAACTTCTTCCGCCGCCTGTTCGGGGAGGGCGCGTTCTCGGCCGCCTTCGTGCCGCTGTTCGCCGGCAGCCTCGCCGCGGAAGGGCGCGAGCAGGCGCGCCGCGTCGCCGAGGGCGCGCTCTCGGTGCTGTTGACGACGCTCGCGCTGCTGACGCTCGCGGCGATCGTCTTCATGCCGGAGGCGATGACGCTGCTCGCGCCGGGGTTCCTCCGCGACCCGGAACGGTTCGCGCTTGCCGTCGAACTGACGCGCATCACCTTCCCGTATCTGATGCTGATCTGCCTTGTCGCGCTGTTCTCGGGCGTGTTGAACGGGCTCGATCGCTTCGCCGTCGCCGCGGCCGCGCCGCTGCTGTTCAATGTCGCGCTGATCGGTGGGCTTGCACTCGCGCCGCTCCTGGCGCTGCCGGTCGCGCACGGGCTCGCCTGGGGCGTCGCGGCGGCGGGAATCCTTCAGTTCGTGCTGCTCGCCTGGGCGGTGGCCGCGGCCGGGATGCCACTCCGCCTGCCTGTCCCGCGCCTGACACCCGAGGTGCGGCTGCTGCTCCGGCGCATGGGGCCGGGCGCGATCGGCGCCGGCGTCACGCAGATCAACCTGATGGTGGACGTGATCATCGCCTCGTTCCTGCCGCAGGGCTCGATCGCGTTCCTCTACTACGCCGACCGGGTGAACCAGCTGCCGCTCGGCGTGATCGGCACCGCCGTCGGCACCGCACTGCTGCCCGCGCTTTCGCGGCAGGTGAGGGCGGGCGAGGGCGCGGCCGCGCTCGCGACGCAGAACCGCGCGATCGAGCTCGCGCTGCTTTTGACCGTGCCGGCTGCGGTCGGTCTCGCCGTCGCGGCCTGGCCGATCGTGCATGTGCTGTTCGGCCGTGGCGCCTTCGGACCGGGGGACGTCGCCGCGACCGCGGCCGCGCTCGCGGTCTATGCGCTGGGGCTTCCCGCCTATGTGCTGGTGAAGGTGTTCGCGCCGGGCTTCTTCGCCCGTGGCGACACGGCGAGCCCGGTGAAGGTGGCGATCATCTGCGTGGTGCTGAACATCGCGCTCTGCCTCGCGCTCATCGGGCCGCTCGTGCATGTCGGCATCGCGCTCGCCACCGTGATCGCCGGGTGGGTCAACGCGCTGGCGCTCGGGGCATGGCTGTGGCGGCAGGGGCGGCTTGCCCCTGATGCGCGGCTGCGTGCGTTCCTGCCGCGGCTGGTCGCGGCGGCGGCGATCATGGGCGTCACGATCTGGGTGGCGGAGGAGTTCGTGTTCGACACGCTGTTCCGCACCCAGGGCTATCGCTGGGGTGCGCTCGGCACGCTGATCGCGCTGGCGA
This sequence comes from Elioraea tepidiphila DSM 17972, assembly GCF_000378465.1. GTDB lineage: Bacteria > Pseudomonadota > Alphaproteobacteria > Acetobacterales > Acetobacteraceae > Elioraea > Elioraea tepidiphila. The sequence goes on from NZ_KB899919.1 coordinate 47,179, forward strand.
CGGCCGTGTTCGGCTTTGCCGCGCTTGCCCTGCGCGTGGCCGACATCGGCGAGCTGCGCAGCTATCTGCGCCGGCGGGCTTGACGGCGGGCCATTCCCGCCCGATCACGCCGCCCCCGATCCCCTCCACAAGGACCGATCCATGATCGCCTCGCTTCCGCGCATCTTCTCTGGCGTGCAGCCGACCGGCAACCTGCACCTGGGCAACTATCTCGGTGCGCTGCGCAACTGGGTGAAGCTGCAGCACGACCACGAGTGCCTGTTCTGCGTCGTCGACATGCACGCGATCACCGTCTGGCAGGAGCCTGCCGAGCTGCACCGCGCGACGCTCGAGGTCGCGGCCGCGATGGTCGCCTGCGGCATCGATGCCGAGAAGCACATCGTGTTCAACCAGTCCGCCGTGCCGGGCCACGCGCAGCTCGCCTGGATCTTCAACTGCGTGGCGCGGATCGGCTGGCTCAACCGGATGACGCAGTTCAAGGAGAAGGCCGGCAAGGACCGCGAGAACGCCTCGGTCGGCCTCTATGCCTATCCGAACCTGATGGCGGCCGACGTGCTGCTCTACAAGGCGACGCGCGTGCCGGTCGGTGAGGACCAGAAGCAGCATCTCGAACTCGCCAACGACATCGCGCAGAAGTTCAACCACGATTTCGGCCGCGCGGTGTTCCCGATGATCGAGCCCTTGATCCTCGGCCCCGCCGCGCGGGTGATGTCGTTGCGTGATGGCACCAAGAAGATGAGCAAGTCGGATGCCTCCGACCAGTCGCGCATCAACCTGACCGACGATGCCGATGCGATCGCGCTGAAGGTGCGCCGGGCCAAGACCGATCCCGAGCCGCTGCCGTCGGAGGAGGCGGGGCTGGAGGGCCGCCCGGAGGCGCGCAACCTCGTCGGTATCTATGCGGCGCTGACCGACATGCATCACGGCGCGGTGCTGGCCGAGCACGGCGGCAAGCCGTTCAGCGCCTTCAAGGCGGCGCTGACCGACCTGCTGGTGGCGAGCCTCAGCCCGATCGCGGCCGAGATGCGAAGGCTGGTCGGCGATCCCGGTACCGTCGAGGCGATCCTCCGCCGCGGTGCCGAGCGCGCCCGCGCGCTCGCGGCACCTGTGCTGGCGGAGGTCGAGGAGACGGTCGGGTTCGTCCGCGTCTGATTGCCGGGAACGAACCCGGGCTGCGGCTCAGTCCGGCGTGATGTTGTTCTCGCGGATCACCTGCGCCCAACGGTCGATCTCGGTGTTGAGGAACCGCTCGAAGGTTTCGGGGTCGGAGATGCGCAGGTCCATGCCGAGTCCGGCAAGCCGCTCGCGCGCCTGGGGCTGGCCGATCGCGTCGGTCAGCGCAGCATGCATGCGCGCCTGCATGGGCTTGGGCGTGCGCGACGGCATCAGGATGCCCCACCAGGCATAGGCCGCGAACCCCTCGAAGCCGAGCTCGCGCATGGTCGGCGTGTTCGGCAGGCCGGGATGGCGCTCGGCGCCGGTGATCGCGAGCGGGCGGATCGCGCCGGCGTCCATCTGCGGTCGCAGCACCACGATCGTCGCCATCGCCAGCGGCACGTTGCCGGCCGCGGCGTCCTGCACCAGCGGGCCGCCGCCGCGATAGGGCACATGCGTCATGCCGAACCCGCCGAGCTTCTGGAGCTGCGTCATCGCCAGATGCGCGAGGCTGCCATTGCCGATCGTGCCGTAGGGCGGCTCCTTGCCCGGCTGCTTGCCTTCGGCGATCACCTGGCGGAAGTCGGTATAGGGGGTCGAGCGATGCGCGGTGACCACCATCGCATTGGTGCCGACCAGCATCAGCGGCGCGAGATCGCGCCTGGTGTCGAAGGGCAGGTTCGGGATCAGCGTGGGGTTGGTCGCGTGGGTGTCGAACACGAACAGCACGGTGCAGCCATCGCCGGGTGCAGCCGCCGCTGCCGCGGTGCCGATCGAGCCGGCGGCACCGCCGCGGTTCTCCACTACGATGGTGCGGCCGAGCAGCTCGCTCATGCGCGGCTGGATGAGCCGGGCGAGCGCGTCGGTGCTGCCGCCGGGCGGGAACGGGACCATGAAGCGGATCGTGCGCTCGGGGCAGATGTCGCCCTGGGCGAGCGCCGGTCCGGCAGCCAGCATCGCGGCGCAGATCGCCGCAGCAAATCGCAGACGCATGAATGATCCTCCCTGTCGTGTTGCGGCGAGAGCATCACGCGCCAGCGGAGCCGTCAACGGCACGGTCCCCGCGGCGCACGCGGGGGCCGTTCCGTTCCCCGGCGCTCGGCGATCCTTCGGCGCGCGATCGCCAAACCAGTCCTGCGGGCGATCCCGTCTGCGAAACGGTCACGCCTCGGCGCGGAACGGATCAGTCCTTGGCCGGCGGCACCATCCGCCCGAGATTGCGTCCGCCGAAGATGTGCACGTGGAAATGCGGCACCTCCTGGTGTCCGTGCACGCCCATGTTGGTCAGCACGCGATAGCCGGACGCCTCAAGCGACAGGTCCTTCGCGACCTTGCCGACGGCGCGCCAGAATCCGGCGATCTCGGCATCCGAGGCGTTGGCCGAGAAATCCGCCATCGACACGTACTGCCCCTTCGGCACGACCAGCACATGCACGGGTGCCTGCGGGTTGATGTCGTGGAAGGCGAGGGCGACGTCGTCCTCGTAGACTTTCCTGCACGGGATCTCGCCGCGCAGAATGCGCGCGAAGATGTTCGAGGGATCGTAGGGCGGCAGGCCGCTGACAGGCATGGCGAGGCTCCGGCGGATCGACGGCGCGATTCGCCTACCACACCTTCTTGGTGCCCGGCAGCCGGCGCAGCACCGGCTGGGCGCGCGCCGCCTTCTCGGCGATGCCGCTGACCCCCTGGCGCCGCTCCAGCTCGGCCCAGACCGTCCCGGGGCGAATGCCGGCGTCCACCCACACGACCATGAGGTGGTAGAGCAGATCGGCGCTCTCGGCGATCACGCCGTCGCGGTTGCCGCGCGTCGCCTCGATCACCGCCTCGACCGCCTCCTCGCCGAGCTTCTGCGCCACCTTCGCGGTGCCGCGCGAGAGCAGGCGAGCGGAATGCGAGAGGGCCGGGTCGGCGCCCTTGCGCGACTCGACGGTGGCGTAGAGCCGATCGAGGATCGTCGCGTCAAGGGCGCCCGGCGCAGCAGGCTTCTTCAGATCCTTCGCGGCCTTGCCCATTCTCGCCTCACGCCGCCAGGGCCGGGACGGGGCGCACCGGCAGCCCCGCGGCCGCCAGCGCCGCCTTCGCCTCGGCGATCGTGAACATGCCGAAGTGGAAGACGCTCGCTGCCAGCAGGCCGGTCGCACCGGCGCGCGCGCCGTCGACGAAGTGTTGGAGCCGGCCGACGCCGCCCGAGGCGATCACCGGCACAGACACGGCCTCGACGACCGTGCGGGTGAGTTCGAGATCGAACCCTTCGCCGGTGCCGTCGCGGTCCATGCTGGTGAGCAGGATCTCGCCGGCGCCGCGTTCGGCCGCCTCGCGCGCCCAGGCGACTGCGTCCCGCCCGGTGCCGCGCCGTCCGCCATGGGTGAACACCTCCCAGTGGCCGGGCGCGGCGCGCTTGGCGTCGATCGCCACCACGATGCACTGGCTGCCGAATTTCCGCGCCGCCTCGTTGATCAGCTCCGGGCGCGCGACTGCGGCCGAGTTCATCGACGCCTTGTCGGCACCGGCCAGCAGCAGCCGGCGGATGTCCTCGACCGAACGGACGCCGCCGCCGACCGTGAGCGGCATGAACACGCATGCCGCGGTGCGTGCGACCACGTCCAGGATGGTGTCGCGGTTGTCGGAGGAGGCGGTGATGTCGAGGAAGGTGAGCTCGTCGGCACCGGCCGCGTCGTAGATGCGCGCCTGCTCGACGGGGTCGCCGGCGTCGCGCAGGTCAACGAAGTTGACGCCCTTCACCACCCGTCCGTCCTTGACGTCGAGGCAGGGAATGATCCGGACCGTGAGCATCGACTCGGGCGACTCCGTCCTGTTCCGTCGCGACCGCGCCTTCTGCGCCTCAGGAGTCGGACGTGCAAACGAAAAATCGACGATGGTCGCGTGACGCGGACGCAGGACTCGGGACGGACCGGATGACACGGGCCGGTTGTCGCATCCCCGACCCGCCCCTGGCGCTGTCCTAGGAGAACGATCCGCACGCCGCTGCAGCTTCTTTGGGTTACGCTAGCGATCCTTTCGCGCGCAAGGAGACCAGGCGATGGATCAGGCGACCCTCTTGCTCGGCGCGCTCCGGCTGAAGGCGAAGCGCGACGGGACGCGGCTCTCGACGGCGGCGGTCGAGAGCCTGGCGGATGCGATCGCGATCGAGCGGGCCGCACTGCCGGGGCTCATTGCAGAGCTCCAGGCAGCCGGGCACGTGGCGCTGGTCTGGGGCGGGCTCGAATTGCGCGATGCGCCGCCGACCGGCGGGCGCATCGGCATCGAGGCGGCGAACGGACCGGCGATCGGCCCGACCATGACCTTCAGCACCGCCTTTCCCGTCGGCGGCCTCGCGGCCGTGCGCCAGGGTCTCGAAGCGATCGCGCCACGGCTGCAGGGGGTTGCCGCCGAGAGCGCGCGCGAGGCGCTGGCCGTGCTCGGCGCGCATCCCGCGCCCGACGCGCCGGAGGAGGCAAGGCGCGCCTGGGCCGCCCGGCTGATGGATGCACTGAACGAACTGGTCCGCCGGGCACCGGAGTCCGAGGCCGTGCTCGATCTGGCCGAGCGGGCGCAGCGCGTCCTGGGCGGGAGGTAAGCGGCCCGCGGCGCGGCGGAAACGCGCCCCTATCCCGTTCCGCGCGGCACCGGGGTAGGGTCGCGGCATGGACCGCGACATCATCATCTGCGAGGTCGGGCCCCGCGACGGGCTGCAGAACGCCAGGACCACCATGGCGACGGCCGACAAGCATCGCTGGATCGCCGCCCTCGCCGCCGCCGGGCTGCCCGAGGTCGAGGTCGGCTCGTTCGTCCGGCCCGACCTCGTGCCACAGCTCGCCGACACCGCCGAGGTGGTCGCCCAGGCCCTGACCCTCCGCGGTATCGTCGTCGTCGCGCTGGTGCCGAACGCCAAGGGCGCGGAACGCGCGATCGAAGCCGGCGCCCACAAGCTCACCGTGCCGGTCTCGGCCTCGCGCGCGCACAGCCTTGCGAACGTGCGCATGGAACCGCTCCAGGCGGTCGAGCAGGTGCGCCGGATCATCGAACTCGCCCGCGCCGCCCCGCATCGACCCGCAGTCGAGGTCGGCATCTCCACCGCCTTCGGCTGCTCGATGCAGGGCGAGGTGCCCGAGGATGACGTCATCCGGCTCGCCGAGGCGTTGGTCGCCGCGGGTGCCGACGATCTCTGCCTCTCCGACACGGTCGGCATGGCGAATCCGCGCCAGGTGAAGCGGTTGATCGAGCGCACCCGCGAAGCCGTCGGCGACCGGCTCGGCGCGCTCCATCTGCACGACACGCGCGGCCGCGCGCTCGCCAACGCGCTCGCCGGTTACGAGGCGGGCATCCGCGCCTTCGACGGCGCGCTCGCCGGTCTCGGCGGCTGTCCCTTCGCACCCGGCGCCTCCGGCAATGCCGCGACCGAGGACCTCGTCTGGATGTTCGAGGAGATGGGGCTCCGCACCGGCGTCGATCTCGACGGTCTGTTGCGCGCGCGCGCGATCCTCGCCGAGGCGCTGCCGGGCGAGGCGCTGCACGGGCATCTGCACCAGGTCAAGCGCGCCGCATGAGCGCGCCGCTGCCGCTCGAGGGCATCCGCGTCGTCGAGATGACCCACATGGTGATGGGCCCGACCTGCGGGCTGGTGCTCGCCGATCTGGGCGCCGACGTGATCAAGGTCGAGCCGCTGGAGGGCGACAACACGCGCAGGCTGGTGGGGGCCGGTGCCGGCTTCTTCCCGATCTCAAACCGCAACAAGCGTTCGATCGCGATCGACCTGAAGGATCCGCGCGGCCGCGACGCCATCCTGAAGCTCGTCTCGACTGCCGACGTGTTCAGCGAGAACTTCCGCCCCGGCGCGCTCGACAGGCTCGGCTTCGGCTGGCAGGCACTGTCGCAGCTCAATCCGCGCCTGATCTATGTCTCGCACAAGGGGTTCCAGGACGGGCCCTATGCGCATCGCGTCGCGCTCGACGAGGTTGTGCAGATGATGGGCGGGCTCGCGTGGATGACCGGCCCGCCCGGCCAGCCGCTGCGCGCGGGCTCGTCGGTGAACGACATCATGGGCGGGATGTTCGGCGCGATCGGCGCCCTCGCCGCGCTGAACGAGCGCCACCGCACGGGGCGCGGGCGGCACATCGCCGCCTCGCTGTTCGAGAACACGGTGATGCTGGTCGCCCAGCACATGGCGCAGCACGCGATCACCGGAGAGCCGCTCAAGCCGATGTCGGTGCGCGTCGCCGCCTGGGGCGTCTACGACATCATGGCCACCGCCGACGGCGAGAAGGTGTTCGTCGGCGTCGTGACGGACACGCAATGGGGGGTGTTCTGCCGCGAATTCGGCTTCGCCGACCTCGCTGACGATCCGCGCATCGCCACCAACACGGGGCGGGTGCAGAGCCGCGACTGGCTGATCCCCGAACTCCAGAAGCGGCTCGGCGTGTTCGACGCGGCGACGCTGTCGGCGCGGTTCGAGGCGATGGGCCTGCCCTTCGCCCCGATCGTGCGGCCCGAGCAGCTGTTCGACGATCCGCACCTGAACGCCTCGGGCGGTCTGCTGCCGATCTCGCTGCCGGACGGGCGCAAGGCCAAGCTGCCGGCGCTGCCGATCGCGCTCGACGGCGAGCGCCCGGGCGTGCGGCTCGATGCGCCGAAGGTGGGCGAGCACGGGCGCGCGGTGCTGGCCGAGGCCGGGTTCGGTGCGGACGAGATCGAGGCGCTGATCGCAGCCGGCGTGGTGCGGATCGCCGAGGGTTGGCGCTGATCCGGCGGGCTCATACCCGGCGCACGAAGGTTTCACCTTCGTGCGCCGGGTATGAGGTTTCCTTTGGCGCGCAGCCGCCACACCAGCCCTGCGCGCGATCCCGGGCCGCCAAAGGTCAAACCTTTGGCGGCCCGGGATCAGCCGTCCTGCGTCCGGCCGATCCGTTCGCGCCGGTCCTGATCGCGCACCAGCCAGTAGACGATGCCGAGGGCGAGGATCGCCGCCGCGAGCGCGAACATCTTCCCGGGCTCGGTGTCGTTCAGGTCGAGGATGATCACCTTCCGCACCACGGCGAGCATGGCGATCAGCACCACGACGCGCACCTGCACCACGCCGAAGCGCCGCTCCGTCGCGACCAGCAGCGACCGCTTGAACTCAAGCGCGATGATCACGGTGAAGATCGCGCCGAACACGGTCTGGAACACGACCGGATCGGTCGGATCGAACAGGTCGGGCCATGCCGCCAGCGCCACCACGCGCAGCAGCAGGTTCCAGAGCGCGGCGAGGATGATCGCGGCGATCAGGGTCGTCAGCACAAGAATGACGGCGTGCTCGAACTTCTCGTAGAGATCGAGGCGCCGCCAGAGCGCCCGGCCCGAGGGCGGCGCCTTGTCGTCCGTCATCGTCCCGCCTCCAGCACCAGCTGCACGTCCATCCTCCGCCCGTCGCGCATCAGCGTCACCGTGACCTCCGCGCCGGGAGAGAAGCGGTCGAGCGCATTCAGCAGATCCGCCACGCGTGCCACCGGTCGCCCGTCCACGGCGACGATCACGTCGCCCGGCTCGAACGCGCCGTCGCCGCCGAGCCTGGCAGGGCGAAGACCGGCACGCGCGGCCGGCGAACCGCGCTCCACCTCGAGCACGAACACCCCCTCGATGCCGTAGCGCCGCGCCAGCGCGGCGTTGAGCTGATGCTCGACGCGGATGCCGAGGGCCGGGCGGACATAGCGGCCGGTGGCGATGAGCTGCGGCACCACACGATTGACGGTATCGACCGGGACAGCGAAGCCGATGCCCGCGGAGGCGCCGGAGGGGCTGAAGATCGCGGTGTTCACGCCGATCAGCCGACCCGCCGAGTCGAGCAGCGGCCCGCCCGAGTTGCCGGGATTGATCGCCGCGTCGGTCTGGATCAGGCCCTCGATCGCGCCGCCCGTGTCGGTCGGCAATTCGCGGTTCAGCGCCGAGACGATGCCGGTCGTGAGCGTCCAGTCCAGCCCGAACGGGTTGCCGATCGCGAACACCTTCTGGCCGACGCGCAGGTCATGGCTCGTCCCCACCGGCAGCGGCGCCGGGCGGTCGGCGCCGAGGCCGATCCGCAGCACCGCAAGATCGTGCGCCGGGCTGGAGCCGACCAGGGTGGCAGCAAAGGCACGCCCGTCGGCGAGGCGCACTGTCGCGCCGCTCGCCCCCGCGACGACGTGATGGTTGGTGACGACGTGGCCGAGGCGGTCCCACAGGAACCCCGACCCCGTGCCGCGCGGCACCTGCAAGGCATTGCGCGTCCAGGGGTCCACCACGCGCTGCACGGTGGCGATGAACACCACCGAATCCCGCGCCGCCTCGAACAGCGCGATGGTCGCCTGCTCGTCGGCGGCGAGATCGCCGCGCGGGGTGACCGTGCGCGGCTCGGCCCGCGAGGCGATCAGCTCGATCTGCATGAGCGGGATGGCATGCCACGCGGCCACCAGCACAAGCCCGGCCGCCGTTGCCGCGAGCAGCCGGGGGGCGAAACGATCAGAGTGAGGCATCGTCATCTCCCTGGGCCGGCATGGCGTCGCGCGGCACGTGCTCAGCCGGGCGGCCGTGCGGCCATGATCGGCGTCAGCACATCCGTGACGCCGGCGATCAGGATCTGCACCCCCACCGCGAGCAGCAGGAAGGCGGCAAGCCGGCTCAGCACGCGCGAGCCGGTGTGCCCCAGCCAGGCGGCGATGCGCGGCGCATAGCGATAGGCGCCGAGGATGGTCGCCGCCATCGCGACCGCGGCAAGGCTCGCCCCGGCGGCGAAGGCAAGCAGGCCGCGATCGAAGGGGGGGCGTGTCGCGCCGAGCGCGATGCAGACCGCGATCGTGCCGGGCCCCGTGGTGAACGGCAGGGTGAGCGGAAAGAACGCCGCCTCGTCGCCGATCGCGCGCGAGGTCGCCTCGTCGCGCTTGCGCTCCTCGCGCTTCTCGGGCGCGGAGAGCAGGTTGAACGCCCAGAGCGAGAGCACGAGGCCACCGGCGATGCGCACCGCGGCGAGGCTGATGCCGAAGAAGCCGAGGATGAAGGATCCGCCCCACATCGCCACCAGCATCACGATCAGCGAATAGGTCGCGACCTTGCGGGCGAGCCGGGCGAGCGCGCGATCATCGAGCCCGCCAGCCGCCTCGTTGAAGATGAACGCGCCGGCGATCGGGTTCACGATCGAGAAGAGCGCCGGATAGACCAGCAGGAACGTCTCGAGGAGGGCGCTCGGCAGCATGCGTCAGGGAACAGCCGGTACGAGGTCACGCGCGATGCAGAGATCGCCGAGCGTCGGATCGGCGCCCTCCGCGATCAGCCGCTCGATCAGCACGGTGAGCCGCGCGACGACGCTGCGGTCGCCCCGCGCCGCCTCGATCAGCGCGCGCAGCGCCCAGAGACCGGCGCCGCGCGCGGCCGCGCGGTCCGCGATCGCCGCGGCCGACTCCGCGACCGGCAGCCCGGCGGCTCGGCGCGCGACCAGCGCCAATCGCGCGACCTCGGACGAGTAGAGCGCGACCCCCGTCGCCGCCGCAATCCGCTCGGCCTCTTCCAGGAGGCCGAGCGCCGCGTGCGGTCGGCCCTCCTCCAGCCGTGCCTCGGCGGCAAGGCCCAGCGCGTAGGGGACGAGCTGCAACGCCCCGGTCGCGCGATACGCCGCGACCGCGGCCTCGATCCGTTCCGCCCGCTCGGACGGTGCCGCCTCGATCGCGCCCGCCGCGATCACCGCGCACCAGGCCGACCAGTAGGGAAACCCGTGCTGGGCGGCGATGCGCAGCACCTCCTCGGCGCGCTCGGCCGCGCGCATGCGGTCGCGCGCGATCAGCCGGCGCAGCCCGTCCACCGCCAGCACATGCGCGAGCGTGTGCGGATGGGCGAGGCGGCGCGCATGGGTCTCGGCCTCGGCGGCGTGGCTGTCGGAGGCGGCGAGATGCCCGCCGATCATCTGGCTCCAGGCGAGGTGCGAGAGCACGACCCCGGCCGGGTCCGATCCGTAGGCGAAGCGGTGATGCTCGTGCCGCGCGGCGTCGTAGCGCGTCAGCACCTCGGTGTAGTGGCGGTCGGCCTCGGCGTGCTCGCCGCGCAGCAGATGCGCGAGCCCGAGCACGCGATGCACCTGGATCAGCCGATCCTCGTCGCCCGCGATGCCGAGCATCCGTTGGCCGAGCGCGAGCGCGCGCGGGATGTCGCCGCGCACCATCGAGTAGGTGTTGAGCCCCCAGAGGGCGGCGAACATGGCCGGGTGATCGGCCTCGCCGATCCCCTCGAGAATCGTCACCGCCTCGGCATAGGCGGCCTCCAGCTCCGGCGCGGCATTGCCCTTCACCGCGAGCTCCTGCCCGCCGATGCGGATCAGGAGCTCGGCGCGGCGCAGCGATTGCGGCCCGCCCGGCAGGCGCCGCACCAGCCCCTCGGCATGTTTCAGCAGCCGCAGCGCATCCGCGTTCGCCGACTGTGTGGCCGCGCGCTCCCCCGCGCGGGTCCACCAGGTGATCGCCTCGTCGATCTCGCCGGCGGCTTCCAGGTGCTGCGCCGGCAGTTCGGGCCGCGCCTCCACCAGCGGGCGGAACTCGGCGAGCAGCAGCCCGGCGACGCGCGCATGCACCGCCCGCCTGCGCGCACGCAACAGCGAGTGATAGGCGGCATCCCGCACCAGCGCGTGGCGGAAGCTGTGGGTCGCGCCCGAAGCCGCGGTCTCGTGCACCAGCCCTGCCGCGACCAGCGTCTCCACCGCCTCGGCGACCGTGGGCTCGTCCATCTCCAGCACGCGCGCGAGCAGGGGCACGGCGAACTCGCGCCCGATCACGGCCGCGACCTGCGCGACGGGGCGCGCCTCGCCGAGCGCATCGAGCCGGGCGAGCAGCGAGTCGTTCAGCGACGAGGCGCGGCTCAGGATGTCCGTGCCGCGGCCCTGCGCCTTCGCCTCACGCCAGAGCTGCACCAGTTCCTCGGCGAACAGCGGGTTGCCCTCGGCGCGCTCGGCGATCAGGCCGCGCGCCTCGGCATCCAACGCGCCATCCGGATCAAGGTTGGCGATCAGCCCCTCGATCGCGCTGCCGGGCAGCGGCGCGAGCGCCAGCATTCCGGCGCGGCCGAGCGCGGGCGGCGGCTCGAAGCCCTGGGCACGCGCGGTCAGCACGAGCAGCACCGGCAAGCGACGCGCCTCCTCGGCGAGCGTGGCGATCACCGTGCGCGAGGCGTCATCGGCCCAGTGCGCGTCCTCGACCACCAGCGCCGCGGGCCGGCGGCTGCCGGCCGCGCGCACCAGCGCCAGCAGCGCGAGCGCAACGCGGCGCAGCCGCTCCGCCGCGCCGATCCCCGGCAGCGCGGGCAGGGGCGCGCGCGGATCGATCAGCGGCCGGAGCAGCGCGGCCGCCTCGTCGTCGACCCCGCCGCCGCGCAGGACCGCCTCCAGCCGCGCGGCAGGATCGGCGCCGCCCAGCACCGCGCGCACCAGGTCGCGCGCCGGCAGGAGCGGGTTGGTCGCGCCCTCGGGCTGGCAGAACGCCGCATGCCAGAGCCCGCCCGTCGCCGCCACGGTGCGGCGCAGATGCCCGATCAGCGCCGACTTGCCGATCCCGGGCTCGCCCACCAGCGCGAGCGCCCGGCCCTTGCCCGACATCGCGTCGCGCCAGCGCGCATCGAGCAGGGCCTGCTCCTGCTCGCGGCCGTAGAGCCGATCCGCGCGCAGCGGCCGCGTGCGACCCACGCCGAAGATCGGCCCGGCCACGCGGTAGAGCGCGACGCGGCTCGCGTGGCCCGGCGCCTCCATCTCGCCGGCGGGGACGAAGGCGAAACGGTGCGCCGCGAGCGCCTGTACCGACGCGGTGGTGACGATGCTGTCGGGCTCGGCGCGGCCCTGCAGTCGTGCGGCGAGATTGGGCGCATCGCCGACGATGTCGGCCTCGGCGCGCGGATCGTGCGCGCCGAGGCGGCCGACCACGACGATCCCGGCCTCGATGCCGATCCGCACCGACACCCGCTGGCCCTGCGCAAGCCCCGCCGCGTTCAGCGCATCGACGGCGTCGAGCACCGCAAGACAGCCCGAGATCGCGCGCGCGGTGTCGTCCTCGCGCGCGCGCGGGAAGCCCCAGTAGGCCAGGATGCCGTCGCCGAGGAAGCGGGCGATGTAGCCGCCATGCGCCTCGATCGCCGCACCGGCCGCGCGCCGGTAGGCGACGATCAGCTCGCTCATGTCCTCGGGGTCGAGCATCGCGGCGAGCCGCGACGAGCCGACCATGTCGATGAAGGCGACCGTCACCTGCCGCCGCTCGGCCTCGTCCTGCGGCAGCCATGCGGAGCCTGCGGGCAGGCCGACGGAGGAGGATCGGTCCGAGGTCATCGGTGCGATGTGATCCAGATCACACTGGCCGTGGCCGCGCAACCTTAGCGTCGCGCCGCGCCGTCATCCGGTGTCGCCGCTCTCGCCCCGCAAGCGTGGATCGACACGCCCGCCTGGGCAGAGCAGCATCGTGCCGCATCGGCCGGGTTCGGGCCAGGGGGATTGCGTAGCGTGACCGACGACATCGTCAAGCTACCCGTGGACGCCGCGCTCGCGCCCGGTCTCCAGATCGATCCGCATGTGCTGCACGACATGCTGCGCCGGCGCCGGACGCGTCGGCGCCGCTGGATCGCCGAGGTGGCCGACCCGGCGGCCGCCAAACGGAAGATCGCAGCGCTCGGCGCGCGGCTGCGCGGACGGCGCTGGCAGGCCGAACTCAGGATCGATCGCGGCGAGGACGCCCGCGCGCAGATCGCCGAGGTGGCGCGCGAGGCGGGCGGCGAGCTGGTCGCGCTGCGCGAGCCGCGTCCGGTCGCGCCGCCGCAGGAAGGCCGTCCGCGACCGGCCACGATCCTGCCGCGCGGGGCCTGGTTGCCGGAGCGTGTGCCGGGGCATGACGGCACGGGGATCGCGATCGGCGTGGTCGATTTCGGATTCCGCTACGATCACGAGACATTCCGCTGCCCCGACGGTCGCTCGCGCATCGCCTGGCTCTGGGACCAGAACCCCGTGGGCCGCGGCCCGGATCCGCTCGACGGGATCCCCGACCATCCCTTCAGCGCCGGCTACGGCGTCGTGCACAGCCGCGCCGAGATCGACCGCTGGCTCGCCACCGGCGTCGGGCCCTACGACCCCGAGGCGGACTACTACGATCCCGCGCTGCTGAAACTCGGTCTGCACGGTACCCATGTCGCCTCGCTCGCCGCCGGCTCGCCCTTCAAGGTGATCGATTCGCGCGGTAACGAGCGCACATTCGCCGGCGTTGCCCCGGGCGCGGAGCTCTACCTGGTGCAGCTCGGCGTCAGCCGGTCCGACTTCGCCGAGCCCCCCGTGCCGGCCTCGCTCGCGGGTACCACTGCGCCGCCCGCGCCGCGCGCGCTCAGCGACAACACGCGGCTCTGCGACGCCGTGCACTGGATCATCGCGCGCGCGATCGCCGATGGCCGCCGCGGCGTGGTGATCAATCTCAGCCTCGCCACCCATGCCGGCGCGCATGACGGCCGGTCGATGGTGGAGAGCGAGATCGACCGGCTGATTGAGGCGGTCGAGCGCGGCGGGGCGGCGATGCCGATGATCGCGGTGGTGATCTGCGCCGGCAACGCGGGCGATGCGCGCGCGCATGCGGCCGTCCCGCTCGCTCCGGGGGAGAGCGGCAGCTTCGGCTGGGAGATCCAGCCGCTCGACGAGGACCTCTCCGAGATCGAGCTGTGGCACGACCCGGCCGCGAGCATCGAGGTCACGCTGCACGCGCCGCCGCACCTGGCGCGTCTCGGCTTCGGCCCCTGGCTGCTTGCGCCGACCGACGGCGTGCCGGGACGCTGGCTGCGCGGCCCCGAGCCCGAGCGCGCCGCCTTCGGCTGGTGGAGCAACACGCGACACCGCGGCAACGCGCGTCCCGCCTGCATCGGCGTGCGGATCGATCCGGGCCTGGACAACGATTGGGACCGGGCGCGCCGGTTGAACGGCGTGTGGAACTTCGCGCTGCGCCACGCCGGTGGCCCGCCGGCCGAGCTGCATGCGTGGGTCGAACGCGAATACGGCCCTGCGCCCGCGCGTGTCGCCCCGCCGCCCTCGGCCCTGCGCGCGGCCTATGCCCGCTCGACGCTCGGTTCGCTCTGCTGCGGCCGGCACAGCATCGTCGTCGGCGCGGCGTTCCAGGCACCGACCTCGCGGCTCGGCTTTCGCCCGTCGGCCAACTCCGGCGCCGGCCCGCGGCCCTGGCAGCCGCCGCCGCTCGACTGGTCGGAAACCGACGACCCGGCGCGTCCGCATCTCTGCGCGGTCGGCGTCGCCGCGGTCGGCGCGGGTGGACGCGGGCGCGACGACGCCGCGGTGATGGACGGGACGAGCCAGGCGGCGCCGCAGGTCGCCGGCGCGCTCGCGCTGATGATGCAGGCGGTGCCTGAGGGGCGGCGCCTCTCGGCGCACGAATTGCGCGCCGCCCTGATCGCCGCGGCGCGTGCCCGGCCGCTCCACGATCCGGGCGACCGGAGCGACCTGATCGCCGCCGAGCGCGCCGGCGCCGGATTGCTGAACGCCGAAGGTGCGGTCGCGTTGATCGCGGACGCCGTCAGCGCATGAGCACACCGGGCGAGGTCGGCGGCACGCCCTGGATGGCGCGGCCGATGAAGCTCACGCTGTGCCTCACCGCACGCTGCCCGCTCGACTGCCGCGCCTGCTATGCCGATTGCGGCGCGCGCCCGGCCGCCGACGAACTCGACACCGCGACCTGGCTCCGGCTGATCGACGAGCTCGCCGCGAACGGCGTGATCAACATGTTCGTCGAGGGGGGCGAGCCGCTTGCGCGCGACGATGCCGAAGCGATCCTCGCGCACGCCACGGCGCGGATGTTCACCACGCTGCGCACCCATGCGGTCACGATCGACGACGCGACCGCCGCGCGGCTCGCCGGCCTCGGCATCGGCCGTGTCTATGTCGACCTCATGGGTGCCACCGCGGCGACGCATGACGCGATGGTCGGCGTGCCGGGCAGCCTGGATGCCGCGCTCGCCGGCATCGCCGCACTCCGTCGTCATGGCGTGCCGGTCTCGGTGCTGGTGATCCTGTGCCGGCCGAATGTGGCCGAGCTGCCCGCACTGGCGCGGCTGGCGGCCGCCGCCGGCGCCGACGAGTTCGGTGTGTTGCGGCTCTATCCGCTGGGCCGGGCACGGCGGGCGTGGTCCGCGCTCGCACTGGCGCTCGACGAGCAGATGGCGGCGCTGGCCGAGCTCGCCGCCGATCTGCCCGCAGGGCTCAGGCTGATGCAATCCTGGCACCCGAACGACGCCAATTGCTGCTGGCAGAACGCCGCGATCGACCCCTACGGCCACGCGATCGGCTGCCCGTATCTGCGCGACTACGTCGATTATGGCGACCTGCGCACCACGCCCTGGCTCGAGACGTGGAACCATCCGCTGTATCGGCGCTTGCGCGCGGGCGCGGTGGACGGGCATTGTCGCGACTGCGCATCGAGCCAGCTCACCCGCGGCGGGTGCCGCTCCACCGCCTATGCCTTCCATGGGCGCTGGGATGCGCCCGATCCGTTCTGCGTCACGATGAACAAGGGAACCGACCTGCGTGTTCTGCCCGACCGACCGGTTTGAGCGTGCCGCGGGCGTGGTGCTGCGGCCGATGCCCGAATGGGGGCGCGCCTACGCCTACACGCCGAGGCGCCCCGCCCTGACCGAGCTCAACACCACCACCTGGCTGATCGCCACGCTCTGCGACGGTGCGACACTCGCCGAGCTCGAAGAGGAATTCGCCGACGCCGTGCGGCGCGTCGCCGGCGACAACGCCGCCCGCGACACGCTGCACCGGGGCCTCGCCATGCTGGTCGAGGCCGGAATCATCGCCCGAACCGAGGATGCCGCGCCATGAGCAACCGAACCCGCACCCTGCTGTATCTCCGCGCCCTGATCGACGCCGACCGCACGCTGGACGAGCCGCGGCTGGAGCCGGTGCGCCTGCATGTGCGCACCGCGGGCAGCATCCCGCCCAAGGCGGTGATGGCGGCCGCCGGCTACATCGTCGTGGTCTGGACCTGGCGCATCAAGCCCGAGGTCACGCGCACCGAGATCGAGCAGTGGGAACTCGGCCATGCCGCGGAACTGAATGTCGCCGAGAACGCGGCGCAGCCGATGACCGGGATCGGAGGCGCCGGCATCACCGATGCCGAGACCGGCACGGTCCCGTCGCGGCCCATGCTCGCCTATCACGGCACGGTGCTGGCGCGGCGCAGCGTGTTCGCCCCGCCCGGGCGCACCGTGCAGACACTCTGGGGCGCCTGGGGCGAGGGGCGGCAGTGGCTCGAGGCGGTGCTCAGCCGGGCGCCGGACACGATCCAACCCGAATGGCTGCAACCGATCGCGCGGACCATCGTGACGCTGCGCTCCGAGCTCATGGATGGGGAGCCGGAGGTGACCGTGATCGATCCCTCGCTGCCGTTGTAGGCCGGAACACCCCCGGGGGGGCCAATGGCCTTTGCCCCTGCCCGCATCCCATTCTTCGGGCCGCCAGCGCGCATGTGATTCGCGACACCGCTTCCGCTTTGCGATGGCGGCCGCGTGGACAACCTCAGTTGGCGACGCATCTACGCGGTCTGCGAGCGGACCGGGCCAGGGTTCTGGGACGAGCCGGTCAATGCGATCACGAATGTCGCGTTCCTGCTCGCGGCATGGCTCGCGTGGCGGCGGTGGCGCGCGGCCGGCGCCGATGACTGGGCGGTCGCGGGGCTGATCGCGGTCACGGCGTCGATCGGCGTCGGCAGCTTCCTGTTCCACACCTTCGCCACGCGTTGGGCGCTGACCGCCGATGTCGTGCCGATCCAGGTGTTCATCGGCGGCTATCTGGTGCTGGCGCTCAGGCGGTTCCTGCGCGTGCCGTGGCTCGCGATGCCGGTGGCGTTCCTGGTCTGCTGGCTGATCGTCGACCAGTGGCGCGGCGCCGTGCCGTGGGAATGGGGCTGGCGCTGGCGCAGCTACGGCGCCGCGCTCATCCTGCTCGTCACGGTCGGCACGCTGACGCTGCTGCGCGGACTGGCGATCGAGGCCTCGTCGATCCGACCCGCGCTGCATCTGCTCGGCGCGGCGGCCCTGTTCACGGTGTCGATGATCGCCGCCACCAACGACCGCGCGGTGTGCCACGTCCTGCCGATCGGCTTGCACCCCATCTGGCACATCCTCAACGGCGCGACCCTCTACTGGCTCCTGCACGTCGCGATCGCCGCGCGTGCGGTCCAGGCGATAGGGCGTGCGGGGGAGAGGGGACGGATCGGGGCGCCTTCGCCGGCGGGAGAGCCGGCCCCCCGCGGCCCTCTCCCCGCCGGGAGTCCTAGTCCCCTTTCAACGTCTCGATCAGCCTGTGCACCATCAGGATTTCGTCCATCAGCCGATGCGCATCGACGCGCAGTCGGCGGACGCTGCGGAACAGTCCGCCCACCTTGAACTGATCCCCGCGCCGCGGCAGCAGCAGCAGGAACTGGTCGCGGTCGAACGCGGCGTCGATGCCTCTGCGGCCGGCGGTGGCGGCCAGTCTCGCCATCACCGCGGCGAACGCGGGCGTGATCACCTCCGCCGCCCGCTCCCAGTCGCTCGTCCAGAGCGACAGGCGGCGCGCGAAGGCCTCGTCCGGGATGTCGATCCGCTGCATCCCCTTGATGTCACCGTCGCGCAGGCGCCAGGGGGTACCGAACAGCCAGCGCCGACCACGGATCAGGATCGGCACCGGGATCGGTCGCGGCGTGGCGATCATGAAGAAGAGGCCGCGGAAGATCGTGCGCGTGCGCGTCTCGGTGCGCGACGGCCGTCCGGCCTTGCCCCTGACACGGCGCGTCGTCCGCAGGCTGAGCGTGAGTTCCATCATCAGGAACGCCACACCCGCATGGCTCCCTTCGAACACGTCGTCGATCTCGTGCTGGTTGTGGCGGCTGACCAGCAGGGCACGGTGGAGGCGCCCGATCTCGCCGCTGCGCACGTCGGTTGCGTGGGCGAGACCGTCGATCGCCTCGCACACCACGGGGGTCACCACGTCGCGCGCCGCCTTGCGATAGAGATGGGCGAGGTACCAGGCGCCGGTCGGACCGAGAAGCAATGCGTGCAGGCCGAAGACGATCTCGAGCGGCTCGCCGGTGCTCATCAGCAGCCAAGCGAGCGCCGGGCCACCGAGCCCAAGCGCCGCCGCGAGCGGACGCTTCCAGCGCTGTTTGGCGCGCAGCTCCGCGAGCCGCGGTGCGACGCGCGCGTTCAGCAGCGCGTCGAGCCGCTCATGGCGTGCCGCATCCGCGGCGCCGGGCTCCCGGCCGGCCACTGAATCCGTCATCGGATCATTCTGCCGTGACAAGGGAGCGGGTGTCGAGCGCGCCACTCACGCCCGGCGGATCAGGCTCCAGTAGCGCGGGCGGCGGCCCTCGCGCAGGGCCTTGGCCTCGTAGCGCGTGGCCGGCCAGTCCTGCGGCCGCAAATCCGTGACGGCCGCAACCTCGAACAGGCCCTGGCCCGCGAGCGTCTCGGCGACCCAGTCCTGGTAGGTCGGATCGTCGGAGGCGATCCGCCATTCCGCGCCCGGGGCGAGCGCGCGCGCGACCTCCGGCAGCAGCGCGGGATGGACGAAGCGGCGCCGCGCATGGCGCGCCTTCGGCCAGGGGTCGGGGAACATCAGGAACAGCCGGGCGAGCGCGCCATCCGGCAGAAGCCGCAGCAGCGCGCGCGCATCCTCCGGCCACAGCAGCAGGTTCGGCGGCGGCAACGCTGTCGCCTCCGCGCCCTCGGGAACGTAGCGGCCAAGCAACGAGACGAGCCCGTTCTCGAACACCTCCGCAGCGATCACCCCGACCTCGGGATGCGCCTCGACCAGCGCCGCGGTGTGCTCGCCGCCGCCGAACCCGACCTCGAGCCACACCTCGGCCACGGCTGCCCGGAACGCCGCGCGCGGATCGGCGGCCCCTGCCGCCGTCAGCCGCGCGCGCGGCAAGGTCTCCTCGATCAGCCGCTGCTGGCGCGGGCTGAGCGCGTGGCCGCGCCGCCGTCCGTAGAGCCGCTCGACGGGCGGGCGGTCGAGCTTCTTCGACCGCGGCAGGCTCAGGTCGCGCGCAGCCGCCACACCAATCCTGCGCGCACGGCCGGCTCAGTGCCCGAAGGCGGCCTTGAGCGCCGGGACCAGATCGGTCCGCTCCCAGGTGAAGGTGCCCTTCTCCTCGTCCGGCTCGCGGCCGAAATGGCCATAGGCCGAGGTGGGCACGTAAATCGGACGGTTCATGTGCAGATGCTCGCGGATGCCCCGCGGCGAGAGGTTCACCAGGTCCTGCACCACCTTGGCGAGCTTCACCTCGTCGATGTCCTTGCCGGTCTCGTGCAGGTCGAAATAGACCGAGAGCGGCTTGGAGACGCCGATCGCGTAGCTCACCTGGATGGTGCAGCGTTCGGCGAGCCCGGCCGCGACCACGTTCTTCGCGAGATAGCGGCACATATAGGCAGCGGAACGATCCACCTTGGTCGGGTCCTTGCCCGAGAACGCGCCGCCGCCATGCGGGCAGGCGCCGCCATAGGTGTCGACGATGATCTTGCGCCCCGTCAGCCCGCAGTCACCGTCGGGGCCCCCGATCACGAATTTGCCCGTCGGGTTCACGTAGAACTCCTCCTCCGGGCACATCCAGCCCTTCGGCAGCGAGGACTCCACGATCGGCCAGAGCATGCGCTTGATCTGCGACTGCTCCATCCCCTCGACGTGCTGGGTGGAGACGACGATCGAGGTCGCCTTCACCGGCTTGCCGTCGACATACTTCAGGGTGACCTGGCTCTTGGAATCGGGCAGCAGCCCCTCGACCAGCGGGTCCCTGTTGTGCCGCATCTCGGCCATGCGGCGCAGGATCAGATGCGCGTAGTGGATCGGCGCCGGCATCAGATGCTCGGTCTCGGTGCAGGCATAGCCGAACATGATGCCCTGGTCGCCCGCGCCCTCGTCCTTGTTGCCGATCGCGTCCACGCCCTGGGCGATGTCGGCCGACTGGGCGTGCAGGTGGCAGGACACCTCCGCGTCCTTCCACGAGAACCCGGCCTGGTCGTAGCCGATGTCGCGCACCGCGAGACGGGCGAGGTGGATCAGGTGCTCGTGGGTGAGCTGCTCCGGCCCGCGCACCTCGCCGGCAAGCACGATCCGGTTGGTGGTGACCAAGGTCTCGCAGGCCACGCGCGCATAGGGGTCGGCGGCGAGGAAGGCGTCGACGATGGTGTCGCTGATGCGGTCGGCGACCTTGTCCGGGTGGCCTTCCGAGACGGATTCGGAGGTGAAGAGATACTCGCCCTTCGCGCGCATGGCGTTAATCGTCCTCTTGTCGCGTGGAGTCGGTTGTCGGGGGGCTTTCGGCGGCGCGCGGTGTCGCAGGGAAAGGCGGCAGGGTCAAGGCGCGGGCGCGCGCGGCAGACGCTCAGCGCAGGCCGAGCACGTCCTCCATGCCATAGAGCCCAGGCGGCTTGCCTTTGAGCCAGAGGGCCGCGCGCACCGCGCCCTCGGCATAGACGCGCCGGTCGAAGCTGCGATGGCCGATCGTCAGGTGTTCGGTCGCGGCGGCGAAGATCGCGGTGTGCTCGCCGACCACCTGGCCGCCGCGCAGGGCGGCGAAGCCGATCGCCCCGTCCCGCCGCTTGCCGGTGTGGCCGTGCCGGCCGGACTCCATGTGGTCCTCCAGCGTGATGCCGCGCCCCGCGGCCGCCGCCCGGCCCATGGCGATCGCGGTGCCCGAGGGCGCGTCGATCTTCTGACGGTGGTGCATCTCGACGATCTCGATGTCGTACTCCGGCCCGAGCGTCTCGGCCGCCCGGCGCACCAGCGCGAGCAGCAAGGCGACGCCCGACGAGAAGTTGGCGGCATAGACAATCGGCACCGTGCGCGCGGTCTCGGCGATCGCGCGCTCCTGCTCGAGGCTCAGCCCCGAGGTGCCGATGACCAGTGCGGTGCCATGGCGCGCGGCGAGGTCGAGATGGGTTGCGAGCGCGGCAGGATTCGTGAAGTCGATCACCACCTCCGCCGCCTGGAACATGGCCGCGGGCTGGTCGGTGGCGGTGATGCCGCGCTCGCCGATCCCGGCGAGCATGCCGAGATCCGCGCCGACCCGCCCGCCCGGCCGCACCGTGCCGCCGGCGAGCGCGGCGTCCTCGCGCGCGGCGACGACCTGGATCAGCAGCCGCCCCATACGTCCGCCCACGCCGGCAATGCCGATCCGCATCCGTGCCTCCCGTTCCCTCTCGCGGGCGGCACCGTGCGGGTGCGGGCCCGGGAGGTCAATCGGGCGGCAACACCGGCCGGGCACCGCGCGCAGGCGCCCGGCCGACCGATTTTCGCCATCGCCGGATGCGACGGTCGGGACGCGCATGCCGCGAGACGTCACCCCCACCGTCGCCGTCCCTGACCTGGCCTCCCGTCCTCGCGGCCGGTCGCTCCCGGGCGGTCTGCTCGCCGCGGCGATCGGCTGCGCGGTCGTGTGGGCCGTCTATGGCGCGCACATCCTGCCACCCGGGCATACCGGCTGGATGCTCTCGGGCCGGATCGGGCCGGATCCGGTCCAGTACTGGCTCGGCTACACCTTCTTCAAGCGCACCGCGTGGAGCTGGCCGCCCGGCCTGAACCCGGGCTGGGGCATGGAACTCAGCTCCTCGATCTTCTATGCGGACGCGATCCCGCTGCTCGCCTTCCTGTTCAAGGCGCTCGATCCGCTGGTCGAGGTCGGGCAGTACTGGGGGCTCTGGCTCTATGCCTGCGGCGCGCTGCAGGCGGTGCTGGCGTGGCGGCTGATCGGGCTCGGCACGGCGGCGATGCTGCCGCGGCTCGCCGGGGCGGCGCTGTTCGTGCTGCAACCGGCGCTGCTGCACAGGATGGGCGGACATTTCGCGCTCGGCGGCCAGTTCGTCCTGCTGGCCGGTCTGTGGCTCTGCCTGACGCGCGGCGCGGGGTGGCGACGGCTCGCCTCCTGGACGGCACTGCTGCTCGCGACAGCGTTGATCCACGCCTATCTGCTGGTGATGGTCGCCGGCCTTTGGGCCGCGGACTGGCTCGCGCGCGCGACCGACCCTGCGCGCCGCACCCTCGTGCTGGCGGCGGAGGCGGTCGCCGCGCCGGGCGCCGCCCTGTTCGGCCTCTGGGCGGCCGGGTTCTTCGTGCTGACCGAGGGGTTCGGCGGCACCTGGGGCGGATATGGGCGGATGCAGCTCGACCTGCTCGCGCCGTTCGACCCCTCGCACTGGGGCGCCTTCCTGCCCGACCTGCCCGCGCCCGATCACCTGGAGGCGGGGAGTTCCTATGCCGGGCTCGGCAGCCTGCTGCTGCTGGGCGCCGGCGCGCTCGCCTGGGCCGCGCGGCCGAGAGCGTTCCTGCGGGCGTATTGGCCGCTGCTGCTCGCCCTCGCCGCCATGCTGGCGCTGGCGGTGACGCATCGGGTCTCGATCGGCGGGCGCGAGGTCGTGCTGTTCGACCTGCCCGCGGAGGTGCTGCGCTACGTCGACGCGCTGCGCGCCTCGGAGCGGTTCCTCTGGCCGGTCGCCTACGCCGCGCTGCTGGCGGCGGCGCTCACGCTGATCCGCGTGCTGGGCGGGCGCCGCGCCGGCGTCGTGCTGGCAGTGCTGCTCGCGGTGCAGATCGCCGATCTCCAGCCCGGCTTCGCGCGCCTCGCCTACTTCTTCACGCCCGAGCCGGCGGTCGTGCCGTTGCGGCTCGGCGATCCGTTCTGGGCCGAGGCAGCGCGCCGGTACAGCCGCATCCGCGTGGTGCCGAACCGCAACCAGGCGGCCTGGTGGGAGGAGGTCGCGGTCTATGCCGCGACCAGGGGGCTCGAGACCGATGCGGTCTATCTCGCCCGCCTGGATCCGCGACGCGTCGCCGCGCTGAATTCCGCGATGGCCAAGCGCCTGGGCTCGGGGGAGTACGAGCCCTGCACGCTCTACGTGCTCGGCGATGCAGGCGCGATCGCGCTCGCGCGCGCAAGCCGCGATCCCGAACGCGATCTGCTGGAGGTGATCGATCTCGTCATGGTGCTGGCACCGGGGTGGTCGGGTCCCGACGGTGCCGGCCCGGGCGACTGCGCGGGCTGACCGTCAGGCCCGCCCGCTCCGCCCTGCCAGCGCCGCGACCAGGTCGAGCCGTGCGCCCAGACGCCGCGCCGAGCCGATCGCCTCGGCGCTCATACCGGCCTGCCGAAGGTTTCACCCTCGGCAGGCCGGCATGACGGGTTTCGTTCGCGCGTGGCCGCCCCACCAGCCCCACGCGCGATACCCGGCTGCCAAAGGTCGAACCTTGGGCAGCCGGGTATCAGACGTTCTCCGCCCCAACCGTCCACCTTCCAGGGCTTGCAGCGCTTGCAGCAGGCCCGGCGGTTGCGCGCGCGCCCGCGCTTGTGGTGCGCCATCATCGATGGGAGTGATGGATGGCGGACGGGCGCGGCAACACCGTGGCGGGGATGCTAGTCTGCGCCCGCTGCGGGCGTGGCGGAACTGGCAGACGCAGCGGACTTAAAATCCGCGTCCCTCGGGAATTGTGGGTTCGACCCCCACCGCCCGCACCATCCGTCCCCGTCAGAGCGGCTCGCCGGCACCGGTGCCCTCGAACGGCGTGGGGATGCACCATTCCTCGCCGCGCTCGGTGCGCACGTATTCCGGCCAGCGCAGATCGACCGGCGGGACGAAATCGCGCGGCAGCAGCGGCCCGATCCAGCGCGACCCGCCCACGCCGCCGCCCGTGCGCTCGCGGAACTCGGCCTGGGCGGCGGCCAGCGTTTCGGGCTGGGTGGCGAGATCGACCAGCGTCAGCGCCATCGTCCTGGCCGCGACGAACATCCCCGGATCGACCGCCGCCGGCAGCCCGCCGAGCGCGTTGTAGGTCCAGGCGGGATAGGCGTAGCCCGGCGCGGGGGGGCGCAGCCGCGGGCGGGCGGCAAGCAGCCGCACGGTCGGGGCGTGCCAGCAGAACTCGACATAGTCATCCGCGCTCAGATGCTTCTGCCAGGAGGGCAGGGCGGCGCGCAGGCGCGCCTCGTTCTCCTCGGGCGGCGTCAGGCGCGTCACCTCGGTGATGAACGGATCGGCCATCGGTTCGAGCCCCAGCGTGCGCTGGATCGCGCGGCCGAACTCCAGCGCCTCCTCGCCGTAGCGCGGTGCCCCGACCGCCTGGAGATTCTTCCAGGTCAGATCGGTCAGCACCGTGTTGGGCAGCCCGACACGCGTCTTGGTCACCCAGCGCACGAAGGCCTTGCAGCCCGTGCTGGCGGCCGCTTGGCGCGCGTTGTTCGCCAGTACGCGCCAGATCTGCTCCTGGATGCCGAGCGAGGAGGAACGCCACGCGTACTGGATCTGCGCGAAGCGCGGCGTCAGGTTGTCGGAGGTCGCACCACCGTCGCCGAGCACGAACTCGTTCAGCGTCCATGACCCCGCATGCGGGAACATCGCCTCCTTCGTGTACTTGGTGGTCGTATACATCAGGCAGAGCGCATCGAGCGCGCCGGGACAGCGCGCCACGGCATGCGCGCCCTCGATCGGCATCAGCGAGGGATCGATCCAGGTCTCGGGCGAGGGCGCCTCGAAGGTGATCACCGCGCTCCAATAGGCGCCGAACTGCGTCTCGGCGGTGACGGTGTTCGATCCCCAGGGATGCCACACGACCGCGGCATCGAGATCGTCGTAGTAGCCCTTGGCCGCGTGGATCGGCTTGGAGCCGCAGACCTTCTCGGCCGGCTCGCCGAACAGCTTCAGCGTGCCGGCGATACCGTGCTTCTGCATCGCCGCGCGCGCGCCGAGCATGGCCGCGAGCGAGGCCGTGCCCAGCACCGAGTGCGGGTCGGTATGGCCGGCCGTGTAGGGGTGCAGCCCCGCGCGCGGCGCGCGGTAGGGCACGACCTGCTGCGAGTTGCCGGGCACGGCGTCGTACTCGCTGAACCCGGCGAGCACCGGCTTGCCCGCGCCCCAGGAGGCGACAAAGGCCGTCGGCATGCCGCCCGACCCTGCCTCGACCGTGAAGCCCTCCGCGCGCAACAGCTCGACGTAGTCGCGC
Organism: Elioraea tepidiphila DSM 17972; assembly: GCF_000378465.1. Classification (GTDB taxonomy): domain Bacteria; phylum Pseudomonadota; class Alphaproteobacteria; order Acetobacterales; family Acetobacteraceae; genus Elioraea; species Elioraea tepidiphila. The sequence continues at coordinate 72,326 of NZ_KB899919.1, forward strand.
GCTGATCTGTACTCGCGCCAGGCCGGCTCGGCGTGCGCCCAGATCCGCGCATTGAACCCGGACAGTCGCGCCTCGTTCGCCGCGATCCAGTCGAGCGCGGTCGCGCGCGCGTCTTTGTGCTCGCTCATCGGTTCCTCTGTCTGTGTCGGGTCAGGCGCGGCGGACGTTCCAGAAGGTCGCGAAGCCGTCCAGGATGCCCGTGAGATTGGAGCGGTACGCCGTCGGCTGGAGATACTGCCCGAGCGGGTAGTAGGGCACCTCGCGCAGCGCCTCGAGCTGGATCTCGCGGCAGATCGCCTTCTGGGCAGCCTCGTCGGGCGCGCGGAACCAGGCCTCGCGGAGCTCCTCGATGCGCGGCATGGTCGCCCAGCCGGCATAGCCCGCCTCGCCGTTGCCGCGCAGCGCGATGTGCCCGGCCGGGTTCAGCCAGTCCGCACCCGCCCAGTTGGTCATGAAGGCGCTCCAGCCGCCCTCGGCGACGGGTCCCTTGCGGTTGCGCCGCTGCAGCATGGCGTTGAACTCGACCGAGAAGACCTCGACCGTCATGCCCGACTTCTTCAGCATGTCGGCCGCCACCGCGCCCTGCGACATCAGCACCGACGAGTTCGACGGCACCATCAGCAGGACCGTCTCTCCGTTGTAGCCCGCGGCGCGGAGATCGGCCTGCACCTTGGCGTAGTCCGGCCGGCGCGTGAACACCTCCAGGCCATCATCGGATGCCATCGGCGTGCCGGGACAGAAGAAGCCGAGCGGCACGTGATAGAGATCCGGCTCGCCGGGCCCCATCAGGGCCTGCATGAAAGCCGTCTGATCGACCGCGCCGAGCAGCGCGCGGCGGATCGCCGGGTTGCTGAACGGCGGCTGGATGTGGTTCACGCGCATCATCGCGACGAAGCCGGTGCGGTCGAGCACGCGCACCGTCACGCCACGCGCGCGGCGCAGCATCGCCAGGTGGTCGTGATAGGCGTATTCCTGCCAGTCCTGCTCGCCCGAGACGAGCGCGGCGGTGGCGGTCGAGCTGTCCGGGATCACGTGCCACTCGACGCGGTCGAAATGCACCACCTTGGGCCCCGAGGTCCAGCCGAGCGGGCCGTCCTTGCGCGGCACGTAGCGGTCGAACCTGGTGTAGACCTCGATCGTGCCGGCCACGCGCTCATCGGCCCTGAAGCGGAACGGTCCGCTGCCGACAAGTTCGGTCACCTGGGTGAACGGGTCGGTCCGGGCGAGACGCTCCGGCATCATCGCGCAGACCGGCACGGAGGCCTTGCCGAGTGCGAGCGGCAGAAGCGGGAAGGGGCGCTTCAGGCGGAAGCGGATCGTGCGGTCATCGGGGGCGGCGAGCTCGTCGGTCGTGGCGATCAGCGTCGCGCCGAAGGGATCGCGCTTGGCCCAGCGCTCGATGCTGGCCACACAGTCCCGCGCCAGCACGCGCTCGCCGTCATGGAACAGCAGCCCCTCGCGCAGGTGCAGCGTCCACAGCCGCCCGTCATTCTCGATGCGATGCCCCTCCACCATCTGCGGCGTGGCCTGGAAGCTGCCGTCCATGCCGTAGAGCGTGTCGAACACCATGTAGCCGTGATTGCGCGTGATGTAGGCCGTTGTGGTGACGGGATCGAGCGTCACCAGCGCCTGTTGCGGCGTGAAGCGCAGCGTGGTCGCCGACTGCGCGCGGATCGCTGCCGGCGCGGCCAGAGCGGCGAGTCCAGCGCCCGTGCCGGCAAGCAGGCTGCGGCGTCGCACCATGGCGGGCCTCCGTGGTCGTGCGGACTGGCGCCCTCCGTTCCTGCCCGCGGGCGCCCATCGGAACGCAGTGGCGCGAAGCGTGCGCCTGCCGACCGACCTTGGCAAGACGGGGATCGGCAGGGCGGCGCCGCGCGCGTCAGCCGAGGCGATATCGCGCGGCCGGGTGGGTGTCCGCCACGCGCGCCCGGCCGAACAGCTTCTCGCGCAGCGTCCCGGGCCGATGCGCGCGCTTCACCCGCCCGCGCCGCTGCAGCTCCGGAACCAGCAGTGCGGCGATGCGTTCGAAGGTCTCCGGGAACACCACCGACGACAGGTTCAGCCCATCCACGCCCGTGCGATCCACCCAGTCCTCGACGGCGTCCGCCACCTCGGCCGCCGAGCCGACCAGCACGGGCGCGACCCCGCCGATCGCGACGAACTCCGCGACCTCGCGCACGGTCCAGTGCCGGGTGGGGTCGCCGCGCGCGGTGACGTTCTCCAGGGCCGTGCGCATCGCCTCGCTCTCGATGTGGCGCACCTCCTGGTCGGGGTCGAAGGCGCCGAAATCGAGCCCGGTCCAGCCCGACATCAGCACGAGCGCGCCCTCGCCGCTCGCGTGGCGGCGGTACTCGGCTTCCAGCGCGCGCGCCTCGCCGGCGGTCTCGGCGACGATCACGGTGAGCGCGCTGAACACCTTGATGTCGTCTGGCGCGCGGCCGGCCGCGACCGCCGCCGCGCGCAGGGAGGCGACACGCGGCGCGATCACCGCCACCGAGGGGCCGGAGACGAACACGCACTCGGCATGGCGGCCGGCGAAGGCGCGGCCCGCGCGCGAGGTGCCGGCCTGGTAGAGCAGCGGCGTGCGCTGCGGCGAGGGCTCGCAGAGATGAATCCCCTCGGCGCGGAAATGCGGCCCGTCATGTCGGATCGCATGCACCCGCGCCGGATCGGCGAACACGCCCCGCGCGCGGTCGCGCAGCACCGCGCCATCTTCCCACGACCCTTCCCAGAACTTGTAGGCGAGCGTCATGAACTCCTCGGCGAGGTCGTAGCGCTCGTCATGGGCGGCCATCTCCGCGCCCATCGCGCGCGCCGCACTCGCGAGGTAGCCCGTGACGATGTTCCAGCCGATCCGCCCCTCGGTCAGGTGGTCGAGGGTCGAGAACCGGCGCGCGAGCTGATAGGGCGTCTCCCAGCTCAGATTGGCGGTGACGCCGAAGCCGAGATGGCGCGTCACGTGGGCCATCGCGGGGACGAGCAGCAGCGGGTCGTTGATCGGCAGCTGCACGGCATGGCGCAGCGCCGCCTCGGGTCCGCCGCGATGGACATCGTAGACGCCGAGCACATCGGCCAGGAACAGCCCGTCGAACATGCCGCGCTCCAGCAGCTCGGCGAGCCCGGTCCAGGTGGCCAGCCGGTGATACTCGGTGCTGCGGTCGCGCGGATGGGTCCAGAGGCCGGGCGAGACATGGCCCACCGTGTTCATCGAGAAGGCGTTCAGCAGGATCTCGCGCGGCATGGGGCGACGATGGCCGAAGCCGGCACGCAGCGCAAAGCCGAGGCCGGCCGCCTCGCCTCACGGTTGTCCCGAACCGGGCGCTATGGCAGGAAGTCGGCCGCGCGACTGACGCCCGGCCCCGTGGCGGCCCGGGTGCCCCCACCACGCGATGAGGTGTCCTCCGTGCGCAAGCCGCTGAAGAAGGCTGTCCTGCCGGTCGCCGGGCTCGGCACGCGGTTCCTCCCGGCCACCAAGGTGCTGGCGAAGGAAATGCTGCCGGTGGTGGACAAGCCGCTGATCCAGTACGCGATCGAGGAGGCGCGCGCGGCCGGGATCGAGCAGTTCTGCCTGGTCACCGGGCGGGGCAAGACCGCGCTCGTGGAGCATTTCGACCTCGCCTACGAGCTCGAACACACGCTGAAGGAACGGGCGAAGACCGAGGCGCTGGACCTGCTGCGGAGCACCTCGATGGAGCCGGGATCGCTGATGAGCGTGCGCCAGCAGGTGCCGCTCGGCCTCGGCCATGCGATCTGGTGCGCGCGCGCCTTCGTCGGCGACGACCCGTTCGCGATCCTGCTGCCCGACGATCTCGTGCTGGCCGATGTGTCCTGGGTGAAGCAGCTCGCGGATGTGTACGCCGAGACCGGCGGCAACGTGGTCGCCGTGGAGGACGTGCCGCGCGAGCACACCCAGCGCTACGGCATCCTCAAGGTCGGCCAGGATGATGGCCGTGTCGCCGAGGTGCTGGGCCTGGTCGAGAAGCCGAAGCCCGCGGAGGCGCCGTCCACGCTCTCGATCATCGGCCGCTACGTGCTGATGCCCGAGGTGATCGCCGAGATCGCCCGCTTCGAGAGGGGCGCGGGCGGCGAGATCCAGCTCACGGACGCGATGGCGCGGCTGATCGGCCGGCAGCCCTTCCACGGGCTGCGCTGCCAGGGCCGGCGCTTCGACTGCGGCGACAAGGCCGGCTTCCTGGAGGCGCAGATCGCCTTCGCGCTGAAGCGCCCCGATCTTGCCGGGAAGGTGCGCGACTTCCTGTCCCGATACGTCTGATCCCGAGCCGAGGACCCTGATCCATGCATGTCGCGATGATCGGCGCCGGCTATGTCGGCCTCGTCTCCGGCGCCTGCTTCGCCGAGTTCGGCATCGATGTCAGCGTGGTCGACAAGGACCCCGCCAAGATCACGGCGCTGAAGCAGGGCCGGATTCCCATCTTCGAGCCGGGGCTGGACGAGCTGGTGAAGAGCAACGCCGCCGAGGGACGGCTGCATTTCACCACCGACACGGCCAAGGCCGTCAACCGGGCCGACGCCGTGTTCATCGCGGTCGGCACGCCGTCCCGCCGCGGCGACGGCCATGCCGATCTCACCTATGTCTTCGAGGCGGTGCGCGAGGTCTGCGCGGCGTTGACCGGCCCGACCGTGCTCGTGACCAAATCGACCGTGCCGGTCGGCACGGGCCGCAAGGTGGCCGCGCTTGCCCGGGAGGTGCGGCCGGAGCTCGACATCGCGGTCGCCTCCAACCCGGAGTTCCTGCGCGAAGGCAGCGCGATCGGCGACTTCATGCGCCCCGACCGGGTGGTGATCGGCACCGACAGCGAGCGCGCGCAGGCCGTGCTCAAGCGCCTCTACCGGCCGCTCTATCTGATCGAGACGCCGATCGTGTTCACCGGGCTCGAGACGGCGGAGCTGATCAAGTACGCGGCCAACGCCTTCCTCGCCACCAAGATCACCTTCATCAACGAGGTTGCCGATCTCTGCGAGAAGGTGGGCGCGGATGTGCACGATGTCGCGCGCGGGATCGGACTGGATGGGCGGATCGGGCGGAAGTTCCTGCACGCGGGGCCCGGTTTCGGCGGGTCCTGCTTCCCGAAGGACACGCTCGCGCTCGTGCGCACCGCCCAGGACGCCGGCACGCCGGTCCGCATCGTCGAGACCGTCGTGTCGGTGAACGATGCGCGCAAGGCAGCGATGGCCGAGCGCGTGATCGCCGCCTGCGGCGGCTCGGTCGCGGGCAAGACCATCGCCGTGCTCGGGCTCACCTTCAAGCCCGAGACCGACGACATGCGCGATGCGCCCTCGCTCGCGATCGTGCCGCGGCTGGTGGAGGCGGGCGCGGTCGTGCGTGCGTATGACCCGGAGGGCATGGCGCAGGCCAAGCCGCTGCTGCCGGCCGAGGTGGTGTACTGCCGCGATGCCTACGACGCGGCCGAGGGGGCGGATGCCCTCGTCGTCATCACGGAATGGAACGTGTTCCGCGCGATCCCGCCGGATCGCCTCGCCGGCGTGATGACCGGCCGCGTGGTGGTCGATCTGCGCAACATCTTCGACCCCGCGGCGATGCGCGAGGCCGGATTCGCCTACAGCTCGATCGGCCGCGCCTGAAGGGAGTCACGCTCATGGCATTCAGCCACCGTTTCGATCCCACCACGCTGCGCGAGTACGACATCCGCGGCATCGTCGGCCGCACGCTCTCGGCCAGGGACGCGTTCGCGATCGGCCGCTGCTTCGGCTCGCTGGTCGCGCGCGACGGCGGGACGACCGTGGCGGTCGGCCGCGACGGGCGGCTGTCGGGGCCGGAGCTGGAAGCGGCGCTGGTCGAGGGGCTGATGGCGTGCGGCGTCGCCGTCCTGCGCATGGGGGTCGGGCCGACGCCGATGCTCTACTACCTCGACCGCGCGCGCGGCTGCGACGGCGCGATCCAGGTCACCGGAAGCCACAACCCGCCGGACTACAACGGCTTCAAGATGACACTCCGCCACAAGCCGTTCTTCGGCGCGCAGATCCAGGAGATCGGGCGCATGGCCGCGGCTGGCGATGTGGTGCCGGAGGCGAAGGGGCGCGTCGAGGATGTGGAGATCGCCGGCGACTACGTCACGCGCATCCTGAAGGACTGGGACGGCGGGGCGCGCGCGCTCAAGGTCGTGTGGGACAACGGCAACGGCGCGGCGGGGGAGGTGCTGAAGCGGCTGGTCGCCGGCCTGCCGGGCGAGCACATGATCCTGTTCGGCGAGATCGACGGCCGTTTCCCGAACCATCACCCGGACCCGACCGTGCCGAAGAACCTCGCCGCACTGATTGCGCGCGTGCGCGACACGGGCGCCGATGTCGGCATCGCCTTCGATGGCGACGCGGACCGGATCGGCATCGTCGATGACGAGGGCGAGGTGCTGTATGGCGATCAGATCCTGCTGATCCTCGCGCGCGACGTGCTGAAGACGCATCCGGGTGCGACGATCATCAGCGACGTGAAGGCGTCGCAGGTGCTGTTCGACGCGATCGGCGAGGCGGGCGGCGCGCCGCTGATGTGGAAGACCGGGCACAGCCTGATCAAGGCCAAGATGGCCGAGACCAAGGCGCCGCTCTCGGGCGAGATGTCGGGCCACGTGTTCTTCGCCGACAAGTGGTACGGCTTCGACGACGCGCTCTACGCGGGGGTGCGGCTGCTCGGCGTGCTTGCGCGCATGCCGGAGAAACTCTCCGACGTGCGCAAGGCGCTGCCCAAGGTGGTGAACACGCCCGAGCTCCGCTTCGACTGCGACGACGTGCGCAAGTTCCAGGTGGTGAAGGAGGTCGCCGCCCGGCTGAAGGCGGCCGGCGCCGATGTCAACGACATCGACGGCGTGCGCGTGCGCACCCCCGACGGGTGGTGGCTCCTGCGCGCCTCCAACACCCAGGCGGTGCTGGTCGCGCGCGCCGAGGCGATGACGGGCGAGGCGGGGCTGGAGCGGCTGAAGCAGGCGCTCGCGGATCAGCTCAAGGCATCGGGGCTGGCCGCGCCCGACTTCTCGGGCACCCACGCCGGGCACTGAGCGCGCTGCGCGTCTTCCTCTACGGCACGCTGATGGACCCCGCGGTGGCGCGGCGCGTCGCCGGCGCGGATCGGTTCGTGCGCGAGGCGCGCCCGGCGCTGCTGCCGGGCTGGCGGCGCGCGATGCTGCGCGGCACGCCGTACCCGACGCTCGTCCGCGATCCGACGGCCGCGGTCCATGGCGTGCTTGCCGAGGTGCCGCCCGCGGTGCTGCGACGCCTGCACGCCTACGAAGGGCCGTTGTATCGGTTCGTTCGCGTGCGCGTGCTGTGCGACGGCGCGATGCTCGCCGCGCGCGCCTGGATCGCCGCCGAGGCGCGGGCGCTCACCGCCCGCGGAAGCGTTCGATCGCGGCGAGCAGGGCGGCCCTGATCCCGGGTTCGAGCGCCGAGTGCCCGGCATCGGGCACGATCGTCAGCCGGGCGCGGTCCCAGGCCGAGACGAGGGCGGCCGCGCTCTCGGGCGGGCAGATCATGTCGTAGCGGCCCTGCACGATCTCGCCCGGGATGTGCGCGATCCGGCTCATCCCGCCGAGCAGTCCGTCCTCGGGCAGGAACAGCCCATGGCGGAAATAATGCGCCTCGATCCGTGCGAGCCCGAGCGCGGTGCGGTCCTCGGCGAAGGAGGCGACGGTCTCGGGACTCGGCAGCAGCGTCGAGCAGGAGCCCTCATAGACGCTCCAGGCGCGCGCGGCGGCGAGATGCACGCGCGGATCGGGATCAGAGAGCCGCTTCCAGTAGGCCGCGAGCAGGTCGCCCCGCTCCGCCTCCGGCACATGGCCGGCGAAGGCGGCCCAGGCCTCTGGGAAGAAGCGGGCCAGGCCATAGAGGAACCAGTCGATCTCGCGCGCGCGGCCGAGGAAGATGCCGCGCAGCACGAACCCCGCGACCCGCTCGGGATGCGACTGGCCATAGGCGAGGCCGAGCGTCGAGCCCCAGGAGCCGCCGAACACCAGCCAGCGGTCGATGCGCAGCCGCTCGCGCAGCCGCTCGATGTCGGCGATCAGGTGCGGCGTGTCGTTGGCGGCGAGGCTGCCGAGCGGCCGCGACCGCCCGGCGCCGCGCTGGTCGAAGATGACGACGCGGAACCGGCCGGGGTCGAAGAAGCGCCGGTGCACCGCGCCCGCGCCCGCGCCCGGGCCGCCATGCAGGAACAGCACCGGCATGCCGGAGGGGCTGCCGACCTGTTCCCAGTACATCGTGTGCCCGGAATCGAGGGGCAGGTAGCCGCTCTCATACGGGGCGATGTCGGGGTAGAGGTCGCTGCGTGGCATGGTCTCGGCGCCGTGTCCCGGATCCACCAGGCGGTCCCAGGGTATACCAGCCGGGTCGGGCCCGACTCTTCAAGGGCGCTCGTGCGGGCTCGGCCGCCTCAGCGACGGACCTGGTAGACGGTGCGGCGGAAGCGCCGGCGCCAGCGGGTGAGCCATTCCTGCGCCCGGTCTTTCCCCTCGTCCATCTGCTTCGTGTAGCGGGGGAACTTGCGGCGCATCCAGTCGATCATGCGCTGCGCCCAGGCGTATTCGTCGCGCAGGATGTAGAGCCCGACGGCGAGGAACAGGAAGCCCTGGAGGAAGGGGAGGAAGATCCCCGCGACACCGAGCACGAGGAACCCCCAGCCGGCCAGCACCTTGCCGCGGCGCGCCCAGCGGCTCGGCGGCTTGGGCGGCAGCATCCGGGGGATCGTCAGGTATTCGCGGCGGCGCGCCATGGCGGCCGGATATGCCGCGCGGGGCGGCCGTGAGCAAGGTCAGGCTGGCGGGGGTTGCGAACGGATGATCCGGTCCACGGGGTAGCCGAGCCGCCGGGCGGTCTCCAGCCAGTCGGCGATCACGGGTTCCGGGAGGGTCGGGGTGCGCGAGAGCAGCCAGAGGTAGTCGCGTGTCGGGCCGGAGACGAGGGCGATCCGGTACTCGGGGTCGAGGCGGATGACGTGGTAGCCGCCTTCGAAGGGCCAGCGGAAGGTGACCCCGAGGCTCGCGGTGTTGCGGTCGCCCAGGAACCGGGCGGTGCCCTCGACCGAGCGTTCGGTGCCGTCCGGGCGCCAGCCGCGGTTGGTGACGGCGATCGTGCCGTCGGGGTTGGCGGCGTAGGTGGCGGTGGCGCTCGCGTCGCCCCGCTGGAAGCTGTGGTCGAGCCGGGCGATCTCGTACCAGGTGCCGAGATAGCGGTCGGGGTCGAAGCGGACGGGGGTGATCCCGCTGGGCGGCGCGGTGCAGGCGGCGAGCAGAAGGAGAAGCGCGGCGGCGAGACGGTGCATGGGCGATCCGGCAGCGGGGGGTCAGGTCAGGGCGGGCCGCGGCGTCCGGGCGCGGCTGCCCGCCGGGGCGGGATCGAGCGACCTCAAAGCGCGGGCCGTCGCGCCCGCGTCCCGGCGGCCTCCTCGACCGCGCGGCCGAGCCGCAGCACGGTGGCGTCGTCGAACGGGCGGCCGATGATCTGCAGCCCGAGCGGCAGGCCGTTGGCGGCGAAGCCCGAGCACACGACCATCGCCGGCCCGCCCGAGACATTGGCCGGCGCGGTGAACATCGGCCGCGCCAGCCCCTCGCGCGGGTCCTGGTCGGCGAGCTTCGGTGGCGGCGAGGGAACGGTCGCGGTCACGATCGCCTCGACGCGCTCGAACAGGGCGTTGAACTGCGCCGCCAGCGTCTTCCGCTGGCGCTGCGCCTGGAGATAGTCGGCCGCGCGCAAGAGCCCCCCGCCCATGACCCGCACGCGGAAGGCGCGCGAGTAGAGCTCCGGCCGTGTGGTCAGGTCGTGCTCGTGGATCGCGTAGGCCTCGGCGACGATGATCAGGCGCGTGACCGCGTTGAAATCCTGCAACGGCGCGGTGTCGAGCTCGACCACCGTGCAGCCGAGCTCCTTCAGGAGGCGCACGGCATCCGCCATCTGCTCGCGCACCTCGGCCGAGGCCGGCAGGTCGTGCTCGTGGAAGCGGCGGATCAGCCCGACCCGCATCCCCTTCACCGGCTTGCGGCACTCCGCAGGGTAGTCCACCGCCGGGGCGTGCACCGAGGCGCTGTCCTCGGGGTCGTGGCCGGCGATCGCGGCGAGCAGGATGGCGCAGTCCTCGGCCGTCCAGGCCATCGGCCCGGCCGTGTCGAGCGAGTGCGAGAGCGGCACCACGCCGCGGCGGCTGACCAGACCCGCGGTCGGCTTGATGCCGGCGATGCCGCAATAGGCGGCCGGCAGACGGATCGAGCCGGCGGTGTCGGAGCCGAGGCTGCCGAGGCAGAGCCCGGCGGCGATCGCCGCCCCCGAGCCCGAGGACGAGCCGCCGGTGAAGCGCTCGGTGTCCCAGGGGTTGCGGGCGGGCGGCCAGGGCAGGTCGAAGGCCGGTCCGCCGGTCGCGAATTCATGCGTCGCGAGCTTGCCGAGCATCACCACGCCCGCCTCGGCCAGCCGCTCGACCGCGGCGGCGCTGCGCTTCGGCATGTGGTTCAGCATCAGCCGCGAATGCGCGGTCGTGCGCACCCCGGCCGTTTCGTAGATGTCCTTGTAGGCGACCGGGATGCCGTGCAGCGGCCCTTTCCAGCCCCCCGAGGCGATCGCCTTCTCGGCGACGCGCGCGGCCGAGAGCGCCTCGCGCTCGGTCACGGTCAGGAAGGCGTCGAGCCGGGGGTTGAGCTGCTCGATGCGGGCGAGAAGGGCGCGCGTCAGTTCGACCGGCGAGAGGCGGCGGGCACGGATCGCGCCGGCCGCGTCGGCGATGGTCAGGTGGTGGAGGATGTCGGCCGCTCTCATCGGCGCGGGCGGGCGGCCTTCCTGGCGGGCTTGGCGGGCGGGCGGGCGGGCTTCTTCGCGGCCTTTGCGCGCATGGGTGCGGGCTTGGCGGCCTTCGCCGCCTGGGCGGGCGCCTTGGCCGGCTTGGCGGCAGGTCGCGGCGCCGGTCTGTTGGACACCTTGGCGGCGGGCCGGGCCGGGCCGCGGCCCGACGCCGGGGCGGGCACCGGTACCGTGGGCGCACCGAAGGCAGGCGTGAAGCAGGGTTCGTCCCAGATCGGCCGGGCGCGCGGGATGCGCGCCGTCAGCGCGACGATGTGCTGATAAGAGACCGCGAGATCGGCCTTCTGACCGGCATTGAGGTTCAGCCCGGCGCGCCGGACCAGCACGTCGACCTCATCGCGCGTGACCGCCGGCGGTGCCGCGGTCACCGGCGGGGCGGCCGGCATGGCCGCCGGGCGACCGACCGCCGCCTTCTCGATCACGGCGGCCGACAGCCCGCCTGAGTTGCTCATCCGCGCTTCACCCCGGATGCTCCTCTGGGGTTCTCGTATGGCGCGAAAGTGTTACCGGGCCGAGACGGGACGCGCAACCGGTTTGGGCGTGGGGAGGGTCAGGTCAGGCGCCGACCGCCCCGGCGGCCGCTGTCCGCTCCCGCCGGCGCACCGCCTCGATCCGCCGCCCCTCGGCGTCGAACACATGCAGGCTCGCCGGCGGCAGGACCACTGGCAGCACCGAGCCCGCGAGCGGCGAGCAGTCGCTCATCCGCACGGTCAGCGTCTCGCCCGAGGGAAGGGCGCCGTGGATCAGGCTTTCGGCGCCGAGCGGCTCGACCAGATCGACCTTCAGCGGCAGGCTGCCGGGGCCCGATCCCGCCTGGATGTGCTCCGGCCGGATGCCGACGATCAGGGGCGCGCCCTCGCCGCCCGGATGCACCCCGTCGGCGAAGGCGATCGTCGCACCCGCCTTCAGCTTCGCCGCGGCCCCTCCCTCGACGAGTTCGGCGGCGAGGAAGTTCATCGCCGGCGCGCCGATGAACCCCGCGACATAGGTGTTGGCCGGCGCCCGCCAGATCTCCATCGGGGTCGCCACCTGCTCGGCCCGGCCCTCGTGCATCACCACCAGCCGGTCGCCGAGCGTCATCGCCTCCACCTGATCGTGGGTGACGAACAGGCTGGTGACCCCGAGCCGGCGCTGCAGCCGCTTGATCTCGGCGCGCATCTGCACGCGCAGCTTGGCGTCGAGGTTCGAGAGCGGCTCGTCGAACAGGAACAGCTTCGGCTCGCGCACGATCGCGCGCCCCATCGCCACGCGCTGGCGCTGCCCGCCCGAGAGCTGGCGCGGCTTGCGCTCCAGGAGCTGCCCGATGCCGAGCAGGTCCGCGGTCTGCTGAACACGCGCGCGGATCTCGGCCTTCGGCAGGCCACGGATCTTCAGCCCATAGGCCATGTTGTCGAACACGCTCATGTGCGGGTAGAGCGCGTAGTTCTGGAACACCATCGCGATGTCGCGGTCCTTGGGCTCCAGCCGCGTCACGTCCGCGCCGGCGATGATCACGCGGCCCTCGGTCGCGGTCTCCAGGCCGGCGACGATGCGCAGCAGCGTCGATTTGCCGCAGCCCGAGGCGCCGACGATCACGATCATCTCGCCCTCGGCGACCGCGAGGTCGATGCCGTGCAGCACATGCGTTGTGCCGAACGACTTGCGGATGCCCTGGAGTTCGAGCGTCGCCATGGCGTGCGTTACTTCTCCGTCTCGACCAGGCCCTTGACGAACCAGCGCTGCATCAGGATCACCACCGCCACCGGCGGCAGCAGCGCCAGCACGGCGGTCGCCATCACCAGGTTCCAGTCCGTGTCCGCCTCCGAGCCGATCATGCGCACGATGCCGATCACGATCGTCTCGACATCGCCCGAGGTGGTCACCAGCAGCGGCCACAGATACTGGTTCCAGCCATAGACGAACAGGATCACGAACAGCGCGGCGATGTTCGTCACCGACAGCGGCAGCACCACGTCCTTGAAGAACCGCAGCGGCCCGGCACCGTCGATCTTCGCCGCCTCCACGAGCTCGTCCGGGATGGTCAGGAAGAACTGGCGGAACAGCAGCGTGGCGGTGGCCGAGGCGATCAGCGGAATGATCAGGCCGCCATAGGTGTTGATCATGCCGAGGTCCGAGACGACCTTGAAGGTCGGGAAGATGCGCACCTCGACCGGCAGCATCAGCGTGATGAAGATCGACCAGAACGCCACCATCCGGCCGGGGAAGCTGAAGAACACCACGGCATAGGCGGAGGTGAGGGAGATCGCGATCTTCCCGACCGTGATCAGCAGCGCCATGATGAAGCTGTTCACCATCATCAGCGCCACCGGCACGCGCGTGGTGCGCGCCGAGCCCTCGCCGAGCGCGGTCAGGTAGTTCTGGACCGCGTAGGGGCCCGGCAGCAGCGGCACCTCGCCGCGCGCGATCGTGCCGACATCGTGGGTCGAGCCCATCAGCACGATCCAGATCGGCAGGGCGAACAGCACGACACCCAGGATCAGGATCGCATGGGTGACGATGTCGGTGCGCCGCCGCGCCGCCTCGGCCTTCATCGCCGCGCGCTCGGCGGCGGCGAGCCGCGTGGCGTCGATCGGACCGTGCATCATCGCGCGCCCCGCATCAGTAGTGCACCTTGCGCTCGATGTAGCGGAACTGGATCGCGGTGAGCAGGATCACTGTCAGCATCAGCACGACCGACTGTGCCGAGGACGAGCCGAGATCCAGGTTCACGCGGCCGTCGATGTAGGCCTTGTAGATCAGCGTCTCGGTCGCCTTGGCGGGGCCGCCCTTGGTGAGCGCATCGATCACGCCGAAGGTGCCGAAGAAGGCGAAGACGATGTTCACCACCAGCAGGAAGAAGGTGGTGGGCGAAAGCAGCGGGAAGATCACGGTCCAGAAGCGCCGCTGCGCCGAGGCGCCGTCGATCGCCGCCGCCTCCAGCACGCTCTTCGGGATCGACTGCAAGCCGGCGAGGAAGAACAGGAAGTTGTAGGGGATCTGGTTCCAGGCCGAGGCGACGATCACGACCAGCATGGCCTGGCCGCCGTTCAGCTTGTAGTCCCAGGCGATGCCGATCTCGCGCAGGAACCGGCCCAGCAGGCCGACCTGCGGGTGGAAGATGAAGATCCACAGCACGGCGGCGACGGCGGGCGCGATCGCATAGGGCCAGATCAGCAGGGTCTTGTAGACGCCCGCGCCGCGGATGTGCCGATCCGCCAGCACCGCGAGCCCCAGCGCCACCGCCATCGAGACGAGCGTGACCCAGAACGAGAAGACCACCGTGTTCCAGGCCGAGGCGAGATAGAGGGGGTCCTGGAACAGCTCGACGAAGTTCTCGAGGCCGACGAAGGTGGTGCGGATGCCGAACGCGTCCTGGCGCAGGAAGCTGAACCAGATCGCCTGCCCGGCCGGCCAGAAGAAGAAGACGAAGGTGATCGCGAGCTGCGGCGCGAGCAGCAGATAGGGCAGGCCCTTGTCGTTGAAGATGACGCGCTTGCGCATCGGCCTCTCGTGCCGACGGGCCGCCCCCGCTCGGGGAGCGGCCCGCCCTGATCCCTCAGCCCGCCTGCCGCGTCACGAGCGGTTGGCGCGCTCGAACGCACGCAGCACGGCGTTGCCGCGCCGGTTCGCCGTCTCCATCGCCTGCGCCACGGTCTGCTGACCCTGGAACACCTTCTCCAGCTCCTCCTGGATGATGTTGCGGATCTCGACCATGCCGCCGAGGCGGAAGCCCTGGCTGTTGGGCGTCGGCTGGGCGCGGGAGAGCTGGATGATCGCCGCGTCCGCGCCGGGGTTGCGCTCATAGTAGCCCTCGGCCTTGGACTTCTCGTAGGCGGCCAGGGTGAGCGGCACATACCCGGTCACCTGGTGCCACCACTGGTCCTCCTCGGGCCGGCTGATGAAGGCGTAGAACGCCGCCACGGCCGCGTACTCGGCCGGCGTGCGGTTGCGCGCGGTGAGCGCCCACAGGCTGGCGCCGCCGATCACGCCGTTGCGCGGGCTCTGGATGACGTCGTCGTGGTAGGGCAGCGGCACCGAGGCCCACTTGAACTTGGCGTCGCGCTCGATCTGGGCCCGTGCCGCCGAGGAGCCGAAGCTGATCGCGCACTCGCCCGACGGGAACAGGTTGCCGGCGGCGTTGTCGCGTCCGCCATAGCGGAACAGCCCGTCGCGCTGCAGGTCGGCGAGGAACTGCACGTGCTTGAGGAAGAAGGGATGCGTCAGGTTCATCTCCGCATCCATGCCCTCGAACCCGTTCGCCTTGGTGGCGAGGCCGACGTCGTGGATCGAGGACTGCTGCTCGAACATCACCCAGGTCGGCCAGGTGGTCGTGCTCACGCAGGGCGTCGCGTTCGCGGCCTTCAGCTTCTCCGCCACCGCGCGGAACTCGCGCCAGGTGCGCGGCGGCTCGGTGACACCCGCCTTGGCGAGCGCGTCCATGTTCAGCCACATGATGGCCGAGGACGAGTTGTGCGGCATCGACACGAGCCGCCCCTGGGTGTCGCTGTAGTAGCCGCGTACGCCGGCGAGGTACTTGGCGGGGTCGATCGCGATCCCGGTCTCCTGGGAGAGCTGCCACACGGGCTTGATGGCCGGCCCGGCCGCCATCATGGTCGCCGTGCCGACCTCGAACACCTGGGCGATGTGCGGCGGGTTGCCGGCCCGCCAGGCGGCGATCGCGCCGGTCATCACCTCGACGTAGCTGCCGCGGAATGTGGCGTTCACGGTGTAGCGGTCCTGGCTCGCGTTGAAGCGCTGGACCTGCTCCTGAACGCGCTCCCCGAGCGCGCCGCCGAGGCCGTACCAGAACTGGATCTCGGTGCGCTGCTGCGCCTCCGCCGGCGCGGTTGTGACGGCCAGCGCCAGGGCGGCGCCGGCGAGAAGGATCCTGCGATGCATGATTGGGTCTCTCCCGTGTCGTGGCCTCGCGGCGTTTAGCCGCTCCATGTTACGTCACGGTGACACTGAGATGAAGCTTCCGCGTCGCGCCCGTCTCGGGCGCGTTGCTCCCGCAGCCCGCCGTCCCGTAAGCTGCAGCGCAACAGGACCACTGCGGCACCAGGGGAAGGCCGGCACTGCATGGACATCAAGGACCACATCCGCGGCATCCCCGATTTCCCCAAGCCCGGTATCCTGTTCTACGACATCTCCACCCTGCTCGCGCATGCCGATGCCTGGCAGGTGGCGATGGGACGGATGGCGCGGCTGGTGCGCCGCCACCAGCCCGACCTGATCGCCGGTGTCGAGAGCCGGGGGTTCCTGGTCGCCGCCCCGCTGGCGCTCAAGCTCGGCTGCGGCTTCATCATGCTGCGCAAGAAGGGCAAGCTGCCGGGCCCGACGGTCGGGCATGACTACGCCCTCGAATACGGCACGGACCGGATCGAGGCGCAGGCCGACGCCGTGAAACCGGGCGACCGGGTGGTGGTGGTGGATGACCTGCTCGCCACCGGCGGCACGATGGCGGCCGGGATCACGCTGTTGCGCCGGCTCGGCGCCGAGGTGCCGGGGGCGGCGGCCCTGATCGAACTCACCTTCCTGAACGGAAGGGCGAAGCTCGATGTCCCGTTCGACGCGCTCGTCGCCTACGACCGCTGAGGCCTGGCCCCAGGCAAGCAGCGCGGGCAATGCCGCGCTGCCGGATTTCGATCCGCGGGCGGCCGGCGTGCTCGCCGCTGCCGTCGCCGCCGCGCCCACCGGCGTGACGATCGCCGACCCGTCGCGCCCCGACTGTCCGATCGTTTTCCTCAACCCCGCCTTCTCGGCGATCACCGGCTACCGGGCCGAGGAGGTGCTGGGGCGCAACTGCCGCTTCCTCCAGGGGCGCGACACCGACCCCAAGGCGGTGGCGCGGGTGCGCCGTGCGATCGCCGCGGCCAGGCCCGTCACCGTCGAGATGGTGAACTACCGCCGCGACGGCACCCGGTTCTGGAACGAACTCCGCATCACCCCGGTGCCGGGCCCCGATGGGCGCCCCGCCCTGTTCCTTGGCATCCAGCACGACGTCACCGCGCGCAAGCGCGCCGAACTCGCCCTTGAGCGCGCCAAGCGCGCAGCCGAGCGGGCGAACCAGACCAAGTCCGACTTCCTCGCCACCATGAGCCACGAGATCCGCACGCCGATGAACGGCGTGATGGGCACGGTCGCGCTGCTGCTGGAGACGGAACTCACCGCCGAGCAGCGCGCCTATGCCGACACCGCGCGGCGCTGCGGCCAGGACCTGCTGGCGATCGTCAACGACATCCTCGACATCTCGCGCATCGAGTCCGGCATGCTGCGCATCGAATCCGTGCCGTTCCGCATCGCCGACGTGGTGCTCGGCGTGCTCGACCTGTTCGGCGCCACCGCCGCCGAGAAGGGCATCGGCCTTGCCGCCGCGATCGCGCCCGAGGTGCCCGACACGGTCGAAGGCGATCCGCACCGGCTGCGCCAGGTGCTGCTCAACCTGGTCGACAACGCGGTGAAGTTCACCGCGATCGGCGGCGTGACGGTGCGGATCGAGCGCGCCTCGGCCGAACCCCTGGCCCTGAGCTTCGCCGTCACCGACACCGGCATCGGCATCCCGGCGGCGGCGCAGAAGCGGCTGTTCGTGCGCTTCGCCCAGGCCGATGCCTCGATCAGCCGTCGCTTCGGCGGCTCGGGTCTCGGGCTGACGATCTGCCGCCAGCTCGTCGCGCTCATGGGGGGCGAGCTCGCGCTCGAAAGCGAGGCCGGGCGCGGAACGACCTTCTCCTTCATCCTGCCCGTCCGCCCGGTCGCGGGTGCGGGCAGCGCACCCGCGCGGCTCGTGCCCTCGGCCGCCGTCGCACCCGCCCCACGCGGCGTGCGCGGGCGGGTGCTGCTCGCCGAGGACAGCCGCTCGAACCAGCTTGTCGCCGCGGCGATCCTGCGCCGTGCCGGCTTCGCGGTCGATGTCGCGGCCGACGGCGAGGAGGCCGTGGAGCGCGCGGCGGCGCGGCGCTACGACCTGATCCTGATGGACGTGCAGATGCCGAAGCTCGACGGCTTCGGCGCGACCGCGCGCATCCGCGCCCTGCCGCCGCCAGCCGGCACCGTGCCGATCATCGCGCTGACCGCCTCGGTGCGCCCCGAGGATCGCGACCGGTGCTTCGAGGCCGGCATGACCGGCTACGTCGCCAAGCCGATCGACCTGATCGCGCTGCTCGGCGCGGTCGATCAGGCGCTCGCCGGACGGCGCGCGGGGCGGCGCGGCGCGGAGCCCGCAGGGGAACTGCCGCTGGTCGATCGCGCCACGCTCGACGAGCTGCGCGGTGCGGTCGAGCCCGGGCGGCTGCCGCAGCTCATCGCCGTGTTCGTCGAGGAGACCGAGGCGCGACTCGCCGAGCTCGAGGCCGCGCATGCGGCCGGGGACGTGGCCGCGATCGGCCGGCTCGCCCATGTGCTCAAGAGTGCCGCCGGCACCTTCGGCGCGGCAGCCCTCGCGCGCGCGGCCACGCTGCTCGAGGAGACCTGCCGCGACGGCACGGCCGAGCGCGTCGCATGCCTCGCGACCGAGCTGGTCGCGCTCGGCCGGCGCACCCTCGAGGCGCTGGTCGAGCCTGCGTCCGCCGGCTGACGCGCGTCAGTCGAGCGTCAGGTTCGCCGCCCGGATCACCTCGCCGAAGCGCGCGTACTGATCCCGGTTGAATTCGGCGAACTCGGCGGCATTGCGCACCACGATCGGGATCTGTACCCGCGCGAGCCCCGCGCGCACCTCGGCGTTCGCCATCGTCTGAAGGCAGGCGCGTTCGAAGCGCGCGACGAGCGCCGGCGCCATCCCGGCCGGCCCGTAGATGCCGGTCCAGATGGAATAGACGAGATCGTAGCCGAGTTCGCGCATGGTCGGCGTCTCGGCGAAGTCAGGGCTGCGGTTCTCGTTGAAGATGGCGATGGCATGCAGGTCGTACTGGCGGATCAGGTTGCTCTGGTCGTTGAACAGCGTCACCGAGCCCTCGGCGAAGCCCTGCATCACCTGGCCAGAGCCGCGATAGGGGATGTGGTTCATGCTGATCCCCGCCAGCCGCTCGAACGCCACCATCGAGATGTGCGGGATCGTTCCGGGACCCGTCGAGGCATAGGGGAAGGCGCCCGGCTGGGTCTTCGCCTTGGCGATCACGTCCTGCACCGTCTTCAGCCCCGAGGTCTTCGGCGTCATCATGATCAGCGGGCTGTCGAGCACCTGGCAGATCGGCGTGAAGTCGGCCGGCGTGTAGCCGACATTCCGGCGCAGTTGCGGCTGGATCATCATCGGCCCGACCGGCGTGATCAGGATCGTCCTGCCGTCGGGCCGGGCGCGCGCGACCTCGGCCGTGCCGATCGTTCCCGCGGCACCGGTGACGTTCTTGATGATCACCGGTTCGCCCAGCGCCTCGGCGAGTGCCGGCTGCATGATGCGGCCGCTGATGTCGGTCGCCCCGCCGGCGGGCCAGGCGATCACCATGGTCACCTGCGCCGCCGCTGGCGCAGCGAGCAGCGCTGCCGCGAGCGTGGCAGCGAACAGACGTCCCGGCATGGCGGGTCTCCTCCCATGTGTCGTTGGCATGACGCTAGCCGCGCACACGGCCGCGACGCAACCGAGCTCCCTTGCCCGCCATGCCCCGCCGTGGAACACAGGCGGCAGGGAAAGGGAGACGCCATGACCGCACCCGCCGGCGCGAGCGTGATCGCGCAGATGCTCGCCGGCTACGGCGTCACCCATGTGTTCTTCGTCGATGCCGTGCTGCGCCGCACCCTGATCGAGCTGGAGGCGCTCGGCGTCAGGCGCGTGCTCGCGCACAGCGAGAAGGCGGCCGTGTACATGGCCGACGGCTACGCCCGCGCCTCCGGCCGAGTGGGCGTGTGCTTCGCGCAGAGCGTCGGCGCGGCCAATCTCGCCGCCGGGCTGCAGGATGCGTATCTGCATCGCGCGCCGATCGTGGCGCTGACCGGCCGCAAGGCCGCGCAATCGCGCAACGCCTACCAGGAGATCGCGCACGGCCCGCTGTTCGCCGCCGTCACCTCGTTCGCCGAGCGGGTCGATGCGCCCGACGATCTGCCGCGCCTCTTGCGTCAGGCCTTCCGCGCCGCCACCGGCCCCACACCGCGCCCGGTGCATCTCGACCTGCTCGGGCTCCAGGCCGAGGGGATCGAGGTGCCGGAGATCGCCGCGGACGCCTCCGTCGAGCCGCGCCACGGCGCGGTGCCGGCCTATCGCGCCCCGCCCGATCCGGCCGATCTCGCCCCCGCCGCGTCCGTGCTCGCCGCGGGGCAGCGCGTCGCCATCGTCGCCGGCGCGGGGGCGACGCTTTCGGGCGCGGAAGAGGCGCTGCTTCGGCTCGCGCGCATCCTCGCCGCCCCGGTCGCGACCAGCCTCGGCGCGCGCGGCATCATCGATACGCGCGATCCGCTCTCGGTCGGGACCGTCGGCAGCTACGGCGCGCCGCCGGCGAACGAGATCGTGCACGCGGCCGACTGCGTGCTGGTGGTCGGCAGCCATCTCGGCGATCAGCCGACGCTCGATTGGCGCGTGCCCGCGCCCGGCACGCGCATCGTGCAGATCGATGCCGATCCGGCCGAGATCGGCCGCAACTACCCGAACACGCTGCCGCTGCCGGCCGATCCGCGCGCCGCGCTGGAGGCGCTCGCCGAGATGTTCGCGGGAACGCCGCGCGACGCCGGCTTCGCGCGCTGGGCCGCCGAGCGTGTCGCCACCTGGCGCGCGGCGATGGCGCCGCACGTCGCCTCCGATGCCATGCCGATCCGCCCCGACCGGCTCTGTGCCGAGATCACCGAGGCGCTGCCCAAGGACGCGATCCTGGTCGCCGATACCGGCTACTCGGGGATCTGGACTGCAACCTGCATCGACCTCGCCCCACCACAGACCTATCTGCGCGCGGCCGGCTCGCTCGGCTGGTCGTTCCCGGCGGCGATCGGCGCCAAATGCGCCTGCCCCGACCGCCCGGTTCTGTGCTTCTCCGGCGACGGCGCGATCTACTACCACCTGCCCGAGCTCGAAACCGCGCGCCGGCTCGGCCGGCCGCTCGTGCTGGTGATCAACAACAACTCGGGCTTCGGCCAGGGCCTGCCGAATGTGCGTCGGCTCCAGGGCAACCGGCCCGGCCATTTCGAGGAGATCATCCGCTTCGGCCCGACCGATTTCGCGCGCGTGGCCGAGGCCTTCGGCGTGCGCGGCATCCGCGTCGAGGACCCCGCCGCGATCGCGCCGGCGCTCTGCGATGCGCTCGCCCATCCCGGCCCGGTCGTCGTCGATGTCGCCACCGACATCGAGACGCGCGCGCCCGAACCCTGGATCCCGGAGGAGCAACGATGATGCGGGTCGCGATCCTTGGCGCCGGCCTGATGGGCCACGCGCTCGCGCTTGTGCACGCGCTCGGCGGCTGCCGCGTGCGGCTGACCGACACCCATGCCCCCACACTCGAACGCGCGCCGGGGCTGATCGCGGCGGCGCTGGCGACGCTGCGCGAGGCCGGCGAGACCGACCGTGACGCGGCCTGGCTCGGCACGGTGATCACCACCCACGCCGATCTCGCCGAGACCGTCGCCGATGCCGAGCTGATCGTCGAGGCGATCACCGAGGATGCCGAGGCCAAGCGCGCGCTCTACGCCGCTCTCGACCCGCATGCACCGCGCGATGCGATCCTCGCCTCCAACACCTCCTATCTCGATCCGTTCCCGCTGATCCCCGAGCAGCGCCAGCACCGCGCGGCCATCGCACACTGGTACACGCCCCCGTATCTGGTCGATCTCGTGGACGTGGTCGGGGGACCGCGCTGCGACCCGGAGGTGCCGATCCGGCTCCGCGACCTCTATGCCGGCATGGGCAAGCATCCGATCGTGCTGCGCAAGTTCGTGCCCGGCTACATCGCCAACCGCATCCAGGCGGTGATGGCGATGGAGCTCTACACGCTGCTCGATGAAGGGGTGGCGGACGCAGCCGAGATCGACGCCGCGATCGTGCACGGACTGTCGCTCCGCCTGCCGCTGCTCGGCCACTTCATGAAGGCCGACTTCACCGGCCTGCCGCTGGTGCAGAAGGCGCTCGCCGCGCGCATGGTGCCCCCACCCCCGCCGATCACCCGCAGCGCCGCACTCGACACGCTGATCGCCGAGGGCGCCTCGGGCGTGATGGCGGGCCGCGGCTTCTACGACTACGGCGGCGAGAGCCCCGCTACCCTGTTCGAGGAGCGCGACCGCCGCCTGATCGCGCTCAAGCGGGCGCTGACGCAGATCGGGAGCATGATCCGATGACCCTCGAATTCGACACCATGACCGCGCTGGTCACCGGCGGCGCCTCGGGGATCGGGCTCGCCACCGTCGAGAAGCTGGCGCGCCGCGGCTGCTTCGTGCTGATCAATCACCTGCCCGACGATCCCGCCGGGCCGCGCGAGGCCGCGCGCCTGCTTGCCGAGGGACACCGCGTCGGCACCGCGCCCGGCGACGTGTCGGTGCCGGGCCAGGCCGAGGCGATGGTCACGCGCGCGATCGACCAGCTCGGCCGGCTCGACATCCTGGTCAACAACGCCGGCACGCCGAACACGCGGGCGCCGATTCCGCCCGCCGATCTCGACGCGATGACGGAAGCGTTCTGGGCGAGGATCCTGCACACCAACCTGCTCGGCCCGTTCCGCTGCACCCGCGCCGCCGCCGCCGCGCTGCGCGCCGCCAAGGGCGCCGTCGTGAACACCGCCTCGATCGCCGGCCTCGGCCATCTCGGCTCCTCGCTCGCCTATGGCGCGTCCAAGGCGGCGCTGATCGACATGACGAAGAACCTCGCCCGCGCGCTTGCCCCCGAATGTCGCGTCAACGCCGTCGCACCCGGCGCCGTCAACACCCCCTGGCAGGCCGACTGGCCGGAGGAGCGCAAGCGCGCCGCCGCCGAGCGTGCCCTGCTCAAGCGCATGTGCACCGCGGAGGATATCGCCGAGGCGATCGTCTTCCTCGCCACCACCCCCGCCCCGATCACCGGCCAGACCCTGGTGGTGGATGCCGGGCTGACGCTCGGGTGATCCCGCCGGCCATTGCAACCGGAGCGCGGGCCGGCTCATATAACGCGGGCGGAGACAACCGCCTGCCGGGCTTCGCGCCCGCGGCACAACCGGAAACGGGAGAGTGCATATGACCTGGGAAACCCCGGCGTTCGTCGAGATCAAGATGGACGCGGAGATCTCCAGCTATCAGGGCGAGTTCGGCGAGGACGACCGCGCCGAGTGATCCCGCCGGCCGCCGCGGGAGACCCCGCGGCGGCCGCCTTCGCGCATGCTGATCCGCATCCTGGGCGCGGGCGCCGGCGGCGGCTTCCCGCAGTGGAACTGCGGCTGCCCGAACTGCGACGGTCTGCGCCGTGGGACGATTCGCGCCAAGCCCCGGAGCCAGGTGACGATCGCCCTCTCGGGCGATGCCGATCGCTGGGTGCTGCTGAACTGCGGCCCCGAGATTCGCTCCCAGATCGAGGCGTTCCCCGCGCTCTGGCCGCGCGCGCCGCGCCATTCGCCGATCGCCGCCATCGCCCTCACCTGCGGCGACCTCGACCACACGCTCGGCCTGCTCTCCCTGCGCGAGAACCACCCCATCACCGTGCTCGCCACCGAAACGGTGCGGCGCGGTTTCGTGGACGGCAATGCGCTCTACCGCACGCTGGAACGCTTCCCCGGGCAGGTGACCTGGCGCCGGCTCGTCGCCGGGCTGGAGGCGCCGCTCGATGACCCCAACCCCGCGCGCGCGATGTTGTTCGCGACCCCTGTGCCCGTGCCGGGCAAGCCGCCGGTGCATCGCGAAGGCCGCGAGGCCCCGAGCGAGGATCAGGCGATCGGGCTGATCGTGCGCGACCGTCAGGGCCGCCGCCTCGCCGCCTTCCCCGGCGCCGGCGGCATCACGCCCGCGATGCGCGCGGCCATGGAGGGTGTGGACGCGCTGATCTTCGACGGCACGTTCTGGTCCGAGGACGAGCTCGCGCGGCCGAAGCTGATGGACAAGCGCGCGGCCGACATGGCGCATCTGCCGATCGGCGGGCCGGACGGCTCGCTCGCCCGGCTTGCGGATCTCGCCGTGGCGCGCAAGCTGTTCGTCCACATCAACAACACCAACCCGATCCTGCGCGAGGACAGCGCCGAGCGGGAACGGGTGGAGGCGGCCGGCTGGACGGTCGCCGAGGACGGGATGGAGATCGCCCTGTGACCGAGCTGTCGCGCGCCCCGCTGCCCAAGGACGCCTTCATCGACTGGCTGCGCCGCGAGGGTGCCCGCCGCTACCACGACCACCATCCCGTGCACATCCGGATGCACGAGGGCACGCTCACCAAGGAGCAGCTCCAGGCCTGGGTGCTGAACCGCTTCTATTACCAGACGCGCATTCCGGTGAAGGATGCGATCATCGTCAGCCGCAGCGAGGATGCCGCCTTCTCGCGCCAATGGGTGCGCCGCATCCACGACCATATCGGCGCCGAGGACGGCGATGGCGGGCTCGCACTCTGGCTGCGCCTGGCCGAGGGCGTCGGGCTCGACCGCGACCGTGTGGCCTCCTGCGTCGACGTGCTGCCGGGCGTGCGTTTCGCCTGCGACGCTTATGTGCAGCTCGTGCGCGAGCGCTCCTTCGTCGAGGCCGTCGCCTCCTCGCTCACCGAGTTCTTCGCTCCCGACCTGATGAGCCGCCGCATCGCCGCCTGGGAGAAACACTACCCCTGGGTCAGCCCCGACATGCTCGCCTATTTCCGCTCGCGCGTGCCGCGCGCGCGCCGCGACAGCGAGGAGGCGATCGAGTACGTCGTCACCCACGCCGACACCTACGCGATGCAGAAGAAGTGCGTCGAGGCGCTGATCACCAAGACGCAGATCCTCTGGCACCTGCTCGACTGCGTCTGGCTCGCCCACTTCGCCGAGCCGCGCATGGCGCCGCCATCCTTCGCCGAGGACGTCTCGTGATCGCGCCCGAAAGCGTCGTCGCGCTCGCGCCCAAGGTGCGGCTGCGCGAGGACCGCATCACCGGCAAGACCGTGCTGCTGGCGCCCGAACGCGGGCTGGAGCTGAACGCCTCGGCCGTCGCGGTGCTGCGCGCGCTCGACGGCACGCGCTCGGTGCGCGAGGTCGCAGCCTCCCTCGCCGCCACGCACAACGCGCCCGCGGACCGGATCGAGGCCGAGGCGATCGCGCTCCTCTCGGCGCTCGCCGATCGCGCGCTCGTCCGGGTCGCGCCATGACCGCGCCGCGCCCCTACACCCTGGTCGCGGAACTGACCTATCGCTGCCCGCTGCGCTGCGGCTACTGCTCCAATCCGCTCGACTGGACGAAGCGGCACGACTCCCTCGCCACCGATGACTGGACCCGCGTACTGACCGAGGCTGAAGCCCTCGGCGTGATGCAGGTGACGCTCACCGGCGGCGAGCCGCTGCTGCGCGACGACCTCGAAACCATCGTCGCCCACGGACGGCGCCTCGAGCTCTACCAGACGCTGATCACCTCCGGCCTGCCGCTCACGCGCGACCGCCTCGCCGCCCTGCGCGACGCCGGCCTCGACGCCGTGCAGCTCTCCGTGCAGGACGCCGACGAATCGCGCTCCGACGCGATCGCCGGCACGCGCAGCTTCGCGCACAAGCGCGAGGTCGCAGGCTGGGTGCGCGCGCTCGGCCTGCCGCTGACGCTGAACGTGGTGCTGCACCGGGCCAACCTCGACCACGTGCCGGAGATCGTCGCGCTCGCCGAAGACTGGGGCGCCGAACGGCTCGAACTCGCCAACACCCAGTATCTCGGCTGGGCGCTCGCCAACCGGGAATCGCTGCTGCCCGACCGCGCGCAGATCGAACGCGCCCGCGCCACGGCGGCCGAAGCACGCGCACGGCTGAAGGGACGTATGGAGGTGCTGTTCGTGCTGCCCGACTACTTCACCGGCAAGCCGAAGGCCTGCATGGACGGCTGGGCGCAGCGCTTCATCGTCGTCGGCCCCGACGGCACCGCGCTGCCCTGCCACGCCGCGCACACGCTGCCGCTGGCATGGTGGAATGTGCGCGAGCACGACCTCGGCACGATCTGGCGCGACAACCCCGGCTTCAACGCCTATCGCGGCGAGCACTGGATGCCCGAGCCGTGCCGCAGTTGCGATCGCCGCACGATCGACTTCGGCGGATGCCGGTGTCAGGCCTTCGCGCTCACCGGAGATGCCGCGCGCACCGATCCCGCCTGCGTGCTCGCACCGGATCACGCGCTCGTCTCGGACGCCAAACCGGGCGAGCCACACACACAGTACCGGCGAGGGGCTCCGCCCCCCGCGCCCCCCGCCAGGGGCCGCAAGGCCCCTGGACCCCGGATCACCGCATCCGGCTGAAACGCGCCGCCTCGCGACCGGCGATCCCGCCCAGAGCCACCGCCGTCAGCAACCCGTTGCCGGAGAGATAGCCAGCGGCACGTGAACCGGAGAGCCCCGCCGCCGCACCGCCGGCCGCGAACAGGTTCGGGAACACACCGCCCGCCTCACGCTTTACCCGCGCGTCGCCACGGATCGCCAGGCCGCCCTGCGTGTGGAAGAGCGCGCCCGTCACCCGCACCGCGCAATAGGGCGGCGCAAGCGGCGCGAGCCCCGTCCAATCGCGCCCGAACCGATCCGGCGCCCCACGCTCCGCCAGCGCCGCCGCCAACGCCGCCTCCGGCACCTTCATCGCCTCCGCCAGCGCCGCAACGCTGTCGGCGCGCACGACCGCGCCCGCCGCCTCCGCCGCGCGGAAATCCTCGAACTGCCGCGCAATCCCCGCGAGCCGCTCGTCGAACACATCCCACGCAACCCCGCCAGGCTGCGCCAGCACCCGCGCCGCCTGTTCCGAATACCCCTCCGACTCGTTGCTGAACCGTTCACCCAGCGCATTCACCTGCACCCCGCCCTGCATGATCACCGCCCAGGTGATCAGGATGCCGTGCGGATGCGCGACCGACCCATGCCCCTGATGCCCGGACAGATGGCGCAGCTCCGCCCCCAGCGCCTCGCCCCACAGCACCGCCTCGCCGCGATTGCCGTCATGCCCGAACCACACCGCCTCGGCGAGCTCCGGAATGTGTCGCCGCACGAGCTCGCGATTGCCGCCATAGCCGTTGCACGCCAGCACCAGCGCGCGGCAGGCAACGCGCTCCTCGCTGCCATCCGGCCGCACGATCCCCACACCACGCACCGTGCCGTCATCCTCGACGAACAGCGTGCGTGCCACAGCCTCGGTGAGCACCGCGACGTCCGCGCGCTCCACCGCCACGCGCAGCCGGTCGATCAGCTCGGCACCGGACCGGCTCGCGAGCCCGTGCATCCGATGCGCGCTGTGCCCCGGATAGAGGAAGTCCGTGACCACCGAGAACGCGAGCCCGTGCGCATCGGCGAGCCACTCCAGCGTGCCGGCAATCCCGCGCGTCACCGCATCGAGCACCGCCTCGTCGGCCTCGCCTTTCGCCTTGCGGCGGATATCGGCGGCGAAGCGCTCGGCGTCATCGTCGATCCCCGCCGCGCGTTGCCAGCGCGTGCCGGCCGCCGGGATCAGCCCGGCCGAGAGCGCGGTCGAGCCGCGCGGCACCGCATCGCGCTCCACCACCACCGGCTCGGCGCCGACCTGCGTCGCCGCCAGCGCCGCCACCATCCCCGCCGCACCGCCGCCGATGATCAGCACCTCGGCCTCGGCGCCGAAGCTGACGCCTGCCGCTGGCGCGACGCTCGGCCCGCTCATCCGAACGCATCCAGCGTTTCGGCGACCGTCGCGATGCGCGCCACCGGCTTGAGCGCCTCGACCGCCACCTCATGCGTGCGCGGATCGAACGCCGCGCAGCCATCCGACAGCAGCGTGCAGGGGAAATCGCGCACCGCCGCGTCGCGCAGCGTCGAGGCGACGCCGCCATTGGTGACGATCCCGGCCACCAGCAGCCGCTCGATCCCGGCCTTGCGCAGCACCCATTCCAGCCGGCTCATGTAGAACGCGCTGTAGGCGACCTTCTCCACCGTGAGGTCGGCCGGTGCGAGTTCGTCCACCAGCGCCTGGCCCCACGAGCCTGGCGCGAAATCGCCCGCGCGCAGGAACGGCCGCAGCGCCTTCAGATGCGGCGAGATGAACGGCTCGCTGGCCTTGCCCGGCACCAGCGTGAACAGCGTCGCCACCACCCAGCCGCCGCCGGCGCGCACCCGTTGCGCCAGCGGCGCGAGCCGCGCGGGCAGGGCCGCGATCTCGGGCGCCGACTGCCCGCCGCGCGCATAGGCGCCCTTGGGGTGGATGAAGTCGTTCTGCAGGTCGCAGAGCAGCAGCGCGGTCGTCGCGAGATCGGTCATGCGCGTGTGATCACCAGGTTGCCGAGACGGTCGACCCGTGCGGCGAGTCCGGGATCGACCACGATCGTCGCATCCGGCTGTTCGAGGATCGCAGGGCCGGCGATCTCGGCGCCGACCGGCAGGTCGAGCCGCGACCACACGGTTGCCTCACGCGCTGTGCCGTCGAACCAGACCGTGCGGGCGCCACGCTCGGCCGCCGCGCGCGAGGCGGTGGCGGGCGGCGCGAGTGTCGCGAGATCGAGCGGCGGCCGCCGGCCGATCGCGATCGTGCGGACATTGGCGATGCGGATCGGAATTTCCGGCAGCAGCCGCGAGAACGCCACCGTATAGGCGGCCTCGAACGCCGTGCGGATCGCCGCGATCGTGACGCCCGCCGCACCACCCGCGAGCCGGAACGGCAAAGGCACCGCCACCGTGTGCGTCTGCCCGACATAGTGCATGTCGGCCTCGAACCGCACCTCCACGCCCTCGATCGGCAGGCCGCCGCGCTCGATCACGCCGCGCGCCTCCTCGCCCGCGGCCACCAGCCGCGCCTCGAGCGCCGCCTCGTCGAGTCCGGCGAGCATCAGGTTCACCGTCTGCACCTGGTCATGGCGCAGATCGGCGAGCACGCAGCCGAGCGCCGAGGTGACGCCGGGGAAGCGGGGCACCAGCGTCGCCTTCAGCCCCACCTCGCGCATCAGCGCACCCGCGTGCAGCGCGCCGCCGCCGCCGAACGGCATCAACGCGAAGCGCGCCGGATCATGCCCTCGCTCGATCGACAGCAGCCGGATCGTGCCCGCCATCTTCGCGTTCGCCACGCGCACGATCGCATCCGCCGCCGCCACCGCATCGAGCCCGAGCGGCGCGCCGATCTGGCGCGCGATCGCCTCCTTCGCCGCCTCGACATCGAGACGCGCGAGCGCGCCGCCGATCGGACGTTCGGCGTTGATCCGGCCCAGCACAACATTTGCGTCCGTCAGCGTCGGGCGGTCGTTGCCGGCACCGTAGCAGACCGGCCCGGGCACCGAGCCCGCGCTCTCCGGCCCGACCTGCAACAATCCCCCGGCATCGACGCGCGCGATCGAGCCGCCGCCGGCGCCGATCGTCGTGATCTCCACCATCGGCGTGCGGATGACGAGGCCGAAATCGATCGCCGCCTGCGCGGCGAAGGCGGGCTGGCCGTTCGCCACCAGCGAGACGTCGAAGCTTGTGCCGCCGAGATCGCCGGTGATCACATCGGGAAAGCCGGACGCGCGCGCGATCGCCGCCGCGGCGATCACGCCGGCGGCCGGGCCGGACAGGGCAGTCCGCACCGGCAGGCTGCGCGCCATCACGGTGTTCATCACGCCGCCGTTCGACTGCACGATGTGGAACCGGCCGCCGAACCCGCCCTGATCGAGCGCGGCTTCCAGCCGGCCGAGATAGGCGCCGACCACAGGTTGCAGATAGGCGTTCAGCGCCGTGGTGCTGGTGCGTTCGAACTCGCGGATCTCCGGCAGGATGTCGGACGAGCAGCAGAGATGCCCGTCGGGCCAGAGCGCGCGCAGTGCCGCCATTGCCGCGCGCTCGTTCGCCGGGTTGGCGTAGGCGTTGATGAACGCGACCGCGATCGCCTCGACGCCGCGCGCGCGCAAGGCACGGCCGGCCTCGATCACCTGCGCCGGATCGATGGCGACGAGTACCGTGCCGTCGGCGCGGGTGCGCTCGTCCACCTCGATCCGCAGGTCGCGGTCCACGACCGGCACGAAATCGCCCCACAGCCCCCAGGTGCGGCGGCGGTCGCGCCGGCGCATCTCCAGCACGTCGCGGAAGCCGCGCGTCGCGATCAGGCCGATGCGCGCCCCCTTGCGCTCCAGCAGCGCATTGGTGCCAACCGTCGTGCCGTGCACCACCGCGGCGAGCCCGGCCACGCCGCCGACGGCATTCAGCCCGTCGATGAAGCCGGCTGCCTCGTCGCCGCGTTTCGATGGCACCTTGCCCGTGCGGAACGTCCCGGTTGCGGGATCGAGCGCGAACAGGTCGGTGAAGGTGCCGCCGACATCCACCCCGACGATCGCGCTCATGCGGCGGCGGCCTTGCGCAGTGCGGCGGTCGCGGCGGCATCCACGCTGCCGTCGGCGGTCACGACCACGGCGTAATCCCGCCGCGCGGCCTCCGCCGAGACGTAACCGAGCCGCACGTCGCGGGCGACGCGCGCGGGATCGCGCGCGTGGGGATCGCCCCAGCCGCCGCCGCCTGGCGTCTCCAGCCGCAGGCGCGCACCCTCGCCGAGCCGAACGCCGAACACCTTCGAGACCATCGGCGGCTGCTCCCAGCCGGCCTCGGTCTCGTAGCCGAACCGGTTCGGCGCGGCATCACCGCCGCCGTTCACGCCGAAGGGCGGGAATCGGCCGCGCTCGCCGAGCAGGAACGCCTCGGCGCCGCGCGCATCATCCACCGCGATCTCGTAGATCGCGCCCAAGCCGCCGCGATGCAGCCCCGGCCCGCCGCTGTCGGGACGCAGCGCCCATTGCGTGAAGCGTACCGGGTACGCAGCTTCCAGGATCTCCAGCGGCGGGATCGTCGCGGTGCTGATCGGGTTGTTGCCGTGGTTCAGCCCGTCGGTCTCCGGGTTGCCGCCGAGGCCACCGCCGAAGAAGCAGAACATCACCCAGCGCGTGGCCGCCTCGCGCCAGCCGCTGATCGAGAGCGCGTTGATGGTCGCGAACGGACCGGCCGTCGCGCGCTCGGGCGCTGCCTGGCCGAAGGCGCGGAACACGGTGTCGATCACGCGCAGGATCGTCTCGGTATAGCCCGCCACCGGCTTGGGCGCGTTCGCCGCCAGGATCGAGCCCTCGGGCACGACGAAACGGATCGGCGCGAGGCAGCCGCCATTCGCCGGCACCTCGGGGAACAGATGCTTCAGCGCGACATAGCAGCAGGCGATCGTGGTGGCGCGGCTGATGTTCAACGGCCCCGCGCAGGCTGGTGCAGAGCCGGTGAAGTCGAGTGTCATCGCCTCGCCCGCGACCGTCATGGCGAGGTGGATCGGCAGCGGCGTATCGGTGATGCCGTCATTGTCGAGAAAGTCCTCGGCGACGTAGCGACCATCGGGCAGGCGCGCGAGTTCGCTCCGCATCAGCGCCTCGGCGCGCGCGGTCAGCGCCGCCAGCGCCTCCGCGACCATGTCCTCGCCGGTCTCGTCGAGCAGCGCATGCAGGCGCCGCTCGCCGAGGTCGAGCGCGTTGATCTGGCCGTTCAGGTCGCCCCAGTTGGAGAGCGGCACGCGCGTGTTGGCCTGCAGGATCGCGACGATCGCCGGATCGACCACGCCATCCCGCATCAGCCGCACGGGCGGGATGCGTACGCCCTCCTGATGCGCATCCGTCGCGCGCGGGTTGTAGCCGCCGGGCACATTGCCGCCGATGTCAAGCCAGTGCCCCACGGAAGCGATCCAGCAGAACAGGCGCCCCCCTCGGAACACCGGCCGCACCAGGCGGAAGTCGTTCAGATGCGTCCCGCCGTCATAGGGGTCGTTGAAAATCCAGGTCTCGCCTGGCTTGGCGCCACCCTCCTTTGCCACCGCCGCGATCACCGCGCGCACGGCAAAGGCGGTGGCGCCGACAAAGATCGGCAACCCGGCACTGCCCTGCACCAGCGTCTCGCCCGTCTCGGCGTGGTAGAGGCCGTGCGAAAGGTCGCGCGCCTCGGCGATGATCGGGTTGAAGGCCGAGCGCGCCAGGGTCGCGTCCATCTCGTCGGCGATCTGCTCCAGCCGTCCCTTGAGCACCGCGAGCGTGACGGGGTCGAGGCTCATGCGTCGTAGCGCTTGCCGAGTGCCAGCATCTCTGGCGTACCGATCAGCTCGTTCAGCCCTGTGAGGTCGAGCATGCGGTCGCGGAACGGCTCGGTCGTGCGGGCGCTTGCGAGCGAGGCGTAGTAGTCGCGCGCGGTCCGGGCGAGCGCGCGCACGATGCCGCCGGGGAAGATGACGATGCGGAAGCCGATCGCCTCCAGCTCGGGGGCGGACAGCACCGGTGTCTTGCCGCCCTCGACCATGTTGGCGAGCAGCGGCCGCGTCCCGCCCAGGGCGGCGGTGACGCGCGCGAGATCCTCCCGCGTGCGCGGCGCCTCGACGAACAGCGCATCCGCCCCCGCCTCGGCATAGGCATGGGCCCGCTCTACGGCCGCCTCCAGCCCCTCGATCGCCACCGCATCGGTGCGCGCGAGGATCAGCGTGTCGGCACTCCGGCGCGCATCGACCGCGGCGCGGATCTTGCCCACCATCTCGGCGGCGGGAACCACGCCTTTGCCGTCGAGATGGCCACAACGCTTGGGAAACGTCTGGTCCTCAAGCTGGATCATGGTGGCGCCCGCACGCTCGAAGGCGCGCACCGTGCGCTGCACATTCAGCGCGTTGCCGTAGCCGGTGTCGGCATCGACGATCAGCGGTGTCGCCACCCGATCGGCAATGCGCGTCACATGATCCGCCACCTCGCTCATCGACACGAGCCCGATATCGGGTCGGCCGAGCCGCGTATAGGCGATTGCCGCACCCGAGACATAGAGCGCCTCGAACCCGGCATCGGCAGCGATCGCCGCGGTGAACGCATCGCACACGCCGGGGGCGAGCACGATGCGCGGTTTGGCCAGACGCTCTCTCAGTCCCATCGTCATCCTGCCAGCAACGCCGTCAACGCGCGCACATCCCGCATCGTGTCGATCGTTTCGACCGCCCGGCGGACCACCGCCGCGCCATCCGTGCCCCAGGTGGGGGCGGCGAGCTCAGTGAACTTCGCGACGACCTCTTCCGGCGGATAGGGCGCCTCGGTGTCGCCGCGGTTCGTGGTCACTTCGCGCTGCACGCGCCGTCCGTCGCGCAAGGCGAGCGTGACGCGCGCCGGGCGGAGGGCAGGCAGGGCAGCGGTGAAGGCCTCGTCCTCGCGCACCGTGACGCGCGCCGCAAGCGCCCGCGTCGCCGCATCCAGGCGCGCTGGATCCCGGAACGATGCAACCGCGGTATTGCCGTTGACGATCAGCGTGGCGAGCGCAAAGGGCAGCGAGAACTTCGCCGCCAGCATGTTGCGGGGCGCGGGATCGTCGAGCTGCGCGGCCCAGACATAAGTGTCCACCTCCAGCGCGGCGACGTCATCCGGCGCGACCGGGCCCGTCTCGGCGAGGATCGCGCCGAGCGCATCGAGCGCGCCGTGGGTGTAGCGGCAGGCGGCGTGGCGCTTGAAGTAGTTGCGTGCGATCTCCCAGCGCGAGCCCAGCTCGTGCGTCATCTCATGGGGACGGAAATCGTCCGCCGAAACGGTGCCGAACACCGTCGCGACGCCATCCGGCTCGCCGACGAAGCCCGCACCGACCAGTTCGACCGCGGTCAGCCCGAGCTCGTTCGCAACGCCGGCGTAGGTGTTCCGCACGGTGCCCCCTTGCAGCATGGTGCGCCGGCTGGTCGCGAGCCCGAGCGTCGAGGCGACGTTGATCGTTTCACGCATCGTCGCCGCGTCCACGCCGGCGAGCGACGCCACCGCGACCGCCGCACCGACGGTGCCCCAGGTGCCGTGCGGGTGCATGGTCACGCGCAGCGTCGAGGCGATGCCGATGCGGGCACCGATCTCGTAGCCGAGCACCAGCGCGCGGATGAGGTCGCGCCCCGAGGCGCCGCGCCGGTCGGCGGCGGCGAGGGCAGCCGGCACGACATGGATCGCCGGATGGCCGCGGCAGTACTGGTTGCCCTCGTCGAGCTCCAGCATGGTGCCGGCGGTGCCATTCAGGAACGCAGCGACCGGCAGCGGCAGCCGCGTGCGCCCACCGATCACGGCGGTGGTCACGCCGCCCGTGCCGTGCAAGTCGGCCATGCGGCACGTGAGCGCGACCATCTCCGGCTCCTGCGCGCCGGCGGCGATCGCGCCGATCGTGTCGAGCAGAACGAGCCGCGCATGTGCCGCCACCGAAGCGGGGATGTCCTGGAAGCGCAGCCCGGCGGCGAAGCGCGACCACCGGTCGAGCCAGGCATCGTCCACGGTGAGTTGGCTGGCGCGGATCACGTTCATCGTTGTTCAGAGCCCGAGATAGGCCCTCTCCAGATCGGGGTTGCGCGCGAGTTCCGCTGCCGGTCCCTGCATCACCACCGCGCCGTTCTCCAGCACATAGGCGCGCACGGCAAGGGCGAGCGACTGCACGACGTTCTGCTCGACCAGCATCACCGCGAGCCCCTCGCCGGCGATCCGCGCGATCAGCGAGAAGAGCTCCTCGACCAGCAGCGGCGAGAGACCGAGCGAGGGCTCATCGAGGATCAGCAGGCGCGGCTCGGCCATCAGCCCGCGCCCGATCGCCAGCATCTGCTGCTCGCCGCCCGACAGCGTGCCGGCGAGCTGCGCGGTGCGTTCGTTGAGCCGCGGGAAGATCGTGAAGACACGCTCCAGATTCGTCGCACGGTTCGCCCGCGCGCGGGCATAGGCGCCGAGCTCCAGGTTCTCGCGCACGGTGAGGTTCGGGAAGATCCGCCGACCCTCCGGCACATGGATCAGTCCGGCGCGCACGATCGCCGGCGGCGCGGCGCGCTCGATCCGAGCGCCCTCGAAGGTGATCGCGCCCGCACTCGCGCGCACCAGCCCCGAGATCGTCTTGTTCAGCGTGGTCTTGCCGACACCGTTGGCACCCAGCACCGCGACCACCTCGCCCGCCGCAACCTCGAGCGAGACGCCGCGCAGCACCGGCACGCCGCCATAGCCGGCGACCACGTCCTCGACGCGCAGCATCGGCTCAGCCACCGCCCTGCACCCGCAGCATGCGCTCGGCCGCGCCGTGGCCGAGATAGGCTTCCACCACCCTCGGGTTGCGCGCAACCTCCGCCGGCGTGCCCTCGGCGATCAGCTTCCCCTGCGCGATCACATGCACACGGTCGCACAGGTTCATCACCGCCTGCATCACATGCTCGACGATCAGGATCGTGATGCCATCGTCGCGGATGCGGCGGATCACCGGGATCATGTCGCGGATCTCGGAGGGGTTGAGGCCCGCGAGCACCTCGTCGAGCAGCAGCAGCGTCGGTTCGGTCGCGAGCGCGCGGGCGAGTTCCAGCCGCTTGCGTCCCGCGACGGTCAGGGCGCCGGCCTGCTGGTCGAGCATCCGCGTGAGCCCGACGCGCTCGGCCACTGCACCAGCGGCAGCGAGCGCCTCCTCGCGCGCGGCATGGCGGAGATAGGCGCCGACCGCGATGTTCTCGCGCACGGACAGTCCGGCGAAGGGTTGGACCACCTGGAAAGTGCGCGCGATGCCGCGCTCGGCGCGCACATGCACGGAGAGATCGGTGATGTCGTCGCCGCGATAGCGCACGCGGCCGGCCGTGGGCGCGAGGAAGCCGGAGATCACCGCGAACAGCGTGGTCTTGCCCGCGCCGTTCGGACCGATCAGGCCGGTGATCGCGCCCTCGGGAACGGCCATCGACGCATCGTCCACCGCGGTCAGCCCGCCGAAGCGCATGGTGACGCGCTCGACCTCCAGCAGCGCGCTCATGCGGCGCGCACCCGCAGGCGCGGGAGGAGACCGAGGATGCCGCGCGGGGCGAAGCCGACGGTGATGATCAGCAGCACGCCGAACAGCACGAGATCCACACCAGGCAACGCGCCACCGGTGAGCGTGGCGATCCAGGTCTTGGTAAGCTCGCCGATGCCGTGCAGCACGAAGGCGCCGAGCACCGGGCCGAACACGGTGCCGAGGCCGCCGATGATCGGCGCGAGCAGGGCCTCCACGGAAATCCACGGCCCATAGGCGATCATCGCGTCGAGATAGAGGAATTTCTGCGCATAGAGGCAGCCGGCGGCGGCCGTGATCGCGCCCGAGAGGGTGATCGCGGCGATCTTGACGCGCAGCACATCGACGCCGAGCGCGCGCGCGGCATCCTCATTCTCGCGCACCGCCACCAGCCGCGCGCCGAACCGCCCACGCTCCAGCGCGCGCACCAGCAGCATCACCGCGCCGAGAAACAGCAGCGTCAGCCAATGGAACGCCGCACGGTCGGCGAACTGGAAGTTCAGCGGATCGACATTCAGCCGGATCAGGATGCCGGCCGCACCGCCCGTCACCGGCAGCACATTGGCGACGATGCGGAACACCTCGGCGAAGGCGAGCGTGACGAGCGCGAAATAGGAGCCGCGCAGCCGCGCCCGGAAGGCGAGGGTGCCGATCACCGCGCCGACCAGCGCGCCGAGCCCGATCGCGATCGGCAGCGCAAGCCAGGGGTTGAGGCCGAGCCGCTCCTGCAGGATCGCGATCGCGTAGGCGCCGGTGCCGAAGAAGCTGGCATGGCCGAAGCTGAACTGCCCGCCATAGCCGCCGAGCAGGTTCCAGCCCTGACCCGCGAGTGCGACGATCAGGGTGAAGATCAGGAAGTTCTGCATCGTGCCGGAAGTGAAGACGACCGGCAGCACGGCGAGGACGGCGAGCACCGCGAGGATCGCGGCGTAGGGGCGGAGCGCGCTCATGCCTTCGCTCCGAACAGTCCGGTCGGGCGGATCAGCAGCACCAGGATGAAGATCAGGAAGATGCCGATCTGGCCCAGGCTCTCGCCCATGAACAGGCCCGACAGGCTCTCGACCACGCCGATGAACAGCCCGCCGAGCAGCGCGCCCGGGATCGAGCCCATGCCGCCGAGCACGACGATGGTGAAGGCGACGAGCACGAAGGCATTGCCGATGCGCGGGTTCACCAGGAAGGTCGGCATCAGCAGCGAGGCCGCGACCGCAAGGCACGCCGCGCCGAGGCCGAAGGTGACGGCGTAGATATGGCCGACATCGATGCCGACGAGCGCCGCCCCGGTCTTCTCCTTCGCCACCGCCCGGATCGCCTGGCCGGTTGTGCTGCGCGCGAGGAACAGCCACAGCAGCAGGGCCACCAGCAGGACGCCGAAGACCGCGATCACGCGCGGCAAGGAGAGGAACAGCGTGCCCACCTCGATGACCGAGAACCCGTAAGGCACGTCGATCGAGCGCGTGTCGGAGCGGAACCAGGCCAGCAGCGCGTTCTCGATGATGATCGCGAGGCCGAGCGTGACCAGCAGGATGTTGCCGTCATCGCCGTGGCTCGCCGGCCCGATCACCAGCCGCTGCACGGCGTAGCCGAGCGCGAACAGGCCGGGCACGGTGACGATCATCGCGACATAGGGGTCGAGCCCGGCGGCACCGTGCAGGACATAGACCGCGAACATCGCCGCGGTCAGCGTCGCGCCATGGGCGAAGTTGATGATGTGCAACACGCCGTAGACCAGCGTCAGCCCGAGCGCGATCAGCGCATAGACCGAGCCGGTCATCAGCCCGTTCAGTACGGCGGTGAGCAGGATCTCGGGCGAATACATCACGCGCCGTGCAGGGGATTCGGAGGGCGGGCGGGGCGTCTGCCCCGCCCGTTGCGCACCGTCAGGCCGCCGGGAACACCGGCTGGGCGTCGGCAAACTCGCGCGGGAAGATCAGCTTGATGTCGCCGCCCTGCACCTGCGTGTTCACCGGCCGCGCCCCCATGTTCTGGCCGTTCTCGAACTTGGTCGGGCCATAGGGCATGATGTGGTCGGCGAAGGTCGAGGCAGCGAGCGCCTCGATGATCTTCACGCGGTCGGTCGAGCCCGCGCGCTCGATCGCGTCGGCGAGCAGCCGGACGCAGGAGTAGTTCAGCGGAATGTTGTAGAGCCAGAACCGGCCCGTAGCCTCGGCGGCAGCACGCACCTCGGCGGTCTTTGGCTTGCGTGGATCGGCCCAGTGGTTGCAGTCCATGATGTGGTTGGCGGCGTCCGGGAACTCGCGCACGAAGCGGAAGTTCGAGGCCGCACCGTTCAGCACCGCGTAGATGCCGACCTTCGGACGGATGCGCTGCTGCTGCATGGTGCGCGCGAGGAGGACGAACTCGCCGTAGTAGGACGAGGGGATGATCAGGTCGGGCTGGAGGGCGCGGATGCGGAGCGCCACGTTCGACATGTCGCGCGAGGGCGTGGGATGCGCGATCGTCTCGAGCACGCGGAAGCCGCGCTCGGGCAGCTGGGTGTTGAGCAGCCGCGCCATGCCGGAGCCGAACAGCCCGTCCTCGTGCACGATCACGGCGGTCTGCGCGGGCTTGCCGGCGGCCTCGTTGATCGCGACCAGGTTGTCCAGCGCGGTGCGCGTCACCGTGCCGAAGCCCGGCGCGAAACGGAAGGTGTTCTTGAGCCCGCGCGTGACGATCTGGTCGGACACGCCGACATCGACGATGTAGGGGATGTCGTAGCGCGATGCCGCCTGGGTGGTGGCGAGGCAGATGGGCGAGGCGAAGCGGCCGACGATCGCCGCCACCCCTTCGCCCTGCATGCGCTCGACCTCGGCCACGCCGCCCTCGGGCGTCGAGCGGGCGTCGCCGAACACCATCTGGATCTGTGCGCCGCCGAGCGCCTTGATGCCGCCCGTCCGGTTGATCTCGTTGATGGCGATCTCGGCGCCGAGCCGTCCGTGCTCGCCGTCCTGGGCGAGCGCGCCGGTGACGGGCTGGATGATGCCGATCTTCACAGCCGCCGGTTGCGCGCGCACATGGGGCGCGGCGAGCGGCAGGGCGGCGCTGGCGGCAAGCAGGCTGCGGCGGCGGATGCCGGGGGCGGTCTTTGTCATGTCTTGGGCCTCTCCCAGATGAGCCATGGCGTATTTATGCCGCGCCGGGCCAGCCGGGAACCCCCCCCTCAGGCACGGATGGTGCGGCGGTGCAGGGCGCGGTCGATCTTCAGCAGGATCGCGCTGACCGTGGCAGCGAACACCGCGAGCAGGAAGGCGGCCGCCATGATGGTCGGCACGTCGTTCAAGCCGATCGCGTTGATCAGCACGAAACCGACGCCGCGCTGCGAGGCGAACATCTCGCCGATCAGCACGCCGAGCAGCGTGAGCGCGAAGCCCACACGCTGGCCGGACACGATCTCGGGGAGCGCCGCCGGCAGCCAGACCGTGCGGAAGGCCTGCCACGGGGTGAGCCGCAGCGTGCGCGCGACCTTCAGATAGACGGGGCGGATCGTGCGCACGGCGTTGAGCGTGAAGATGGTGACGGGAATGATCCCGTGGATCGCGCCGAACGCGACCTTGGCGGGAAGCCCCAGCCCGAAGATCAGCAGGATCACCGGATAGAGCGTGATCTTCGGCAGGGCATAGAGCGCCACCAGGATCGGCTCGGCCACCTGGCCCGCGAGCCGGCGCACGCCGAGCCAGGTGCCGAGGCCCAGGCCGCCAAGCGCGGCCAGCAGCAGCGCATAGCCGAGCGCGGTCAGGCTCTCGGTGACGTGGCCGTGGAAGCGCCGGCTCTGGAGCAGTTCCTGGGCGCGGGCGAGCGTCTCGGCCGGGCCGGTCAGCGCCTCCTCGCCGGCCCAGCGCGAGAGCAGCCACCACAGCAGCACCAGCCCCGCGAGCAGGGCGAGGCTGTCGCCGTACCGCTTCCAGGCCGGCGCGCGCTCCGTCATCGCGCGAGGCCGCGGCGGCGCAGCATGCGCTGCTCGATCGTGTGCAGCACCATGTTCACCGCGGTGACGCTGACCAGGATGAACAGCATGAGCGCATACATCTTCGGCGTGTCGAAGTTGTTGTAGGCATAGGAGATCGCGAAGCCGAGCCCCGCACCGGAAAGGATGAACTCGGACGCGATCACGCCGATGAACGAGTAGGCGACGGCGAGCTTGATGCCCGTGAACAGATAGGGTGTCGCGGCGGGAAACTTGATGATCAGCGCGATCGACACCGGGTCCATG
Organism: Elioraea tepidiphila DSM 17972; assembly: GCF_000378465.1. Taxonomy (GTDB): domain Bacteria; phylum Pseudomonadota; class Alphaproteobacteria; order Acetobacterales; family Acetobacteraceae; genus Elioraea; species Elioraea tepidiphila. Next base: position 112,110 of record NZ_KB899919.1, read on the forward strand.
CGGGAGAGCCGTGCCACCTTCAGCGCGACGCGCGGCACGCGGTCGAGCCCGTTCAGCGTGGCGATGATCATCGCGACCACGCCGAACAGGAAGCCGATCACGATGATCGGCAGGTCCGACATGCCGAAGATCACGATCAGCAGCGGGTAGAAGACGAAGAACGGCACCGCGTAGTAGGTGGCGAGCAGCGGGTCGAGCGCGCGCCTGAGCCGCGGTGCGGCGTGGATCAGCAGACCGAGCACGAAGCCGCCGGCGACCGAGAGCACGAAGGCGGCGGCGACGTTCGACACCGTCTTGGTGATGTCGGGGACGATCTCGCCCGAGGCGATCAGCCCCCAGAGGGCCGCCGCCATCGCGGTTGGCGGAATGATGGTGTGCCGGCTGACCAACCCGGCCTGCGTGACGAGTTCCAGGGCCGCGATCGCGCCGAGCACGATCGCGGTCCGGATCCAGCCCGCGCGCGTCATGGCGCGGCCCCGAGCGCCTTCAGGCTCTCGCCGCGCAGGGACGACCAGAGCCGGGCCGTGACCTCGCCGAACGCGGCGTCGGAGACGATGGTGGAGTCGCGATCGCGTGGCCAGCCGGTCGCGACCATGTCGATGAAGCGGCCCGGCCGCGCGCTCATCACGCCGATCCGGTCCGACAGCATGGCCGCCTCGTCGAGCGCGTGGGTGATCAGCAGTACGGTCGCGCCGGTGTCGCGCCAGAGCCGCAACAGCTCGTCGCCCATCAGCAGCCGCGTCTGCTGGTCGAGCGCGCCGAACGGCTCGTCGAGCAGGATGAGGCGGGGCTGCAGCACGAGCGTGCGCGCGATGCAGACGCGCTGGCGCATCCCGCCCGAGAGCTGCGCCGGATAGGCGCGCGCGAACCCGGTGAGGCCCATGAAGCCGAGCGCGTGATCGACGCGGCGCGCGGTCTCGGCGCTGTCGATGCCAGCGCGGCGCAGCCCGAACGCCACGTTGTCCCAGACCGACAGCCACGGGAACGACGCGTCCTCCTGGAACACCACGCCGACGCCGTCGGGCGGGCTGCCGCGCACGGCGCTGTCCTCGAACATCACCGAGCCCTCGGTCGGCGCGGACAGTCCGGCGAGGATCTCGAGCAGCGTCGATTTGCCGCAGCCCGATGGGCCGACCACGGCGAAGAATTCGCCGCGCGCCAGATCGAGGTCGAGCGGCCCGAGAGCGTGGACGGGCGCCTGGCCTCGATCGGCAGGCGGAAAGATGCGGGTCACCCCGCGCAGCACGGCATGCGCGGCGCCGGCCCGGGTACCCGGGCCGGCCATGGTCGCGAGCCTCAACCCGTCGCCTGGAGGTCAGGCGGCAGGAAGCTGCGATCAACCAGCGGCGCCCAGTCGATCGGACCGTCCACCTCGCCGATGATGCGCAGGCCCTCGACCATGTTGTCGAGCGCCTTGGTGTCGATGTTGCCGCGGCTCCAGTAGCCGACATCGACCATGTTCTTCACTGCGCGCACGCCGAGCTCGCGCGGGAGTTCGTAGGCCTCGGCGAAGATCTTTCCGCCCTCGTCCGGGTTGGCGTAGAGGAAATCGACACCCTTGCGGCGGCCGGCGATGATCGCGCGGAGCTTCTGGGGCTGCTCGCGGATGAACTGCGTGGTCGTGATGCCGACGGTCTGGGTCATCGGCGGCAGCACGTCCTTGACGAAGAACAGCGGGCGCCAGCGCGCATGATCGCGCGCCCAGATCGGGTCCATGATCGGCGCAGCCTGCACGCCGCCCTGACGCAGCGCGGTGAGACCCGCGCCGATGCCGCCGGTGCTGACGCGCTCGACCTTGCTCAGGTCCACGCCCGAGGCGGTCAGCGACATGATCACCAGCATCTCGGTGACCGATTTCGGGCTGGTATAGGCGATCTTGTGGCCTTCGAGATCCTTGATCGTGCGGATCGGGCTGTCCGGCGTGGTGACCCAGAGGATGTCGGCGACCGTGGCCGCGCCGGCATTGACGATCTTGATCTCCAGCCCCTCGCGCGCGGCGGCGACCGCGGCGGCGAGCGACACCTCGCCATAGGGCAGGCCGCCGGCGAGCACGTTGCGCACCGTGGTGCCGCCGCCCTTGCTGGTCAGGATGCCGGTGATGTTGACGCCCGCCTCGCGGAAGAAGCCCTTCTCGATCGCCACCGCATAGGGCGCGCCATACATCAGCACGCCCCAATGGGTGACCGAGATCTCCTCGCCGCGGCCCTGCGCGGCCACAGGCAGGGCGAATGGCGCGAGGGCTGCGCCGGCCACCAGGCCACGGCGTCCGATCGTGATGCTCATCAGGTCCTCCCTTCGGCCGTGCGCTGATTGCCGGCCCTGGTTGGTAGAGGTAGGGCGACGGGCGCGGCAGGGCAAGCGCGCGGCCTCAGTCGGGCAGGCGGACCAGCAGCTTGCCGAAGTTCTTGCCCTGGAGCAGGCCGATGAAGGCCGCCGGTGTCGCCTCCAGCCCCTCGACCACATCCTCGCGGTACTTGAGCCGGCCGTCGCGCAGCATCGGGACGGCGAGTGCCCGCCACTCGCCGAGCCGCTGCCACTGGTCGGAGACGATGAAGCCCTGGATGCGCAGGCGCTTTCGCACCACCGGGCCGAGATTGGGGCCGGCCGGGGGATCGGCGTCGTTGTACTGCGCGATCATGCCGCACATCACCATGCGGCCGAAATCCCGCAGACGCGGGAACACCGCCGCTTGCAGCGCGCCGCCGACATTCTCCCAGTACACGTCGATGCCGTTCGGGCATGCGCGGTCGAGCGCCGTGCCGAGATGGTCGGCGCGGTGGTCGATGCAGGCATCGAAGCCCAGCGTCCCGGCGACGAAGCGGCACTTGTCGGCCCCGCCCGCGACCCCGACGACGCGGCAGCCGGCGAGCTTGGCGATCTGCCCCGCGACCGCGCCGACCGCGCCGGACGCCGCCGAGATCACCACGGTTTCGCCCGCTTTCGGCTGGCCGATATCGCTCATCCCGACATGCGCGGTGAGCCCCGGCATGCCGAGCACGCCGAGCGCGGTCGAGACCGGCGCCTCGGCGGGATCGAGCTTGAGGAGCTGCTTGCCCGGCATCACCGAATGCGTCTGCCAGCCGAACCCGCCGAGCACGATGTCGCCCGGCGCGAAGCGGGCGTCGCGCGAGGCGAGCACGCGTCCGACCGTGCGGCACTCCACCACGCCCCCGATCGGCACCGGCGCGGCATAGGACTTCGCATCCGAGAGCCGGCCGCGCTGATACGGGTCGAGCGAGAGGTAGAGGTGCTTCAGCACCACCTCGCCCTCGCCCGGTTCCGGCACCGGCACGTCCTCGAACGCGAAGTCGTCCGGCGTCGGCATGCCGACCGGGCGGCGCTTCAGCACGATGCGGCGGTTCGTTTCCGTCATGCGTCCTCCTGGAGTGCGAGCTCGGCGGCGATCAGGTCGAGGGCGGCGAAGCCGACGGACTTGAACACGGTGATGTCGTCGCGGCCGCGCGCCGGCGGGCCGCTGCGGACCAGCTCCGCAAGGTCGGCCTCGATCGAGGATTCGGTGATGAGGCCGCCCGCGATCGCCTGCGCGACCTCGCCGCCCTTCAGCAGGATGGAGGCGCGATCGTCGGCGAAGAGACGCGCGCGCGGCATCAGCGCGGGCTCGGCCTCGGCCATCGCCGGGGTGAAGGCGCCGACCAGCGAGAGATGCGTTCCGGGGCGCACCGCATCGGCGCGGATGATCGGTTGTCTGGCGGTGGTGGCGGCGACGACGGTGTCGGCTTCGGCGATCGCCGCGTCGAGATCGGGCGCGGCGGACGCCGTGACGCCGTCGGCACGCAGCCCGGCGGCGAGCGCCTCGGCCTTGGCGGGCGTGCGGCCCCAGACCAGCACGCGTGCGAGGTTCGGCTGCGCGGCGAGATGCGCGCGCGCGAGTGCGGGAGCGAGCGCGCCGGTGCCGATCACCAGCAGCGTCCTGCAATCCGGCCGCGCGAGCAGCGCCGCGCCGAGCCCCGAGGCGGCCGCCGTGCGCCGTACCGTCAGCACGACACCATCGAGGATCGCGCGCAGCCGCCCGTCCCGCTGGTCGAACACGGTGACGCTCGCGTCCAGCGCCGGGCGTCCGGCCTCGGCGTTGCGCGGATAGACGGTGACGAGCTTCACCACCATCAGCCCCCGCTCGCGCCAGGCGGGCATCAGCAGCAGCGCGTCACCCTGCCCGGTCGGGTCGAGGATCAGCCGCTGCGGCGACGCGAGCTTCTCCGCAAGGCGCGCGCGCAGCGCCGCGATCAGGGCCGGGTACGGGGTGAGGCGTTCGAGTTCGGGTCCGTCGATCACGCGCATGGGCCGAGGATGCGCGGTGGCTTCCGCGTCGTCCACCCGCGCGGCAGAGTAGTGCCATGAGCGAACGCTTCGACGTGGTGATCGTGGGCGGGGCCGCCATGGGCGCCTCGACCGCCTGGCATCTCGCCTGTGATCTCGGTTTCGCCGGGCGCGTGCTGGTGATCGAGAAGGACCCGTCCTATGCGCGCGCCGCGACCGCGCTCTCGGCGAGCTCGATCCGGCGCCAGTTCTCGACCGCGATCAATGTGCGTGTCTCGGGCTACGGCGTGGCCTTGCTGCGCGACGCGCCGGCGCGGCTCGGCATCGACGCCTCGTTCCGCGAGGGCGGATATCTGTTCCTCGCGACCGACGCGGGGCGGGCGACGCTCGCGGCGAACCACGCGGTGCAGACCAACGAGGGGGCGGATGTCGTGTGGCTCGACCCGCCGGCGCTCGCCGCGCAGTTCCCCTGGCTCGCGCGCGACGGCATCGCCGCCGGCACCTGGGGACGCACCGGCGAGGGGTGGTTCGACGGATTCGGCGTGATGCAGGCGATGCGTCGTGCCTCGCGCGCGGCCGGGGTGACGTGGCGCACGGCGGAGGTCGCGGCGATCGAGGCTTCGGCCGGCAGCGCGACCGGCGTGCGGCTCGCCGACGGCACCGCGATCGACGCCGGCACGGTGATCGTGACCGCCGGCACGGCTACGCCCGAGCTGCTGCGGCCCTTCGTCGATCTGCCGGTGCGGCGGCGCAAGCGGCTGATCTTCTACATCCGGACCCCGGCGTCGCTGCCCGGCTGCCCGCTGCTGATCGACCCGACAGGAGTCTACATCCGCCCCGAGGGCGAGGGCTTCATCTGCGGCACCGCGCCGCCGGAGGAGGCGGATCCCGATGTGGCGGAGGACGATTTCGACGTCACGCCCGACTTCTTCGAGGAGCGCGTCTGGCCGGTGCTGGCCGCGCGAATTCCGGCGCTGGAACACCTGCGCGTGGAGCGTTCCTGGGCAGGGCACTACGATCTCAACACCGCCGATCACAACGCCCTGGTCGGACCGGTGCCGGGCGTGGCCGGGCTGTTCGCGGCGTGCGGGTTCTCGGGCCACGGCATCCAGCAGGCGCCGGCGATCGGGCGCGGGCTCGCGGAACTCGCGCTGCACGGACGCTACCTGGCGCTGGACCTCGCTCCGCTCGCGCTCGGGCGGTTGGCGGAGGGACGTCTGGTGCTGGAGCGCAACGTCGTCTGAGCGTCAGACCACCTGGTTGCGCAACGTCGCCTCGCCGCGCCAGAGCCGGTCGAGATTCTCCAGCAGCAGGTCGATCACCGCATCCTCGTAGCGCCGCGTCTCGCCGCCCGTATGGGGCGTAATCAGCACGTTCGGCAGCGTCCAGAGCGGGCTCTCCGCCGGCAGCGGCTCCTCCACCGTCACGTCGAGCGCCGCGGCCGAAAGGTGCCCCGTGCGCATCGCCTCGATCAGCGCGGTCTCGTCGACAACCTTGCCGCGCGCGAGGTTCACCAGCTGCGCGCCGGGCTTCATCGCACTCAGCGCGTGGGCGTTCACCAGCCCGGTGGTCTCCGGCGTCAGCGGACAGGTGAGCGCCACGATGTCGGCCTTGCCCCACAAGGTCGGCAGCGCGTCGAAGCCGTGGATCTCGTCCGCGCCCTGCGCGCCGGCCGACGGATCGCGCCGCACGCCGATCACGCGCATGTCGAACGCGCGGGCCAGCCGCGCGAGCCGCCCGCCGATCCGTCCGATCCCCACCACCAGCAGCGTCTTGCCGCCGAGCTCGTCCTCGCGCCGGGTCAAGTCGCCGATCATGCCGCGCCAGAACCGCTTCTCCTGGTTGTGCACCGCCTCGGGGATGCGGCGCGCGATCGCCAGGATCAGCGCCATGCCGTGCTCGGACACCGCATTGGCGTTCGCGCCCTGCGCGCTCGCGAGGCGAATGTTGTGCGCGGCCAGCTCCTGCTTGTCGTACTGGTCCACGCCCGCGCTGATCGACTGGATGAAGCGCAGCTTCTTCGCTTTCGGCGCGAGGTCGTTCCTCCACATCCCCGACACCACCACCACGTCGGCCTCACCGATCCGCGCCTCCATCTCCTCGCGCGTGCGCACCTCGTAGAAGCGGATGCCGGTCTTGCGCAGGGGGAAGCGTTCGCCGAACCGGTAGGCGACATGGGCGAAGCAGACCGTGAGCCGGTCCTTCGGTGGCAGCATGGGCTTCCTCCCTCAGCGATCCAGATCGAACGGATCGTCCACGGATTTGCACGGCGTGGTGAACCACGCGGCCCCGGTCTCCGTGACGTGGATGTGATCCTCCAGCCGGATGCCGCACTCGCCATAGACCGCAAGCGTGGGCTCGATCGAGCCGCACATGCCGACATCGAGCGGCAGGTCGTTGCCCTTGACGAAATAGGGCTCCTCATGCCCGTCCATGCCGACACCGTGGCCGACCCGGTGCGGCAGGCCCGGCACCTTGTAGCCGGGGCCGAACCCGGCCGCGACGATCACCGCGCGCGCCGCATCGTCGAGCGCGCCGCACGCGACCCCTGGCCGGGCCGCCGCGAAGCCGGCCGCCTGGCTCGCCTTCACCGTGTTCCACAGGAAGCGCTGCCGGTCGGTCGGTTCGCCGAACACGTAAGCGCGCGTGATGTCGCTGCGATAGCCGTGCAGCGCCGCCCCGCAGTCGATCAGCACGACCTCGCCCGGCTTGAGCGTCTGCGCATAGGGCACGCCATGCGGATAGGCCGAGGCCTCGCCGAACAGCACGATGTTGAACGGGCAGCCGCCGTCGAACCCGGCCTTGCGGTGGGCGGCGTCGATGAAGGACTGCACCTCGGTCGTCGGAATGCCCTCGCGCAGGATGCGCGCCGCGGCGATGTGGATCTTCACCGTCATGCGCATGGCCTGGCGTATCAGCGCAAGCTCGTGCTCGGTCTTGCGGCTCCGCAGATAGGAGGCGATCGCGGCCGAGCGAACGAAGCGGTAGTCCTCGCCGCCAGCGGCCCTGATCTCGTCGGCGATGAAGAAGCGGGCATGGTCATCAATGCCGATCGTGCCCGAGCCGATCTGGAGGTCCCTCAGCGCCTCGACGAACAGCGTGTAGGGGCTCTCGTCCTCCTCCCAGCCGCGTACGGGGCCGGGGATCTTGAGCATCGTGCGGATGCGCTCGGCCTCGAACTCCGGGCAGATCCAGGTGATCTCGCCGCACTTGGGCAGGATCGCGCCGACCATGCGCTCGGACTGGCCGTGCGAGACGCCGGTGAAGTAGGCGAGGTTGGTCGAGCCGTCGAGCCAGAGCGCCTCCAGCCCGCGCTCCTCCATCAGCGCGCGCGCGGCGGCGATACGGCGCTCGTGCTCCTCCACCGCGATCGGCGGCACCGCGTCGCGCTCGTTCACGATCCCGGCGAGCTCCGTCGCCGCATCCGATCCGCCGACACCGACCGTCATCGTTCTCCCCCTGTGCGTGGCGGCGCGCACCCTGCCCCAGCCCCCGCCGATCGTCCACCCGTTGACCGGCGCGGCCGGCGCGCGGACCATCGCCCGACCATGAGGGGTGCCGCCATGCCATCGACGCTGTTCCGCAACCTGCGCCTGTTCGACGGGACGACGCCGCATCTGATCGAGGGGGCGGAGGTGCTGGTGGAGGGCGGGGCGATCGCCGAGGTGTCCGACCGGCCGATCCGCCATGATGGCGCGCACGTGGTCGACCTGGGCGGACGGACGCTCATGCCCGGGCTGATCGACGCGCACTACCATGCCTACGCGGCGGACGCGAATATCGGCCGGCTCGACCTGATGCCGCGCAGCCTGATGGCGCTGCACGCGCGCCGCTTCCTGGAAGCCTCGCTCAGCCGGGGCTTCACCACCATCCGCGACGTGGGCGGCGCGGATTTCGGCCTCGCGGTCGCCTGCGAGTCCGGGCTGATCGACGGGCCGCGCCTCCTGTACTGCGGCCGCGCGCTCTCGCCCACCGGCGGGCATGGCGATTCCCGCCCGAATGCCTGGCTCGAACAGTTCTGCGGCTGCTGCGCGCCCGCCCTCTCGATCGGCGTGATCGCCGATGGCGTGGACGAGGTGCGCCGCGCCATCCGGGCGGAGCTGAAACGCGGCGCGCACGCGATCAAGATCATGGCCTCGGGCGGTGTGGCCTCGCCGTCCGATCCGATCTGGACCTTGCAGTACAGCGACGAGGAGATCGCCACCGCCGTGTGGGAGACCAGGGCCTGGCGCACCTATGTTGTGGCCCACGCCTACACGCCCGAGGCGATCACCCGCGCGGTCAGCCTCGGCGTGCGCTCGATCGAGCATGCCAACCTGATCGACGAGCCGACCGCCAGGCTGATGGCGGAGAGGGGCGCCTTCGCCGTGCCGACCCTCGTCACCTACGACGCGCTGGACAAGGACGGCCCGGCCCTGGGCCTGCCGAAGGAGAGCCAGGAGAAGCTGAAGGTGGTGCGCGCGGCCGGGCTGCGCAGCCTCGAAATCCTGAAGGCGGCGGGGGTGCGCATGGGCTTCGGCACCGACCTGCTGGCCGAGATGCACCGCCGCCAGTCCGACGAGTTCGTGATCCGCCGCGAGGTGCTGACGGCCGCCGAGATCCTGGCCCAGGCGACCAGCGGCAACGCCGCCCTGCTCAACCGCGCGGGCGAGCTCGGCACGGTGGCCCGCGGCGCGGTCGCCGACCTGATCGTGGTGGACGGCGACCCGCTCCGCGACATCGGCGTGCTCACCGGCCAGGGCGAGCGCATTCCGCTGGTGATGCTGGCCGGGGCGATCCGGCGCAACCGGCTGCATTGAGCCTGCTTGCCGCAGCGCGGGACGGTTCCTAGGATCGCCGCCGGAGAGGCACGGGAGATCGGTGTGACCACGCGCGCGCTGGAGGCGGCGAGGAACGGGGCCGCGGCAGCGCCGGCGGCGGGACTTGCACGGCTGAAGCGCCGCGCCGGGCGCTGGGCGCTGCGCGGGCTCGCCGGGCTCGTGTTCTTCTTCATCTTCATCCCGGTGATCTTCGTGCTCTGGATCAGCCTGTTCCAGCAGCAGATCGTGTCCTTCCCGCCCGAGGGCTACACGCTCCGCTGGTACGAGAATGCCTTCGCGCGCAGCGAGTTCCGCCACGGCTTCGGCCTCAGCCTGCAGGTCGCGTTCATCGCCATGGTGATCGGCGTGACCTCGGGCGCGGCCGGCGCTTATGCGATCGTACGGTTCCGCTTTCCCGGCCGCGAGGCGTTCAACAACCTGCTGCTGGGCCCGCTCGTGGTGCCCGGAATCGTCGCCGGCACCTCGCTCTACGTCTACTACATCATGGTCGAGAACCTGCTCGACGTGGATTTCCGCGGCACGCTGCATGGGCTGGTGCTCGGCCACATCCTGCTGACGATCCCGTGGACCGTGCGGCTCGTCTCGGCCTCGCTGGTCGGGCTCGACCGCGCGGTCGAGGAGGCGGCGATGAACCTCGGCGCCGGGCCCTGGACCACGTTCCGCCGCATCACCCTGCCGATGATGCGCCCCGGCCTGGTCGCGGCATCCCTGTTCAGCTTCATCCAGTCCTTCGAGAACCTGGAACTGACGCTGCTGCTGGTCGGGCCCGGCCGCACCACCCTGCCGGTCGCGATGCTGAACTACCTCGAATTCCGCATCGACCCGACCATCGCCGCGGTCGCGTCGGTGCAGATCGTCCTGATCGGCGCGCTGATGCTGATCACCGACCGCTTCGTGAAGCTCTCGCGGATCGTCTAGGCCGATGAGCGAACTGATCCTGGATCGCCTGCGCAAGGAATACGGCAGCTTCGTCGCCGTCGATGACGTCTCGCTGCGCGTCGAGGAGGGCGAGCTCGTCGCCCTGCTCGGCCCCTCCGGCTGCGGCAAGACCACCACCTTGCGCATGATCGCGGGCTTCATCGAACCGACCGCAGGGCGCATCACGATCGGCGGCCGCGACGTGACCTGGGAGCCACCGTATCGGCGCGACACCGGGATGGTGTTCCAGTCCTACGCCCTGTTTCCGCACATGACGGTGGCGCAGAACGTCGCCTTCGGGCTGGAGATGCGCAAGGTGCCGCGCGCCGAGGCGGAGACGCGCGTCAGGCAGGCGCTCGATCTGGTCCGCCTCGGCCATCTCGCCGAGCGCCTGCCGCGCCAGCTCTCGGGCGGGCAGCAGCAGCGCGTGGCGCTGGCCCGTGCGCTCGTGGTGAACCCCGGCGTGTTCCTGCTCGACGAACCGCTCTCGAACCTCGACGCCAAGCTCCGGCTCGAGGTGCGCGTCGAGATCCGCGAGCTGCAGAAGCGGCTCGGACTGACCACCGTGTTCGTCACCCACGACCAGGAGGAGGCGCTGACGCTCGCCGACCGGCTGGTGGTGATGGATCACGGCGTGGTGCAGCAGGTCGGCACGCCGGAGGAGCTCTACGAGTCGCCGGCGAACCTGTTCGTCGCCGGCTTCATCGGCCGCTCGAACGTGCTGCGCGGGCGGCTCGCCGAGCGCGGGCGGTTCATCTCCAAGGGCGGGCTCGCGCTGGCCGTGCCCGCCGACGGGATGGCTCCGGGCGAGGCCGCACTCGCCCTGCGGCCGGAGCGGATCGTGGTCGCGCCGGGCGCGTCCGATGGCGGCGTGGTCGGGCGCGTGGCCCTCGTCACCTATCTCGGCGCGGCGACCGAGTACCGCGTCACGCTCGACGGCGGCGAGACGATCACCGCCTCGGTGCCGACACCGCGTCCGGGCGACCCGCTGAAGCAGGTCGCGGCCGGCGATGCCGTGACTCTCACCTGGCCGGCGGAGAGCTGCCGGCTGCTCGCGCCCGGACCGGGCGCCACACCCGACGAAGGAGGCTTGTGATGACACGACCGACGATCGGCCGCCGCGCGCTGCTCGGCGCCTCGGCCGGACTGCTCGCCGCACCCGCGATCGTGCGCGCGCAGAGCGGCGGGCGCGTGGTGGTGGGCACCTGGGGCGGCGACTACCAGGACCTGCTGACCGCGAACATCGCCGATCCGCTGATGAAGCCGCAGGGGATCGAGGTGCTGTATGACGTCTCGGTGGCGCCGCCGCGCAAGACCAAGCTGCTGGCCGAGCGGATGACGCGCCGCGGTACCTATGACGTCGCCTGCCTGTCGGACATCGACATGTTCGAGATGGCGCAGCAGAACCTGTTCGATCCGCCCACGCCCGATCTCGTGCCGAACATGAACAACGTGATCGAGGCGCTGCGGAAGCCCTACGCGCTGCCGCATATCTATTCGGGCAAGGTGATCCTCTACAACCCGGACCGGATGGACAAGCCGACCTCCTACAACGACCTGTGGGATCCGAAGCTGCGCGGGCGCGTCGGGCTCGCCGACGGGCTGTACATGCAGTTCATTGAGAGCGCGGCGCTGATCAATGGCGGCAGCCCGAGCAATTTCGAGCCGGCCAAGCCGAAGCTGCTCGAGCTGAAGCGGCTGGAGGCGAAGGTCTATCCCTCGAACGAGGCGCTTGCGGCGGCGCTGAACAGCGGCGAGGTGTGGGCCACGATCATGTGGCTCGCGCGCGGCTTCATGTGGAAGAAGGCCGGCATCCCGATCACGCACGCGGTGCCCAAGGAGGGTGCCACACCGATCGTGTTCGACAAGGCCGTGCCGCGCAACGCGCCCAACAAGGCGAATGGCTGGAAGTGGATGCAGGCGATGCTGGAACCCTCGGCCCAGGGCGGCTTCGCCGAGCGCATGGGCTATGTGCCGACGGTGACGAACGCGCCGCTGCCCGAGGCGCTGGCGAAGGAGATCAGCTTCACGCCCGAGGAGCAGGCGAACTTCGTCAAGATCGACTACCAGTACGTCGCCGACAACAACGCGCGCCTGCTCGACTGGTGGACGCGCGAGTTCAAGGGCTGAGATGGCAACGGCGACGGCGATCGGGGCCCGGCCGGGCGGGCAGCGGGCCGAGGGGTTCAGCCTCGGCCCGTTCCTGCTCGTGCCGGCGAGCCTGCTCGTCGTCGCCTTCCTGGCCGCACCCCTGCTGGTGCTGTTCCGCTACAGCTTCAACCGCTACAGCCCGCGCGAGTTCATGGTCGACGCGTTCACGCTCGAGAACTACGCGCGTTTCTTCACCGATGCCTATTTCATCGGCGTGCTGGCGACGACCGTGCAGGTGGCCGCCGTGTGCACGCTGGTGTCGCTGCTGTTCGCCTATCCCCTGGCCTATCTGATGGCGCGCACCGAGAGCCGCTGGAAGAGCGCGCTCGTGATCGCGGTGGTGTTCCCGCTGATGGTCGGCAATGTCGTGCGCGCGGCCGGCTGGATGGCCGTGCTCGGCAATGAGGGGATCGTCAACCATCTGATGCTGAGCATCGGGCTGATCAGCCGGCCGGTGCGGCTGATGTACACGCCGTTCGCGGTCTATGTCGGCATCATCGCGGTGGTGCTGCCCTACATGATCCTGACCTTGCAGAGCGTGATCGAGGGGATCGGGCGCGAGGTGGAGGAGGCGGCGGCGAATCTCGGCGCCGGACCGATGACGACCTTCCGTCGCGTGCTGTTGCCGCTGTCGCTGCCGGGCGTGATCGCCGGCGGCACGCTGGTGTTCATCCTGTGCATGAACGCCTACGCGACCCCGGTGCTGCTCGGCGGGCCGCAGTTCAAGATGATGGCGCCGGCGCTGTACGACCAGTTCACGCGCACCACCAACTGGCCGTTCGGCGCAGCCCTCGCGTTCATCCTGATGACCAGCACGCTGCTGCTGACGATCGTCGGCACCACCGTGCTGTCACGCCGGATGCATCACCGCAAGCTGGAGGCGGCCCCCCGCTGAAGCGCCGGCGCGGCTGCGCCGGAGCGCCGGCCAAGCGCGAGCGCCAGCAGCGGCAGCACCCCAAGCGCCGCGGCAACGCCGGCGCCGAGGCCGACCGCGGCCCAGGTCAACCAGTCGAGCGCGCCCGCGAGATCGCGGAAGCCCGCGTTGGTGAAGCCCGGCAGCGCGACCAGCACGCCGAGTGCCACCAGAGCGCCGAAGCCGGCGGCGATCCGCGCCGCCGCGCCCCACTGCGCACCGCGGCGCAGCGCCAGCAGGACAAGGGCGAGGTCGACCAGCGCAACCATCGCGGCCACCCACAGGAGTGCGCCGAACATCTCGCCAGTGATGGCGGCGAGCGCGCGCGGTGCGAAGAGTTCCATGGTCGCCTCCCTCAGATCTGGCCGTGCAGCATGGCCCGGTAGATCGGGCCGAGCAGCTTGTCCTTCATCACCCAGGGCACCCAGTGCTCGGTCAGCGGATCGATGAAGGGGAAGGTCGGGGTCAACCTGCCCTCGTAGTCGAACTCCACCAGCATGGCGCGGCCCGGCTGGGTGATGAGCGGGCAGGAGGTGTAGCCGTTATAGGTCGCATCCATGCCGCTGCCGGCGAGGAACGCGACCAGGTTCGCCGCCGCGACAGGCGCCTGCGTCTTGACGCTCGCCGCCGTCTTGCCGCGCGGCACGCCGGCGACATCGCCGACCGCGAACACCTCCGGGAAGCGCGGGTGCTGCAGGGTGTCGCGGTTCACCTCGACCCAGCCGTCCTCGGCGAACGGGCCCGACTGCCAGGCGAGCGCACTCTCGCGCACGGCCTTGGGTGCGGCCATCGGGGGCACCACGTGGAGGTAGTCGTAGCGCACCGCCTTGGGCCCGTCGGGCGTGCGGAAGGTCGCGGTCTTCGTGCCCGGATCGATCGCGGTCAGCGTGTGCTCGTAGGCGAAGGCGATGTCGCGCGCGCTGAACAGCTCCAGCACCTTGGCGTGCACCGGCGCGACCGCGAACAGGTTGCGGAACGGCGTGAAGTAATGGATCTCGGCACGGCCGCGCGTCCCCGCCTCGCGCGCGCGGGCATCCCACAGCATCGCGCCCTTCAGCGGCGCGCCCGCGCATTTCATCTCGGTCGGAGGACGGCCGTGCACCGCCACCCCGCCCGTCTCCATGAAGCGTCGCAGCACGCGCCAGGTCGCCTCCGCGCCCTCCGGCCCGGCATAGACCGAGGCGATGCCGTCGCGGCCGATCAGCGCGGGATCCATGCCCTCGATACGGCTCCATTCGAGGGTGCAGCCGGTCGCGACCACCAGCGCGTCGTAGTCGTGCGACGAGCCATCGGTCGCGACCACGCGCTTGGCCTCGGGCTCGAAGGCCGCGACATCGGCGCGCACCCAGGTCACGCCCGGGGCCACATACGTGGCTGTCTCGCTCACCACCTTGCCGACCGGCCAGACGCCGGAGGCGACCATGGTGAAGCCGGGCTGGTACCAGTGCGCCGCGCGCGCGCCGATCAGCGTGATGCGCGCGCCGTCCAGCATCCGCGACAGCTTGGACGCCATGGTCAGCCCGGCCGCACCGGCGCCGGCGATGACGATGCGCGCCCGCGTGCGGAGCGCCTGGGCGCGGGGGGCGCCGGCCAGCGGCGCGACGACCCCGGCGGCGGCCGCGACGCGGAGCAGATCGCGGCGCCTCGGATGGGAGAGGGCAGACCCCGGCATGGTGCTTCCTCCGATGGTGTTTTTACCTTCGAAGAAAATAAATTATGCCTCGATCCCCCTCCTGTCGTTGATCTATGTCAGGTCCGAACCGGCCGGCCGGATCAGCCTACGGTCTGGTTTTTCAGGTCCTTCGGCGCCTTGGTCAGCACCTCCGGCGTCTTGCCGACCACCACCGTGTCGTCCTGGCGGAAGCCGCCCACCCCCCAGAGATAGATCCCCGGCTCGCAGGAATAGACCTCGTTCGCCATCAGGGGCCGGTGCAGGAAGGCGGTGTCGTCGGGGAACTCGTGGCCGAGCGTCCCCATGCCATGACCGGTACGGTGCAGGATGTTGGCGCCGAAGCCCGCCCGCTCGATCACCCCCTGCGCCGCGGCGTCGAAGGCCGAGACGGGATTGCCCTCGACCAGCGCCTCGATCGCCGCCTGGTTCGCCGCGTTCGCCGCCTCGAACGCCTTGACCTGGATGTCGGACGGCTTGCCGCAGAACCACGTGCGCTCGTTCTCGATCACGAGCCCGTTCACGCGCGGAATGACGATGTTGACCAGGCCGTGGCCCGTCTCGATGCGCGCGCCGGTCGGCTGGCCATCGCCGTGCGGGGCGCAGGAGGCGGGGCCGGAGAGCGTCCAGCAGCGCAGTTCCACGTTCTGGCCCGGGAAGCGGCGCGCCGCCTCCTCGGCCATCAGCGCCGCCATGCTCATGTCGAGCTCCTGCACGAGGCGGCCGGGGCGGATGTGCTCGCGGTAGCGGTCCTGCACCCAGTCGGAGAGGGCCGCGGCCTCGCGCATCACCGCGATCTCCTCGTCGCACTTGACGAAGCGGAGCGTGCGCATCTCCGCGGTCGCGGGGATCAGCTTCGCCTCGGGCAGCAGCGCGACCGCGCGCGCGAGCGGCCCGCCCCCGGCATCCGCGCCGATGCGCGCGCGGCCGAGCCCCTTGGCCTTCAGCGTCTCGGCGACCAGGGCTGGCCACTGCGGATAGAGCGCCAGCCGCGCACCGACACGCGGGTGCTCGGCATACATCGTGATGTCGTCCACCCACATCCGCTGCGCCTCGCGCGCGAAGCGGATGTGGTTGGTCGAGAGCTCATGCATCACCGCGAAGGGTGCGCCGTCGCGCGGTACCACCAGCAGGATCGGCCGCTCCCAGGTCTGCACATCGGTGTGGAAGTTGGTGCCGAACTGGAAGAAGTCCGGCGTGGTGAAGGCGATCGCGTCCCAGCGCTCGCGGTCCATCAGGGCGGTCATCAGGCCGCGCCGGTAGTCGAACACGGCGCGGCTCAGGAAGTTGGCCATCGGTCGGTCCCTTTCGGTGGTGCGGCGCGGAGCATGGCAAATCGCGCCGGGGTCGCGAAGGCCCCCGCCCGCCGCGCTATAGTCCGCGCCGGATCGCCAACCGACGCGGATGGAGCCCGTGTCCGAGGATGACGACGCCCCGCACGGGCTCTGGACGGCGCCGATCGATCAGGTGCTGACGCGCCTCGGCACCACGTCGGCCGGACTTTCCAGCGAGGAGGCGGCGCGCCGCCTCGCCGCCCACGGCGCCAACCGCATCGAGCCCGATGGCCGGCGCCGGCTCGCGCTCGACATCCTCCGCCGCCTCGCCAATCCGCTGGTGCTGGTGCTGCTGTTCGCCGCCGGCGTCTCCGCGGTGGTGCAGGACCCGGCGAGCTTCGTCATCATCACCGTGATCGTGCTGCTCTCGCTTGCCCTCGACCTGGTGCAGGAGCGCCGCGCCGAGGCGAAGGTGGAGGGTCTGCGCGCGCGCGTTGCCCTGCGCAGCACCGTGCTGCGCGATGGCAGCGCGGCCGAGATCCCGGCGGCCGCAATCGTGCCGGGCGACGTGATCCTGCTCGCGGCCGGGGATCTCGTACCGGCCGATTGCCGTTTGATCGAGGCGCGCGACCTCTTCGTCAACGAGGCGCTGCTGACGGGCGAGGCTTTTCCGGCCGAGAAGACCGTGCGCACGCTGACGCCGGAGGAGGCGCGCGACGCCACGGGCCTCGTCAACGCGGCCTTCATGGGCAGCTCGGTGATCAGCGGCACGGCGCGCGCGGTGATCGTCGCCACCGGGCGCGCGACCGAGCTCGGCCGCATCGCCGGCGCCCTCCACCGCCCCGCCCCGCCGACCGCCTTCGCCGCCGGAATCCATGGCTTCGGCATGCTGATCGTGCGGCTGACCGTGCTGCTGGTGCTGTTCGCGCTGCTAGCCAATCTGCTGCTGGAGCGCCCGCTGATCGACTCCTTCCTGTTCTCGTTGGCGCTTGCGGTCGGGCTGACGCCCGAGCTGCTGCCGATGATCGTCTCCGTCACGCTGGCGCACGGGGCGATGCGCATGGCGCGCAAGGAGGTGATCGTGAAGCGCCTCTCCGCCGTGCACGACCTTGGCGCGATGGAGGTGCTGTGCTGCGACAAGACCGGCACGCTGACCGAGGCGCGGATCCGGCTGATCCGCGAGCTCGATCCGACCGGTGCGGAGAGCCGGCGCGTGCTCGACCTCGCCTGCCTGAACGCCGCGTTCGAGACCGGCATCCGCAGCCCGCTCGACGCGGCGATCGTGGAGGCTGCGCGCATCGACACCACCGCGTGGCGGAAGATCGACGAGGTGCCATTCGACTTCGAGCGGCGCCGCGTCTCGGTGCTGGTCGAGCGCGACGGCACGCGGCTGCTGGTGGTGAAGGGCGCGCCGGAGGACGTGATGCGCCTCGCCTCGCGCGTGCAGGCTGAGACGGACGCGGCGCCCCGCCCGTTCGACGATGACGCGCGTGCGATGGCGTCCGACGTGTTCGAACGCCTCGGCAGCGAGGGGTTCCGGGTGCTCGGCATCGCCTGGCGCGAGGTCGGCCCGGAGCACGACCACGCCGTGGTGGACGACGAGTCCGACCTGGTGTTCGGCGGCTTCGCCGTCTTCCTCGATCCGCCGAAGGAGAGCGCGCGGCCGGCGCTCGCCGAACTCGCCCGGCTCGGCGTGGCCGTGAAGATCGTCACCGGCGATAACGAGCGCGTCACCGCGCATGTCTGCGGCGAGCTCGGCCTTGCGGTGACCGGCGTGATGACCGGCGACGAGCTCGCCCAGCTCACCGACGAGGCGCTGGCGGCGCGGCTGGAGACGACGACGCTGTTCTGCCGCATGACGCCGCCGCAGAAGGCGCGCGTGATCCGCGCGCTGCGGCGCTCCGGACGTGTCACCGGCTATCTCGGCGACGGCATCAACGACGCGCCGTCGCTGCACGCGGCGGATGTCGGGCTGTCGGTGGACAGCGCGGTCGATGTCGCGCGCGAGGCGGCGGTGATGGTGATGACACGCAACGATCTTGGCGTGCTGGCCGAGGGCGTGCGCGAGGGGCGGCGCACCTTCGCCAACATCATGAAATACGTGATGATGGGCACCAGCTCGAACTTCGGGAACATGGTGTCGATGGCGGCGGCCGTGCTGTTCCTGCCGTTCCTGCCGATGCTGCCGGTGCAGATCCTGCTGAACAACCTGCTCTACGACGTCTCGGAGATCGCGATCCCGCTTGATCAGGTGGACGAGGAGACGGTCGCCGCGCCGTGCCGGTGGGACATGCGCTTCGTGCGCGATTTCATGCTGGTGCTGGGCCCCGTCAGTTCGGCCTTCGATATGCTGACCTTCGGCCTGCTGCTGATCGTGTTCGGCGCCGACGCGGCGCTGTTCCGCACCGGTTGGTTCATCGAATCGATGGCGACGCAGGTGCTGGTGATCTTCGCCATCCGCACGGTGCGCCCGGCCTGGCGAAGCCTGCCACATCCGCTCCTCGCGGCCGGCGCGCTGGCGGTGGTGGCGGTCGCGGTCGGGCTTCCGTTCACGCCCCTCGGTGCGTGGTTCGGCTTCGTTCCGCCGTCAGCCGCACTGCTGGCGGCGCTCGCGGCGATCACGGTCGCGTATCTCGCGGTCGTGGAGGAGGTGAAGCGACGCTTCCACGCGCGCCATCCGCTCGTGGCGGGCCCGGCGGCTCAGCGCCTGAGCAGCAGCAGGTAGGCCGGCACGGCGAGCGCAGCGAATGCCTCGGCCACCTTCACGTCGGCCTCGCGGTACCAGTGCGCGCGGTGCAGCAGGTTGAGCGTACCGAGCGTGCGGCCGTTCCACACCACCGGCACGTTCAGGACCGAGTCGCAGCCGAGCGAGGCGATCAGTTCGTGGTCGAAGAACACCGCGCGGATGTCCTCCGCCGTGCGGCCGATATAGGCGCGCTGGTCGCGCAGGACCTGCTGCGTCCAGGGCGTGGGGTTGAGCGGCTTGCGGCCGCCGACGGGATACTGCGTCGGGTGGCTGGTCCAGAAGCGCTCGCTCTCGCCGGTGTCGTGATGGTGCAGCAGCACGGTGAACAGGATGTGGCCGATCGCCTCGCCCATCGCGGCCTGCAGGGCGGCGAAGGTGGCGCGCGGCTGGCCCTCGCGGCGCAGCGCGTGGGCGACGGCGAGCAGGTGCGGCAGCGGATCGGGTCGGTCGGTCATGACGCGCCTGGCAGTCTGTGGCGGATGTGGCGTTCGGGGAACAGGCCCTGCGGACGGAAGCGCAGCAGCACGATCAGCAGCGTGGCGATCAGGAACTCGCGCACCGCGGCGACCTGCACCGCGGCGAGGCCGGGAATCTCGGCGACCACGAAGCGCGTGCCCTCCATGAACGCGACGACCAGGGCTGCGCCGATCACCGCGCCCGCGTTCGTGCCGGTGCCACCGGCGGTGAGTGCGAGGACGATGTAGATGGTGATCAGCGGCACGAAGCCCTCGGGCGCGATATAGGCGTTGTAGTGGCCGTAGAGGGCGCCTGCGAAGCCGGTGATGGCCGCCCCTACCGCGAAGGCCTCGGTCTTGAAGCGCAGCACGGGCTTGCCCGCGACCGCGGTCACCTGGTCGTCGTCGCGGATCGCGCGCAGCACGCGGCCATAGGGCGAGTGGCGGATGCGCTGGCAGATCAGATAGACGACCAGCACGGCGAGCGCGGTGATGCCGAGGAAGATCAGGTTGAAGGTGGCGGGCGCGACCTGACCGCGCCAGGGGCCGGGGATCGCCGAGATGCCGTCGGTGCCGTTGGTGAAGCGGATCTCGTTCGAGGCGATGATGCGCACGACCTCGGAGAAGCCGAGCGTGACGATCGCGAGGTAGTCGCCCTTCATCTTCGCGGTCAGCCGCGCGACCAGCGCGCCGGCGGTGGCGGTGACGATCACGGCGGCGAGGATGCCGAGCGGCATCGGCCAAGTGGCGTGGCGCACGGTCAGCAGGGCCGAGGTGTAGGCGCCGACCGCCATGAAGCCGACCAGGCCGAGATTGATCATCCCGGCCATGCCCCAGATCACGTTCAGCCCGAGCGCCATCAGCCCGTAGAGCCCGGCGAACACGGCCATCGCGACGAGATAGTTCTCCATCAGTAGGCGCGCTCCCCGAGGATGCCTCTGGGCCGGAAGATCAGCACGACCAGGATGGCGATGAAGCCGACCGCGGTGCGGTAGGAGGCGTCGAGGATGAGGATCGACAGTTCCTCGCCGACGCCGACCACCGCCGCGCCGACGACCGCGCCCGGGATCGAGCCGAGCCCGCCCACCACGGCGGCGGCGAACACCGACAGCACGGCGCGGAAGCCGGTCAGCGGATCGATCGAGGTGTCGAGGCCGAGCAGCATCCCGCCCACGCCCACCAGCCCCATGCCCATGAACGAACCGAGCCGCGCCACCGTATCGGCGTTGATCCCCTTGATGCCGGCGAGCATCGGATTGTCGGCGACCGCGCGCATCATCTTGCCGGTGCGGGTGAAGGCGAGGAACAGGAACACCGCCGCCATCACCGCAATGCTGATCGCGGCATTCTCGACCTGCTGCGGCCCCACGCGCAGGAAGGCGAAGCCGAGATCGATGCGCCAGTCGCGCCAGACCGGCAGGTCGTAGCCGCGCAGATCGTTGCCGAAGAAGAAGCGGATGACGTTCTCGAGCGCGATGGTCAGCGCGACGGCGGCGATCGCGGCGGTGAGCGGACCGGTGCGGCGCAGCGGCTTCATCACCACCTCGTCGCACGCGACGCCGGAGAGGGCGGGGATGATGAAGGCGAGCAGCAGGCTCGGGATCACCGGCAGGCCGAACCAGACATTCGCGACATAGCCCGCATAGGCGCCCATGGTGGCATGCGAGGCGATCGAGAAGTTCGGGAAGCGCAGCACCGCGTAGATAGCGGTGAAGCCGATCGCCGGCAGCGCGAGGATGGTGCCGGCGACAAGCCCGTTGACGAGGAGCTGGGGCAGCTCCTCGATCACATGGGACAGCACGCGCTCAGGCGATGCGCAGCGTGCGCAGCTTCCCGCCTTCCGCGACCTCGTAGCGGAACGGACAGGTCAGGATGTCGCCGGTGTCGGTGAAGTCGCAGGCGCCGGAGGAGCCGGCGTAGTCGATCTTCCTGCCATCCTTCAGCAGCCGGAGCCCCTCGACCACGTCGGTGACGCGCTCGCCGCCGCCCTGGCTGACCGTGCGCACGGAGACGCGCAGCCCCTCGCCGGTGATCGCCGGCGCGATCGCGGCGGCGAGGCAGGCGAGCGAGGCGTGGTCGTTGGTCTGGCAGGAATACGGATCGGGATCGTCGGTGCCGAGCAGCGTCTGCAGCCGCTTGAAGGCCGGGCTCTCGACATCCGGGCTTGGCGCCCAGGTGACGGTGCCGTTGGTGACCTCGGCGGGCAGCGAGTCGAGCAGGCGCTGGTTCACGGCATAGGCGGGCGCGACCTTGCCGCCGGTCCAGCCGGCGCGGAACAGCTCGCGCAGCAGGATGGTCACGTCGGGCAGGTAGCCGTTGAGGAAGATGTAGTCGGGCCGTGCGCGCAGCGCCTGGTCCACCTCGGAGCGGAACACGGTCTTGTCGCGGTCGTAGATCACCTGGCCCGCGACCTTGCCGCCGTATTTCGGCATCTCGCGTTCGAGGATGACGCGGTTCGGCTCGGCGAACGGCGTCTGGGCGGCGAGGATGAAGATGTTCCTCGCCCCGCGCTCGCCGAGGAACTCGGCGAGCTTGGTGATCTGCAGGGTCGAGTTGGGCTGGGTGCGGATGATGAAGCCGCGATGCGGCAGTTGGGTGATGCTGTCGGCGCCCGAGACGGTGAACAGCATGGTCCGGCTTTCCCAGCACAGGGGCGCGACGGCGGTGGTGACCGCGGAGGCCCAGGTGCCCATGATGGCGATGACGCGATCGACGTCGATCAGCTTGCGCGCGGCGCGCACGGCGGCGTCGGGGTTGGTCTGGGTGTCCTCGCCGAACAGTTGCACGCGGCGGCCGTTGATCCCGCCCGCGTTGTTCACCGCCTCGATCACGCCCTCGATCGCCTTGCGCATGGAGGGGCCGTAGGGCCCGCCCGCGCCGGTGAGCGGGTTGAGCGCGCCGAAGCGGATCGGCTCGGCCTGGGCGCGGAGGATGGCGGGTGCGGCAAGCGCGGCGGCCGTCCCGGCCAGCAGCGCGCGGCGGTTCAGACGGACGAGCATGGGTGGTCTCCCTGGGGACTGCCGACTGATGATGACGCGGAATCACCCGCCGAGGAAGATTCGTCGCACCTCGGGGTCGGACGCCAGGGCGGCGGCCTCGCCGGTGCGGGCATTGCGGCCGTCCACGAGGATGACGCCGCGGCGGGCGATCGACAGCGCTTCCAGCGCGTTCTGCTCGACCATGGCAATCGCGGTGCCTTCGGCATTGATGCCGCGGATGGTGTCGAACAGCGCCTCGGCCGCGACAGGGGAGAGCCCGGCGGAGGGTTCGTCGAGCAGCAGCACGCGCGGTTCCACCATCAGCGCCATCGCCATGGCGAGCATCTGGCGCTGTCCGCCGGAGAGGGTGCGCGCGGCCTGGCGGCGCTTCTCGGCGAGGATGGGGAAACGCGCGAAGATCGCCTCGATGCGGCGGGGTGTCTCCTTCGGCTGGATGAAGCCGCCCATCTCCAGGTTCTCGCGCACCGACATGGTGGGGAAGACGTTCTGTTCCTGCGGCACGAAGGCGATCCCCCGCGCGGCGATCTCGCGCGGGGGGTGGCCGGCGATCGCGGCCCCGTCGAGCGTGATCGATCCGGCGGAGGGGACCAGGATGCCGGCGATCGCCTTCAGCAGCGTGGATTTGCCCGCGCCGTTCGGGCCGATGATCGCGACGACCTCGCCCGGGTGGACGTCGAGATCCACGCCCTTGAGGATCATGTCGGCGGCGGCATAGCCCGCCACCACGCCGCGCGCGGAGAGCAGGGGCGCGGTCATGCGGAGGCGAAGCGGCGGCCCATATAGGCTTCTTGCACCGAATGGTCCGCGGCGATCGTTTCAAACTCGCCTTCCGCGAGCTTGCGGCCTTCGGCCATGACGATGACGGGCGAGCAGAGCCGGGCGATCGCGTCCATGTGGTGTTCGATGATGAGGAAGGTGAGGCCTTCGTCGCGGAGCCGCATCAGGTGGTCGCCGATCTCCGCGGCGAGGGTGGGGTTCACCCCTGCGATCGGTTCGTCGAGCAGGATGAGCTTGGGATCGGTCATGAGCGCGCGACCGATCTCGAGCAGCTTCTTCTGCCCGCCCGAGAGTTCGGCGGCCGGATTGTTCGCCACGCGCAGCAGATTCAGGCGGCGCGCGGTTTCGATGGCGCGGTCGAGCAGCTCGGACTCGCGGGTGCGTGCGGCGCGCGAGGGGAGGATGGCGAGGGGGAGGGATTCGCCGGGCTGGTGTGCGCCGTAGAGCATCAGGTTCTCGAGCACGGAGAGGCGCGGGAAGCCGCGGGCGATCTGGAAGGTGCGGACGAGGCCGCGTTGGGTGACGCGGTCGGGGCGCAGCCCGGTGATGTCGGTGCCGTCGAATTGGACGGTGCCGGAGTCGGGTGGGACGAGGCCGGTGATGACGTTGAAGGCCGTGGTCTTGCCGGCGCCGTTGGGCCCGATGAGGCCGGTGATGGTGCCGGCTTCGACGTCGAGGTCGAGGCCGGTCAGCGCATGAACGCCGTAGAAGCTGCGGGTGAGGCCGCGGACTTCGAGCAGGGGCATGGGCAGGAGACTACGGGGATCGCGGCGCAAGGGAAGGGGGAGGGTCCGGCGGATCCGCGCTCACCTTCTCCTGAGCGGACCGTGTTCGGTCGCCGGAGGCCAGGGGCCATCGCCCCGTTCCGGCGCGGATTGCCGCGGTGGGGCCCCTCGCTGGCCCCGGCTCTCCCCATGCCTGGTCACCGAACGCGGTTCGCCACCAGTTCCGTCACCACCGCCGGGTCAGCCAGCGTGCTCGTGTCGCCGAGATTCTCCGTCTCGTTCGCCGCGATCTTGCGCAGGATGCGCCGCATGATCTTGCCCGACCGCGTCTTCGGCAAACCGGGCGCCCACTGGATCGCGTCCGGCGAGGCGATCGGACCGATCTCCTTGCGCACCCAGGCGATGAGCTCCTTGCGCAGAGCCTCGCTCGGCTCGACCCCGGCCTTCAGCGTCACATAGCAGTAGATGCCCTGGCCCTTGATGTCGTGCGGCATCCCCACCACCGCCGCCTCCGCGACCGCCGCATGCGCAACGAGCGCGGACTCGATCTCCGCCGTGCCCATGCGATGGCCGGCGACGTTCAACACATCATCCACCCGCCCGGTGATCCAGTAGTACCCGTCCGCATCGCGCCGCGCCCCGTCGCCGGTGAAGTATCGCCCCGGGAAGGTCGAGAAGTAGGTCTGCACGAAGCGCTCATGGTCGCCGTACACCGTGCGCATCTGCCCGGGCCAGGAATCGGCGAGGCACAGATTGCCCTCGGTCGCGCCGTGCAACTCGTTGCCCTCGCCATCCACGATCACCGGCTTCACCCCGGGCAGCGGCAAGGTGGCGGAGCCGGGCTTCAACGCCGTCGCCCCCGGCAGGGGCGAGATCAGGATCCCGCCCGTCTCGGTCTGCCACCAGGTGTCCACCACCGGGCAGCGCCCGTCGCCGACATTGCGCCAGTACCAGAGCCACGCCTCCGGATTGATCGGCTCTCCGACCGTTCCGAGCAGGCGCAGGCTGGCGCGCGACGTCTTCTTCACCGGCGCTTCGCCCTCGCGCATCAGCGCACGGATCGCCGTCGGCGCGGTGTAGAAGATGTTGACCTTGTGCTTGTCCACCACCTCCCAGAACCGGCTCACCGACGGATAGTTCGGCACGCCCTCGAACATCAGCGTGATCGCCCCGTTCGCGAGCGGCCCGTAGACGATGTAGGTGTGCCCGGTCACCCAGCCGACATCGGCGGTGCACCAGTAGATATCACCGTCATGGTAGTCGAACACGTTCTGATGCGTGAACGACGCCCACACCATGTAGCCGCCGGTGGTGTGCAGCACCCCTTTCGGCTTTCCGGTCGAACCGGAGGTGTAGAGGATGAAAAGCGGATCCTCGGCACCCATCGGCTCGGGCGGACACTCGGCCGAGGCGGCACCGCAGACCTCGTGATACCAATGGTCGCGCCCGTCCTTCATCGCGACGGCGGCGCCGGTGTGCTTCACGACAATCACGTCCTTGATCGTCGGCGCGTTCTTCAACGCTTCGTCCGCGTTCGCCTTCAACGGCACCTTGCGCCCACCGCGCAAGCCCTCGTCCGCGGTGATCAGCAGCGTCGAGGCGCAATCCTCGATGCGCCCGTGCAGGCTCTCGGGCGAGAACCCGCCGAACACCACCGAATGGATCGCGCCGATCCGCGCGCAGGCCAGCATCGCCACCGCCGCCTCGGGGATCATCGGCAGATAGATCGTAACGCGATCACCCTTCTTCACGCCGAGCGCCTTCATCGCGTTGGCGAGACGGCACACCCGCTCATGCAGCGCGCGGTACGTGATGTGGGCGCTCTGCGTCGGATCGTCGCCCTCCCAGATGATCGCGGTCTGATCCCCGCGCGCGGCGAGGTGCCGGTCGAGGCAATTGGCCGAGGCGTTCAGCACGCCATCCTCGTACCAGCGGATGCGCACGCGTCCGGTGTAGTCCACGTCCTTGATCCTGGTCGGAGGCTTGATCCAGGAGATCCGCTTCGCCTCGTTCGCCCAAAACGCGATCGGATCGGCCTTCTCGGCGGCCACCATCGCCTGGTACTTCGCCGCATCGACATGTGCGCGCTTGGCCCACTCGGGCGGCACGGGAATCACGGTCTCGGCGGCCTTGGTCGCGATGGTGTCGGGCATCGGCGGTCTCCCCAATCGTTGCGGCGCGCGGACAGGATCACGCAGGCGCGCCACGGGCGTTGTTCTGGGTCAAAACCTAGCCGATGCCGCGGGTTGGAGGGGAGCCCCCTCAGCCCCGCGCGGCCCTGAGCGCCTCTTCGGGACTGATCCGGCCGTCATACAGCGCCCGTCCGACGATCACACCCTCGATCCCCGCCGCGGCGCGGGCGCGCACGGCGGCAATGTCCTCCACCCGTGCCACCCCGCCCGAGGCGATCACCGGGGTCGTGAGCGCCCAGGCGAGATCCTCGGTCTGTTCGAGATTGAGCCCGGCCAGCATCCCGTCGCGCGAGATGTCGGTGAACACGATCGCCGCCACGCCGGCGTTCTCGAAGGCGAGGGCGAGATCGAGCGCGCGCATCGCCGTGGTCTCGGCCCAGCCTTCGGTGGCGACGAAGCCGTCGCGCGCATCGATCCCGACGACGATCCGTCCGGGAAACGCCCGGCACGCCTCGCGCACGAGGTCGGGGTTCTTGGCCGCGGCGCTGCCCAGGATCACCCGCCGCACCCCGGCCGCGAGCCAGCGCTCGATCCCGGCCATGTCGCGGATGCCCCCGCCCAGCTGCACCGGAATGTCCACCGCCGCGAGGATCGCCGCGACCGCCTCCGCATTGGCGCTGCGTCCCTCGAAGGCGCCGTTGAGGTCGACCACATGCAGCCAATCGAACCCTGCGTCCTGCCAGGCCCGCGCCTGCGCCGCCGGGTCATCGGCATAGACCGTCGCCTCGCTCATCTCGCCGCGGCGGAGCCGGACGCAGGCCCCGTCCTTGAGATCGATCGCGGGATAGACCGTGACCGCTTTCACGACCCCTTGGCCCGCCGACCGGTCGGCGCGAGGCACTTGAAGTAGAAATGGCCCGCGATCACCCGGCCGCCGACCTGCGCATAGACGGGGTGTGTGCCCCAGCGCTGGAAGCCTGCGGCCTCGAACAGGTGGATCGCGCCCTCCTGCGTCTCGCGCACATCGAGGTTCAGCACGCGCACACCGATCGCCGCGGCGTAGGCCTCGACCCGGCGGACCAGGAGCCGCGCGAGGCCATGGCCGCGCGCATAGGGCGCGATGAAGAAGTGCATGAGCTGGGCCGAGAAGGCCTGCGCCTCGTTGTTGCGCGGCGGGCGGACGAGCTGGGCCGCGCCGACGATGGTGCCGTCGAGCCGGGCGACGAACAGGCTGCGCTCGGGCACCAGCAGCACGCCGCGGAAATAGCGCGCCAGCGTGTCGCGCGGCTGTGGCTTCACCCAGCCGAACCCGCCACCGTCCATGATGGCAGCCGCCGCTGCCTCGGCAAGCTCGTTGAGCTCGGTCTCATCGAGCGCCTGGGCACGGTCCACCGCCAGCGTCGGCTGCGGCCGCGGCGGCGTGGTCGATGCCCCATGATGCTGCTCCGGCGGAGGCGCCCCGCGGTCGTTCCGTTCCATCGCGCGCCGTCTCCTCACGGGCTCCACGCCAGGAAGTTCGCCAGGATGCGCAAGCCCGTTGCCTGGCTCTTCTCCGGGTGGAACTGCACGCCCGCGACATTCCCGCGCGCCACCGCGGCCACGACCGGGCCGCCATAGTCGGTCACCGCCATCACGTCCGCCTGGTCCCCTGCGGCCAATGCATAGGAATGGACAAAATAGACATGGGAAGCTTGCGGAAGTCCTTCCAGGAGCGGGTGCGCCGGCTCACGCCACGCCAACGCGTTCCAACCCATCTGCGGGTAGGGCAGATGCCCCGCCGGATCGTGGCCCGGCAGGTCGCGGATGTGCACCACCTCGCCCCGCAGCCAGCCGAAGCCCTGGTGCACGCCATGCTCGAGCCCGCGGTCGGCCAGAAGCTGCATGCCCACGCAGATGCCGAGGAAGGGCACCCCGCGCCGGCGCACCGCGTCGCCCAGCACTTCGAGCATGCCCGGCACGGCGGAAAGCCCGGCGAGGCAGTCGGCGAAGGCGCCCTGGCCCGGCAGCACGATCCGGTCGGCGCGCGCCACCGCCTCGGCCTCGCCGGTGACCACCACGCGCACGCCGCGCGCGGCCTCGGCGGCGACCCGCTCGAACGCCTTGGCGGCGGAGCGGAGATTGCCGGAGCCGTAATCGACGATGGCGACGGTGCCGCTCACGCCCGCGCCGCACTCCAGGCGAGCAGGTCCGGCCGGCCGGCATAGAGCCGTGCCAGCGCCTCGTCCTCGCCCCCCTTCGCCGCGACCACGCCGATCATCCGCCAGCCGCGTCGTTCCAGGGTCCAGCGGCGGAGGTCGCGGGCGTGGAACCCGACCAGAAGCTGCACGGCGAAGGCCGCAAGGGCGATCGCGGCCTCGGGCAGCGCCTGGGCCGCCGCGCCGAAGATCGCGCCGAGCGCGACGTAGAGCACCAGCACCAGCCACATGCGGTTGACCAGGAACCACAGCATCGGGAACAGGAAGGCCAGCGCCGCGAAGCCCTCGCGCACGAGGATGGTCTCCTGGCCCTGGCGGACATGCACCGTCCAGACGCGCATCAGCCGACGAGACTGCCCTTGGTGGAGGGAATCGCGCCGGCGGCCCGCGGATCGGGTTCCACCGCCGCGCGCAGCGCACGGGCGAGCGCCTTGAAGCAGGCCTCGGCAATGTGGTGGCTGTTCGCGCCCGCGCGCAGCGTCACGTGTAGAGTGATCCCCGCGTTGGTGGCGAAAGCGCGGAACCATTCGACGAACA
The DNA here is from genome assembly GCF_000378465.1 of Elioraea tepidiphila DSM 17972. Taxonomy (GTDB): domain Bacteria; phylum Pseudomonadota; class Alphaproteobacteria; order Acetobacterales; family Acetobacteraceae; genus Elioraea; species Elioraea tepidiphila. The sequence continues at coordinate 140,699 of NZ_KB899919.1, forward strand.
GCTCGGTGTCCATCTCGCCGACCTTCATGGTCGGGAAGGTCACATCCCAGGCGAGATACGGCCGGCCCGAGATATCCACCGCCGCCTCGGCCAGCGCCTCGTCCATCGGCACGGTGGCCGCGCCGTAGCGGCGGATGCCGCGCTTCTCGCCGAGCGCCTGCGCCACGGCCTGGCCGAGCACGATCCCCGTGTCCTCGGTGGTGTGATGGGCATCGACATGCAGGTCGCCCTCGGCCGCGAGCTCGATGTCCAGCATCGAGTGGCGGGCGAGCGCCGTGAGCATATGGTCGAGGAAGCCGATCCCGGTCGCGACCTTGGCCGTGCCGCTGCCGTCGAGATCGACGGTCGCGGCAATGCGCGTCTCGCTCGTCTCGCGGCGGATGGCGGCGCGGCGCGGGGGGGTCATGGCCACGCTTCTAGCGAAGGGACGCGGCGGCGTCCACGCGGGCGGGTTGCTGCGGAACGCCCGGCGGGCCATCTATCGGGGACCTTGGACACCTCCCCGGACAGCATGAGCACGCACGACCCCACCGGCTGGCACGGCACCACCATCCTTTGCGTCCGCAAGGCCGGGCGCGTCGCCATGGCCGGCGACGGCCAAGTCAGCCTCGGCCAGACCGTGGTGAAAGGGAACGCGCGCAAGGTGCGGCGCATCGGCGGCGGCGCGGTGCTGGCGGGCTTCGCCGGCGCGACCGCGGATGCGTTCACGCTGCTCGAGCGGCTGGAGGCGAAGCTGGAACGGTTTCCCGGCCAGCTCGAACGGGCCTGCGTCGACCTGGCGAAGGACTGGCGCACGGACCGCTATCTGCGCCGGCTGGAGGCGATGATGGCGGTCGCCGACAAGGACCGCTCGTTCCTGCTGACCGGCACGGGCGACGTGCTGGAGCCGGAGGATTCCGTGATCGGCATCGGCTCGGGCGGGAACTACGCGCTGGCCGCGGCGCGGGCGCTGATCGATCGTGAGGACATGGATGCCGAGGCGATCGTGCGGCGGGCCATGGCGATCGCCGCCGAGATCTGCGTGTACACGAATGACAGGCTTACGCTCGAAGTGATCTGAAGAAAGCGTCCCGGGGGGCCATTGGCCCCCCGGACCCCCCTGGAGGGCGTCGCTCCCGTTGGTCGCGACGCGGGCCCCGACCAACGGGAGGGGCCCCCAGGTGCAGGGGGTCCGGGGGACCAGCGTGGTCCCCCGGTCCTATGGAGACCTGGATGACCAACTACTCCCCGCGCGAGATCGTCAGCGAACTCGACCGCTTCATCGTCGGCCAGAACGACGCCAAGCGCGCCGTCGCGATCGCGCTGCGCAACCGCTGGCGCCGCCAGAATCTGCCCGAGGACCTGCGCGCCGAAGTGCTGCCGAAGAACATCCTGATGATCGGGCCCACGGGCTGCGGCAAGACCGAGATCGCCCGCCGTCTCGCCCGCCTCGCCCAGGCGCCGTTCCTGAAGGTCGAGGCGACCAAATACACCGAGGTCGGCTATGTCGGCCGCGACGTCGAGAGCATGATCCGCGACCTCACCGAGGTCTCGCTGCAGATGACGCGCGAGCGGCTGCGCAAGGAGGTCGCCGCCAAGGCCGAACTCGCCGCCGAGGAGCGGCTCGTCACCGCGCTGGTCGGCGAGGGCGCCTCCGCCGAGACGCGCATGAAGTTCCGCCGCCTGCTGCGCGAAGGGAAGCTCGAGGACAAGGAGGTCGAGATCCAGGTCGCCGACACCGGCGGCGTGCCGATCGGGGCGATGGATATCCCCGGCATGCCCGGCGCCCAGATGATGAACATCCAGGAGATGATGGGGAAGATGTTCGGCGGACGGCAGAAGCCGCGCCGCACCAGCGTCGCCGAGGCGCGCGACCTCCTCCAGCAGGAGGAGTCCGACCGGCTGCTCGACCAGGACCGCGTACGCCGCGAGGCGATCGAGGCGGTCGAGAACCACGGCATCGTCTTCATCGACGAGATCGACAAGGTCTGCGCGCGATCCATGGACGGCTCGGGCTTCCGCGGCGGCGACGTCAGCCGTGAGGGCGTGCAGCGCGACCTCCTGCCGCTGATCGAGGGCACGACCGTCACGACCAAGCACGGCCCGGTGAAGACCGACCACGTGCTGTTCATCTGCTCGGGCGCGTTCCACCTCGCCAAGCCCGCCGACCTGCTGCCCGAGCTTCAGGGGCGCCTGCCCATCCGCGTCGAGCTGAAGCCGCTGTCGCGCGACGACCTCAAGCGGATCCTGACCGAACCCGAAGCGAGTCTGATCCGCCAGTACGTCGCGCTGATGGGCACGGAGCGGGTCGAGCTCCGCTTCACCGATGACGCGATCGATGCGCTGGCCGACCTCGCCGCGGCGATCAACGAGCGGGTGGAGAACATCGGCGCGCGGCGGCTGCACACGGTGCTGGAGAAGCTGCTCGACGAGATCAGCTTCACCGCCGCCGACCGCCCGGGCGAAACCATCACGGTGGACGCGGCCTATGTGAAGGAGCGGGTCGCGCCGCTGGCCGCGAACGCGGATCTCAGCCGCTTCATCCTGTAGCGGACGGCAGCGGGTCGGGGCGCGCTCACGCCCGGCCGCACGATCTCGAAGGACTTGGACTGCCCGAGCACCGTCCGGCCGGCCGGACGTCAGGGACCGGCTTGGATCAACGGAACGGCGGGCGGGGCCGGTGATGATGCCGTCTTCGACGGCGAGGTCGAGGCCGGTGAGCGCGTGGACGCCGTAGAAGCCGCGCGTGAGGCCGCGGACGTCGAGCAGGCGCATGGGCACGAGCCCAGGGAGATCACGGCGCGAGGACAGGGGGAGGGTTACGGTGGCCTCGCTGGCCCGAGTGCGCGCTCCGCGGCGGCCCGTCACCGACGAAAAAAGGGCGAGCCGTGGCTCGCCCTCTCATTCGGTGGACCCGGAGGTCCTTGTTAACGGAAGGCCCGCGTTTATCCCCTGGGCGACCAGAGGCCACCCCATCGGCTAACGGAGTCGAGGCTTCCGGCAGGATCATGTAACGTTTCCTCCATTGAAGCAACCGGCAGGATGCGTCATGCACTATCGGCTGGCCCTGGATATCGGCGCAAACTCGATCGGCTGGTGCTGCCTTCGGTTGAACGAGGCCGGTCAGCCGGCCGGCATCCTGGCGATGGGCGTGCGGGTGTTCCCGGACGGGCGCAACCCCAAGGACGGGTCCTCGAACGCGGCCGCGCGGCGCCAGCCCCGCGCCATGCGGCGGAACCGAGACCGATACCTGCAACGCAGACGCGCGCTGTTGAACGCCTTGACCCGATTCGGGCTGATGCCAGCCGATGAGGCGGCACGGTGTGCCGTGGCGCAGCGCGATCCGTGGGCGCTGCGGGCCGAGGCGCTGACGCGACGCCTGGCGCCCGAGGAGCTGGGGCGCGTGCTGTTCCACCTGAACCAACGCCGGGGCTTCGCCTCGAACCGCAAGGCCGACCGCGGGAACGAGGAGAAGGGGAAGATCGCCGAGGCCGCGGATCGCCTCCGGGCGGAGCTCGCGCGGGCCGAGGCGGCGACCCTGGGCGCGTGGCTTGCCGAGCGACACGCGAAACGCGAGCCGGTTCGGGCACGGCTGGTCGGGGCTGGCGCGAAGGCTGCCTACGATTTCTATCCGACGCGCGACCTGATTCAAGCCGAGTTCGATACGATCTGGGCCGCCCAGGCCGGGTGGAACCCGGCTTTGACCGAGGAGATGCGGGAGGCGCTTCGGACCATCATCTTCCATCAGCGCCCGTTGCGGGCGGTGCGGCGCGGCAAGTGCTGGCTGGAGCCGGGCGAGGACCGCGCCTATCGCGCGATGCCGACGACCCAGCGGTTCCGGATCGCGCAGGACCTGGCGAACCTGCGACTGAACACCCCCGGCGAGCCGGCGCGCGGGCTGACGGAAGGGGAGCGTGCGCTTCTGGCGTCGGCGCTGCGCAAGGGGAAGGACCTGAGTTTCGACCGTATCCGGTCCGTTCTGAAGCTGCCCGCCGATACCGATTTCAACCTGCAAAGCGCGAAGCGCGACGAGCTCAAAGGGGACGAGACCGCGCACAGGCTGGGCGGCAAGAAGGCTCTGGGCGACGCATGGCACAAGCTGCCGCTGGACGCCCAGGACGAGGCGGTCGAGGCGCTGCTGGAGGCCGAGGACGAGGCGGCGCTGATCGCGCGCCTCGCGGTCATCGGGCTGGACGAGGCCGCCGCGCGGACCGCGAACGACGTGACGTTGCCCGACGGCACCGCGTCCCTGTCGCTGAAGGCGATGCGGACCATCCTGCCGCATCTGGAACGGGGCCTGCGCTACGACGAGGCGGTGCAGGCGGCGGGCTACGTGCACCACTCCGACCGACGTACCGGCGAGATCATGAAGCGGCTGCCGTACTACGGCGAAGTTCTGGGCGAGCGGATCGGCACCGGATCGAACCAGCCAGACGATCCGGAGGAGAAGCGGTTCGGGCGCGCGCCCAACCCCACGGTGCATGTCGGGCTGAACGAACTGCGGCGCGTGGTGAACGCGCTGATCGACCGGTTCGGCCATCCGCACGAGGTGGTGGTGGAAGTGCTGCGCGAACTCGGCCGCAGCCAGAAGCAGCGGCAGCAGATCGAGCGGGAGCAGGCCGAGAACCAGCGCGCGAACGAGCGGCGCGCGCAGGAGCTGAAGGCGCTGGGGTTCCCGGTGAACGGACGGAACCTGATGCGGCTCAGGCTGCTGGAGGAGCAGGCGTTCGATCCGAAGGATCGCGTCTGTCCGTATACGGGAACGATCATCACCCCGCGCACCGCATTGTCGGAGGAGGTGGAAGAGGATCACATCCTGCCGTTTGCGCTCACCTTCGACGACAGCACGGCCAACCGCGTGCTGTGCACGCGCGAGGCGAACCGGCTGAAGCGGCGGCAGACGCCGTTCGAGGCGTTCGGCCATACACCGCAGTGGCCGGCGATCCTGGAGCGGACGAAATCGCTGCCGCAGAACAAGCGGTGGCGGTTCCAGCCTGACGCGGGCCAGAAGTTCAAGGACGAGGAACAGTTCCTGGCCCGCCACATGAAGGAAAGCGCTTGGCTGGCGCGGCTGGCGCGGATGTACCTGGAAGCGATCGCGCCCGAGCGGGTGGTGGCGGTGCCGGGCCGGATCACCGCGATGCTGCGCGACACGTTGGGGCTGAACTCGGACTCCGTGCTCGGCAAGGGCGGGGCGCGGAAGGACCGCACCGACCACCGGCACCATGCGATCGACGCGGTGGTGGTGGGGCTGATCGACCGGTCGTTCCTGCAACGGGTGCAGACGGCGGCGCGGCGGAGCGAGGAGGAGGGACGGCGGCGCTTCGCCGATCTCGGTGAGCCGTGGCCGGGGTTCGTGGCGGAGGTGGGCGCGGCGGCGCGGGCCATCGTGGTGTCGCACAAGCCGGATCACGGCTGGCAGGACGCGCTGCACAACGAAACGGCCTACGGCCCGATCGTCGGCGCGCAGCGCGGCGGACCGAACGTGGTGGTGCGTCGGCCGATCGAGACGCTGGCGGACAAGGGGACCGAGGCGGCGGACGCGGTTCGTGACGCGCCGCTGCGCGAGAAGCTGCGTGCGGTGCTGGCGATCACGGACAAGGCGGCGCGGAAGGCCGCGCTCGCAGCGATCGAGCATCCGGCGGGTGTTCGGGTCCGGCGCGTGCGGATGGTGGAACGGCTGGACAGCACGTTGGCGATCGCGGATCGGCGGACCGGCAAGCCATACAAGGTGATGAAGCGGGAAGGCAATCACCGCGCCGAGGTGTGGCGGATGCCGGACGGCAAGCTCAAGCTGTGGGTGGTGTCGACATTCGATGCGGCGCAGGAGGCGGAGGCGCGGCGACTCGGGCGCAAGGTGCCCGACCTGCGGCCGCATCCGGCGGCGAAGCTGCTGATGCGGCTGCACAAGAACGACATGGTAGCGCTCGGCGAGGAAGAGGGACGGCGCTTGATGCGCGTGGTCAAGTTCAGCGAGGGGAACATTACGCTTGCGCCACACCAGGAGGGCGGCAATCTCAAAGCACGTGACGCCTCGAAGGATGACGAGTTCAAATACTACTACCTGAGCGGCAAGCGCCTGCGCGAGGACAAAGCACGGCCCGTTTCGGTCGACCCGGCCGGCGTCGTGCGTGATCCGGGACCCCTTCCGTGAGCCCCCTGGGCAGGCTGGTGGAGATCGCCGAGGAGGGGCGGCACCTCGCCAAGGATCGCGGCTTCCTGACCGTCTCAGCGCGCGGGGAGGAGGTTGGCCGCGTACCGCTGGACGATCTCGGCGGCGTGATCGCCACGGGACACGGCACGACGCTGTCGCTGAATCTGGCGGCGGCGCTGGCGGAGCGGGGTGTGGCGCTGGTGTTGTGCGGACGCAATTTCGTGCCGACGTCCTTGCTCTGGCCTGTGACAGGGCACCATGCGCAGCAGCGACGCATGGAGGCACAGATCGCGCAGGGCGGCGTGCTGGCGAAGCGGCTCTGGGCGCAGCTCGTCGCGGCCAAGGTGCGACGCCAAGGCTGGGTTCTGGCGCAGGTGGGCGAGCGGACGGGCGCGTTCGCGCGCTTCGCGCGGATGGTGAAGGCGGGCGATCCCGAGAACATCGAGGCGCAGGCGTCTCGGCGCTACTGGCCGCTGCTGTTGGGGCGCGCGTTCCGGCGCGATCCGGACGGGAACTGGCCGAACGCGGCGCTGAACTACGGCTATACGGTGCTCCGCGCGGCGACGGCGCGCGCGATCTGCGGCGCGGGGCTGCACCCGTCGCTCGGGATCTTCCATCGGCACCCGCGCAACGCGATGGCGCTGGCGGACGACCTCATGGAACCGTTCCGTCCTGTGGTCGATCTGCTGGTGCGACAAGCGCTGGATGAGGGCGAAGGCCGCATGACACCCGACGTCAAGAAGCGTCTCGCCGGCGTATTGGCCTACGACCTGGTCAGCGCGGCCGGAACGACGCCGCTCGGCACCTGCGTGCAGCGGCTCGCGCAGTCGCTGGCATCCTGTTATCTCGATGGCGGAACTGTCCTCGACCTGCCGCATGTCGAAGTGCCGGCGGACGGACGGGAGGATGCGGATGAGCCGCCGTTCTGAGGCGCTGTCCGCCTATCGGTTCATGTGGCTGCTGGTGATGTTCGATCTGCCGGTGATGACGAAGGCGCAGCGGAAGAAGGCGACCGCATTCCGCAAATGGCTCCTGGACGAGGGCTACGAGATGAGCCAGTTCAGCGTGTACCTGCGGTTCTGCGCCGGGAAGGAACAGGTGGAGCGCCGGATCAGGGATATCGGCCGCAATCTGCCGGGCACCGGGAGCATCCACGCCCTGGCGGTGACGGATCGCCAGTTCGAGCAGATGACGACGTTCCGGGGCCGCGAGCGCGGGCGGGGCCGAAGGGCGCCGGAGCAACTGGATTTGTTCTGATGGCAAGACATCCGACTCCTCCGGTGCAGCGATTCCCGTTGT
>NZ_KB899920.1:0-41559 GCF_000378465.1 Elioraea tepidiphila DSM 17972
GTGCTCGACAATCTCGGCAGTCACAAGGGCGTCGCCGTCCGCCGCGCCATCCGCGCCACCGGCGCCCACCTGCTGTTCCTGCCGCCCTACAGCCCGGACCTGAACCCGATCGAGATGATGTTCGCCAAGCTCAAGACCCTGCTGCGAAAGGCCGACGAGCGATCCATCGCCACCGTATGGCACCGCATCGGCGCCCTGCTCGGCGAGTTCTCACCCACCGAATGCGCCAACTACTTCCGGCACGCAGGCTATGCTTCACCGTAAATGGATCAGGCTCTAGGCACGATTTTTTCATCCTCGAGGTGGTCACGGCCTGGATCGATCCTCCGCAACGCAACCCACGCACGATCCAGCACCGTGGCCATGGCCGCTTCGTTGTGGACGGCGAGACGATCCGGCTGAAGTCACGGATGCCCTGAGGCGCGCGTCTGTCTGCGCGAGCCGGCCCGGCAGTCCCCGCTGGGAGCCGTGCCGCATGCCACATGAAACCCACGCCGATCTTCCGCCGCGTGTCCGTCACGCCCTCCCTGAGCACGCGCAGGACATCGACCGCGCAGCGTTCAACACTGCCTGAATGAGGCGACGTGACACGGTCGACGAGGCCACGCTGCACCGCATCGCCTGGGCCGCGGTCAAGCGCAGCTCTGTCAAGGTGAACGGCGTCCGGCGCCGTCGAGCAGGATGATCGTCCTGTGCGCTAACTCCACGGCCGGTGGCGAATGCACGCTCAACCCGGCTCCGACTCGAACGCCGTCAGCTTTGCGACACGACGGCGATGATCGTCATTGGCGTCGAAGCGTGCCTCCAGGAACGACTTGACCAGATCGCGCGCGAGCCAGGGCCCGACGATCTGTGCGCCGATGCACATGACGTTGACGTCGTCATGCTCGACAGACTGGTGCGCCGAGTGCACGTCGTGACAGACCGCTGCCCGGATACCCTTTCGCTTGTTAGCCGCGATCGAGGCTCCGACCCCTGTGCCGCAGACCAGCATGCCACGCTCGGCCTTTCCGGAAACAACCCGATCACAGACAGCTCGGGCGATGTCCGGGAAATCGACCGGGTCCGCAGAATGCGTACCCAGATCCTCAACCTCGTGGCCAAGCGCACGGATCACCTCCAGCACCTGGGCCTTCATCGGGAAACCGGCATGGTCGCAGCCGAGAGCGATACGCATTCTTCGTTGTCCTCCTTCAGCGGATCAGGCGGGGAATGGCGAGCACCAGATCCTCCCACAGGGTGATCGTGGCGAGCGTGGCAAGCAGCGGCACATAGAAGGGCACCATCGCGCGCAACAGTACCTTCATGCTGATCTGGGCAATGTCGCAGATCAGGAACAGCGCCAACCCCATCGGCGGCGTCAGCAACCCGATCATCAGATTGAACACCACGAGCAGGCCAAGATGCACCGGATCTACACCGGCCGAGACCACCGGCGGGGCGATGATCGGCACGATCAGCAGTGTCGCCGTCGTGCTGTCGAGGAACATGCCGGCGATGAAGAAGATCACGTTCACCAGCAGCAGCAGCACCAGCCGATTGTCTGACAGTCCGGCGATCGCGGCGCCGAACGCCTGCGGGATCTCCTCGATCGCGAGGATCCAGCCGAACATCGCCGCCGCCGCGACGATCACCAGGATCGCCGAGGTGTTGCGCGCGGTCAGCAGTGCGGCCTGGAGCACGTGTCCGAGCGTCATCTCGCGGTAGAGCACGAACCCGATTGCGAGCACATAGATGGCGGCGGCCGCTGCAGCCTCGGTCGGCGTGAAGATTCCGCTCAGCATGCCGGCGATCAGGAAGACCGGCGCGAGCAGGGCGGGCAGCGCCGGACCGAGCGCGTTGATCACCTCGCGCGGCGTCGGCCAGCGATCGGCGCGCGGATAGTCGGCACGCAATGCGACGATCGCGGCCGTCACCATCAGCGCGGCGGCGCAGAGGATCGCCGGCAGGATCCCCGCCATCAGAAGCTGGATGATCGAGACCGAGGTGACCGAACCATAGACGATCAGCGGAATCGAGGGCGGGAAGATGGGGCCGATGATCGCGGAGGAAGCCGTGACCGCAGCCGCGAAGGGCGCATCGAAGCCGCGCTCGCGCATCGCCTTGATCTCGACGCGCCCGAGCCCGCCGACATCGGCGAGCGCCGCCCCGGAGATGCCGGAGAAGATCAGGCTCGCGAGGATGTTCACCTGCGCGAGACCGCCATGCAGGCGCCCCGCGAGCGTGCTCGCGAAGCGGAAGATGCGGTCGGTGATGCCGCTCAGGTTCATCAGATTGCCGACGAAGATAAACACCGGCACGGCAACGAGCGGGAAGCTGTCGAGCGCATAGACGACGCGGCTCGCGAGCAGCGTCGGCGGCAGGCCCTCGATCAGCACGTAGGCGATGCTCGGGATCAGCACCGCGTAGATGACCGGCACGCCCCAGATGAACAGGGCGGCGAAGCCGATGATGACAGCGAGGCCCAACGGTGTCTCTACAGCACGACGCTGCCACCGTCCTGCCCGCGGCGGAGACGGCGCAGATGCAGGAAGGCGGCGCCCGCGAAGCCGAAGGCCGCTGCGGCGAGATAGATCCAGAACGGAATGCGCAGTGTCGGCGTCATGTTGCGGGGATTGGCCGCGAGCGCCTCCCAGGTCGCCCAGACCATGATCAGGGCCGCTGCCGTGCAGGCGAGGCCGATCAGCAGGTCGGAGGCATGGCGGAGCCGGGGGGGCAGACCCGCCTTCAGCTCCGCCATCACGATGTTCTCGCCCGCCGACACGACCAGCGGATACGCGATCCAGACCATCAGGATCATGAGCATCCGCGTCACTTCCTCGAGCCCGACAATGGGCGCGAGAAAGATGTCGCGCAGCACGATCTGCGCAGCCAGGATCGCCACCAGGCCGAGCAGCAGTGTGACCGCCACGGCGCCGGTGGCGCCGAGCAGCAGGCGGGCGAGCACCTGCACCGTTACGACGCGGCCTGCACCTGGCCGATCCGCTCGATCAACGAGGTCCAGTTCGGATAGTCGCGGCGGATCTGCGCCTGCACCGCGGTCCGGAAGGCCGCGTTGTCCAGCCCCTCGGCTTCGGTGATCACGGTCATCCCGCGCTGCTTGAGCACCTGCACCAGCTCCGCGTCCGCCGCCTCGGCCCAGGCGAGCGACTCGTTCGCCTTCTCGGCAAGCGCGGCACTGATCGCGTGGCGCTCGTCCGCGGGCAGGCGCTGCCAGGCGCGGTCGTTCGCGAACACGGCCAGGACCGACAGCATGTGTCCCGTGAGTGAAACGTGCGACTGCACCTCGAACAGCTTGTTCGCGTTGATCATGGTGAGCGGGTTCTCCTGCCCGACCACCACGCCGGTCATCAGCGCGGTCGGCAGCTCCGACACCTCGACCGGCGTCGGCACGGCACCGAAGCCGCGCACCATCGACACCCAAAGATCGACCGGCACGGCGCGGAACGGCCGGTTGCGCAGATCCTCGGGCTTGCGGACCGCGAAGCGCGCGGTGATATGGCGCGGTCCACGATAGATGCGGCCGACGATGCGGATGCCGGCCGCAGCGACCAGCTTGTCGTTCAGCTCCTTGGCGACCGGCGAGCGCTCCGGGTCGGTCGCGGCGAGCGCATGCCGGCCATCGCGATACACATAGGGGGCGTTGAACACGCCGAGCTCGGGCACGTACTTCGTCAAGGACGCGAAATCATGGTGCGCCATCTGGATCGCGCCGGTCTGCACGCCATCCACCATCTCCGAGACGCCGCCGAGCTGGCTGTTGCCGAACACGCGGATATCCGTGCGGCCATTGCTCTTCTGCCTGGCCAGGGCCGCGAACTCCTCGGCGAACCGGGTCTGCACGTCACCCGGCGCGCCGACATGGGCATAGCGCAGCGTGGCTGCGCGCGCGTCGCGCGCGATGAAGGGCAACGTCGCGGCCGCAGCGGCGGTCGCGAGCATCGTGCGTCGGGTCACGATCATGGTCTGGTTTCCTCTGCTTGACGTGAGTCCGCCCGGTCCCGGCGGGCCAAGCCGGCCGCGATCTCCGCGCGGTCCGGCAGGGACGGCACCGCACCGCGGCGCCCGCAGGCAAGCGATCCGGCAACGACGCCGGCGGTCAGCGCCCCGGCGAGTTCGGCGCCGAGCGCGAGATGAGCCGCGACCGCGCCGACAAAGGCATCACCCGCCCCAGTCGTGTCGACGACGGCCACCCGCGGCGCCGGTACGTGCAGACCCTCCGGCGCTTCCGGCGCGGCCAGGAAGGCACCCTCCGCGCCCACCGTCACGACCGCGGCCGCGCCGCCGGCAAGACGCCCGCGCAGGGCCCTGCTCAGCCGCGCTCCACCCGCCTCCGCCGGCAGGCCTGTGACCGTCGCTGCTTCACCTTCATTGGCGACGACGAGATCGGCGAGGTCGAACAGTTCAGCGGGGATTGCCTTGCTCGCCGGCGCGATGTTGAGCAGGGTGCGCGCGCCCTCGGTGCGGGCTCGCTCGAACGCGGCGAGCGTTGCTTCGATCGGGGTCTCAAGCTGCGCGAGGACCAGCGCTGCATCGGCAAAGATGCCGGCAGCTTCGGCCTCGGCGATCAGGGTGCGGTCGAGGAGCGCATTCGCGCCCGCGACGACGACGATCTGGTTCTCGCCGGCCGCGTCCACCTCGATGATGGCGGTGCCTGTCGGCTCTCCGACCCGGCGGACCGCGCGGGCGTCGATCCCTTCCTGGGCCCACAGCGCGAGCGCAGTCGCGCCGGGTTCGTCGGCGCCGATGGCGGCGACGATCGCCACGGGGGCACCGCACCGCGCGGCCTGGACGGCCTGGTTGCTCCCCTTGCCCCCATGCGCCGTCAGCAGTCCGTGCGCGAGTACGGTCTCGCCTGGGGCCGGGAAACGATCGAGCCGGACGACGATGTCGCGATTGTAGGACCCGATGACGACAATCCTGCCGCGGCGGCGACCGCTGGCGGTCATGCATTCCTCCCCTGCCCAGCGGTGACGCGTTGCTGGACGACCTTTGCACACGTGTGCAAAGCTTTCATCGATTGACCTCCGCCGTCAAGTCGGTGTCAGGAGGATGCGTGGACGACGAGATCGTGGAGCCGGGCACCGGCGGGCGCCGGTGGGTGACCTCGGCCGATGTCGCGCGCGAGGCCGGGGTCTCGCGCGCCGCTGTCAGCCGTGCCTTCACGCCGGGCGCCTCGGTCGCACCTGAGACACGCCGACGCATCCTGGCTGCCGCCGACGCGGTCGGATATCGCCCCAACGCGATCGCCCGCAGTCTCAATACGCGCCGCTCGGGCATCATCGGCGTCGTCATCACCGAGATCGCCAACCCGTTCTACGCGCGCCTGCTGGAGGCGCTCGGCATCGCGCTGCAGGAGCGCGGTCTGATGCCGCTCGTCTCGGTCGCGCCCGATCCAGAGGCGACGGACGAGCTGCTCGTACGGCTCCTGTCCTATCAGGTCGATGGCGTCGTGGTCGCTTCGGCGACCCTCTCATCCGGTATCGCCGCGCGCTGCGCGGCGGCGCGCACGCCGATCGTGCTGGTCGACCGGCGCGCGGGAGAGCACGGGCGCGAGGCTGCACTCGTCGGTGCGGACAACGTGGGCGGCGGACACCTGGTCGCCGACCTGCTGGCCGCGGCGGGCCATCGCCGCCATGCCTTCCTGGCCGGCATCGAGGCGACGTCCACCAGCACCGAGCGTGAACGCGGGTTCGTCTCCGGCCTCGCCGCGCACGGGCTGACCTTGACCGCGCGCGAGGTGGGCCGGTTCAGCTATGTCGGCGGGCGGGACGCCGCGCTTCGCCTGCTGGGGCGGGCCGACCGCCCCGATGCCGTGTTCTGCGCCAATGACGAGATGGCGCTCGGGCTGATGGATGCGGCGCGCGCCACCTTCGGCCTGCGTATTCCGCAGGACCTCTCGGTGGTGGGCTTCGACGATACGCCCTCGGCCGCCCTCGCCTCCTACAGGCTGACGACCGTGGCGCAGGACGTCACTGAGCTCGCGGAGGCGGCCGTCACCGCCGTCCAGGAGCACACCGGATCTGTGGCCGCCAGCGCACGATACCGCCTGATCCCATGCCGCTTGGTGCTGCGGGAGTCGGCACGCCTGCCGCCCCCTCCGGCATCCACGCTCCACGACCCGAACGCGATGACAACAGCGGCTGTACCGCCATCAGGACGGATGCCGGCAGCAGGGTGATCACGGGGAGCGGATCCGTGACCCGGCTCCTGAGCGGGGTCGATCTCCTTCAGTCCGCCGCCACCTCGGCCCGCGCCCGGCGCCGCGACGCCAGCTGCAGCAGCACCACCAGCCCGACGAGCGCCGCACCGATCGTGTCCGTCATCCAGCCCGGCTGGATCAACGTCACGGCCGCACCCACCATCAGCGCACGTTCAAGCCAGGTGGCGCGCGTCAGCAGATAGCCATGCAGCCCCGCCGCCAGCAGCAGACACCCGGCCGTGGCCGTGAATGACGCATGCGCGACGTCGATCCAGTCGCCGATCAGCAACAGCGACGGCGAGTACACGAACATGAAGGGCACGATGAATCCGGCCGCGCCCATCTTCACCGCCGCGATGCCCGACTGCCACTGATCGCTCTTCGCCAGTCCGGCCGCGGCGAACACCGCCAGGGCCACCGGCGGGGTGATCGCCGACAGGATCGCGAAGTAGAACGCGAACAAGTGCGCCGCGGGCGGCACCACGCCCAGACGGATCAACGCCGGCACCAGCAACGCCACCATCACGATATAGGCCGGCGTGGTCGGCATCCCCATGCCCAGGATGATGCCGGCGATCATCGTCAGCACCAGCGCGAGCATCAGGCTGTTCTGCGCCGCCGCCAGCACGAACTGCGTGAAGATGATGCCCAGGCCCGAAATGGTGATCACCGCGATCACGATGCCCGCGCAGGCGCACGCCATGGCGACCGCCAGCGCCCCCTTGGCGCCGTCCACCATCGCACCCCAGAGGTTGCTCAGCGTCACCGTGTCGCGCGAGTTCGCGCGCAACGCCGCGACCGGAAAACAGGCGAGCGTCCCCGCCAGCGCCGACAGGGGCGCGGAGTAGCCCGAGAACAGTCCGCCCAGGATGATGAAGATGGGAATGAACAGATGGCCGCTGCTGCCCAGCACGACCGCCAGGCGCGGCACCTCGTCACCCGACAGGCCCCGCAGCCCTGTCCGCTTCGCCTCGAAATGCACCGCCCCGAACGCCGCCACATAGAAGAGCAGTGCCGGCAGCAACGCCCAGGTGATCACCTCCAGATACTGAACCTGCAGGAACTCGGCCATCACGAACGCGGCCGCGCCCATGATCGGCGGCATGATCTGACCGCCGGTGCTCGCCACCGCCTCCACGGCAGCGGCGAACTGGGGCCGGAACCCGGTGCGCTTCATCAGCGGGATCGTCACCTGGCCCGTGACCATCACATTCGCCACGGCGGAGCCGGAGACGGAGCCGAACAGGCTCGACGAGATCACCGCCACCTTGCCCGGCCCGCCCGCCGCGCGGCCGGTCAGCGCCAGCGCGAACTCCATGAACAGACGCCCGACACCGGATCGTTCCATGAACGCGCCGAACAACACGAACACAACCACGAACCCGGCCGAAACACCGAGCGTCGAACCGAAGATGCCCTCGGTCGTCAGGTAGAGCTGGTCGATCAGGATGGGCAGCGGCTGCTCCAGCACGGTCGCGCCGAGCAGCAGGAAGACGAACGCCGTCAGCGGCAGTGCCAGACCGATGACACGGCGTGCCGCCTCCATCACCAGCACGACGCACATCCAGCCCCAGAACGTGTCCTGGGGCGTCGGATCGTCGATATAGATGATGCGATAGACGACGTATTCGTAGTTGATGAACAGGTGCGCGACCGAGCCGACGGCCAGGACGAGCAGGATCCAGTCCTCGAGCCCGGGAGTGTCGCGCTTGCGCGTCGGGTGTGTGAGGAACACCAGCGCAAAGGCGAAGATCAGGTGCGTGCCGCGAAAGAACACCGCCTCCGGCGGGCCGAAGGCGGTGGTCCACATGTGATACAGCGACATCGCCACCGCGACGACGGCGGTCAGCAGGCCGACGCCGCGGGCGTATGTCATCGGATCAGACCTTCATCCGAGAGTCAGAGCGCGCCGGCCTCGCGGTAGAAGCGCTGCGCGCCCGGGTGCAGCGGCACGCCGATGTCCATCGCCATCGTCTTCGGGGTCAGACCGCGAATGCCGCCGAATACCGCGGCCATGCCCTCCACGTTCTCGGCCATCGACTTGACCATCGTGTGGATCATCGCCTCAGGCAGCTCGCAGGACGCGATGATGTGCGTGAAGTAGCCCGGCACGGTGACAGTCTGGGTCTGCTTCGGATACGTCCCCGCCGGGATCGGCACGCCGACGAAGCCCGGGTTGAGCTTGCGCAGGCCCTCGATGTAGGGCGCCAGATCCATGACGTGGATATCGCGGGCCGAGGCGAGGTCCATCACCGAACTCGCCGGGATCGCGGTCCCCAGCGTGAACACCTGCGCATTGCCGTCGCGCATCAGCCCGACCGCGTCGGTGTAGGACGCCTGGAAGTTCGCGCGGATGTCGTTGTAGGTCATCCCCGCGACCTGGAGAATCTGTGCCGTCACCACCTCGGCCGTGTTGCCGCGCGGCTGCAGCGCGACCTGCCGGCCGCGCAGGTCCTCGATGCGGCGGATGCCGGAATCGGCCAGCGCGATCACCTGGAAGTATTGCGGGTAGAGGGTCGCCAGATTGCACACCTTGGTCACCTGGCGCGGGAACGGCGGAGCCCCGGCGAGGCCATCCACGGTCGTGATCGAGTTGCCGAAGCCGAGCTGCGCACGGCCCTCGTCGATGCCGCGCACATTCGCAACACCGGCGCCGGGCACGGCCTGCACCGACACGCCCGGGATCGCGGTCTCCCACATGTTCTTGAGGGCACCGCCCAGCGGCACCCACACGCCGCCCTGCGGGCCGGTCATGAAGCGCAGCGTCTGGGCATCAGCCTGCGTCAGCGGCGCGGCCATCAGAAGCGCGGCCAACGCGGTCGTCTTCAGTCCCAGCCTCATCGTGTCCTCCCTCGGAAACCGGCTTGATTGCGGCCTCGGGCCGCCTGCCGCCATTGATACGAAGTGCGGCACCGGGGTCAAGCCGCGACACTGGCCTCCGCCTGCATCGTGACGTATCCATCGGCGTCGCGCACCGAGAGCTGCGCCATCCCGCCGTTCTCCACGCCCGCCACCGTAAAGGGGGCGAGGTCGAACAAGGGTCGCACGCCGCGATAGGCGATCCGTGCCAGGCGCTGGCCCGGCCGGGCGCGGAGAAGCAGCCCCGCCATCAGCGTCGCCTGGAGCGGGCCGTGCACGATCAGCCCGGGATAACCCTCAACCTCGGTGACGTAGCGCCGGTCATAGTGGATGCGATGCCCGTTGCCGGTCAGCGCCGAGTAGCGGAACAGCATCACCGGATCGGGGACCACGGTCTCGGTGAATGCGCCTTCCGGCAGCGGCGGCGGGGGTTCGGCCACCTTCACCGCAGCCCCCTCCAGCCCGCGATAGACGATGTCCTGTTCCTCCTCGATCGCGACGCCGCGAGGGCCCGACACGACATGGCGGACGGTGACGAACACGAGCGCGCCGGTCGAGCCGGTCTTCTCGCGGATCGTCGCGATCGTGCTCTGGCGCGTGATCGCGTCACCGGCGAACAGCGGGCCGCGGAACATCACGCGTCCACCGGCCCACATGCGCCGCGGCAAGTGGTGCACCGGCGGCAAGAACCCCCCCCGCTTCGGGTGTCCGTCCGGCCCGAGCCCCGACTGCGGCACCCAGTGCTGGAAGAACATCCAGTGCCAGAGCGGGGGCAGCTCGCCCTCGGGCGCGAGCGCGTCGAGGGGCCGGTCGAGCGTGGCGGCGAACCCCGTGAGCCGCAGCCGGTCGATCCCGTCCTCCGCCGTCTCGGTCCGTCCCACCCAGGCCTGGTAGTCCTCGCCCATCGCGCCCTCCCTTGCCAGCGCCGAGGCGGTAGCGCGACAAGGCGTCCTCGGCCAGGGGGTACGCCGCATGGAGCCCGACGAATACGACCGGATGGATCGCGTCGAGGACGCGATGTGGTGGTATCGCGCGCTGCATCGCCGGGTGATCGAGGCGCTGCGCCGCGAGCCCGGCGATCCGTCCCTGCCCCTGCTCGACGCGGGCTGTGGTACCGGCGGCCTGCTGCGGCGCCTCGCCGAGACGTTCCCCGACCGTGCCCTGGCCGGGGTGGATGTCGCCGAGGCCGCGGTGCAGCGAGCGCGGCGCAAGGTGCCGGGGGCCGCGCTCGCGGTCGGCTCGATCGCCGCCCTGCCCTTCCCCGACGCCCGGTTCGGCGCAGTGGTGTCCTGCGATGTGCTCTGCCACCGCCTGGTGGACGAGGCGGCGGCCCTCGCCGAGCTTCGCCGCGTGCTGGCCCCGGGCGGCGTGCTGGTGCTGAACCTGCCGGCGCACCAGTGGCTGCACTCGGCGCATGACCGGCGCGTGCACAACGCGCGCCGCTACAACCGGGCGGGCCTCCGCCAGGCGCTCGAAACTGCCGGTTTTCTGCCGGTTTCCCTCCGGTTCTGGAACTCCTTGCTGCTGCCGCTGATGGTGGTCCAGCGAAGGGTGCTGGGGCGGTTCCGCGCCGAGGACGCCTCCGACGTCGCCGCGTTTTCGCCACCGATCGATGCCATCTTCCGCGCCGTTACGGACACGGAAGCGGCGCTGGCCCGCATCGGCCTGCGCTTCCCGGCCGGGGGCTCGCTCCTCGCCGTCGCGCGCCGTGCCTGACAGAACCTGCCGGGACCACCCACGATGTTGCAGATCACGCCCCCAGGGCCCCTCGCGCCGGAGACCGGACCGGCGCTGTCGGTCGTCATCCCGGTCTACAACGGTGCCGCCACCATCGGCGAACTCGTCCACGCCCTCGCCGGGCTCGATGTGCCGGGCGGGCTCGAGATCGTGCTGGTGAACGACGGCAGCCCCGATCACAGCGACGCGGTCTGCCGCCGCCTGGTCGGCACGGTGGATGTGCCCATCACCTATGTCGAGCACGCGCGCAACTACGGCGAGCACAACGCGGTGATGACCGGGCTCCGCCACGCGCGCGGCGACTACGCCATCACCATGGACGACGACCTCCAGAACCCGCCCGAGGAGGTACTGCGGCTGTTCCTGCACTGTCGCGACGGCAACTACGACGTCGTCTACACCCGCTACGCCGAGAAGCAGCACGCGGCCTGGCGCAACCTGGGCAGCCGCTTCGCCAACCGGGTCGCCGACATGCTGATCGACAAGCCGAAGGGGCTCTATCTCTCCTCGTTCCGGTGCATGAGCCGGCTCGTGATCGATGGCGTGACGCGCTACGAGGGACCGTTCCCTTATGTCGACGGGCTGATCATGCAGGTGACGCAGCGGATCGGCACGCTGGAGGTGCGGCACCTGCCGCGCGCGCAGGGGCGGTCGAACTACACGTTGAAGCGGCTGGTCAATCTTTGGCTGAACCTCGCCTTCAACTTCTCGCTGCTGCCCTTGCGCCTTGCCGTTCTCCTGGGGCTGACCATGGGCCTGATCGGCGGCATCGGCGCACTCTACGTGATCGGCCACGCGCTGTTCGGCAGCCCGCCGGAGGGCTGGGCCAGCACCATGGTTGTGGTTCTGCTGCTTTCGGCCGCGCAGTTCGTGATCCTCGGCATCGTCGGCGAGTATCTCGGCCGGACGTTCCAGACCGGCAATCGCAAGCCGCAGGGGATCGTGCGCAGCGTGCTGCGCGCCAGCGTGGCGGAACGCGTGCAGTGACGCTGCACTGGGCGTCGCTTGGCGCGGCGCTGGTCGCGGGCGTGATCGGGCAGTTGCTGCTGAAGGCGGGCGCCACCGGCCCGGGCGACTTCGTGGTCCAGCTGCTGCGCCCGGCGACCATCGTGGGGCTCGGCTTCTACGGCCTTGCAGCGATGCTCTACATCGTCGCACTCCGGGGCATCCCCGTCTCGGTCGCGTTCCCCGCCGCAGCGACGCAGTACGTGATCGTCGCGATGGTGGGCTGGTTCGTCTATGCCGAACCGGCCGGGCTGCAACAGATCGGCGGGCTGGCGCTGATCGTCATCGGCGTGCTGATGCTGGCGACGGCTTGACCCGCGTTGCCGCGCGGGCCAGCGTCCGCGCATGCCCGACACCGACACGCTCGCCCGCCTCTCCGCCGCGGTGAACGCGAGTTTCGACCGTCAGGTCGCGTTCCTCGCCGACATCGTCCGCTTCCCGTCGCTGCGCGGCGCAGAAGCGCCGTTGCAGGACTGGCTCTCACGCGCGTTCCGCGACCGCGGCTATGCGGTGGATCGCTTCACCCTCGCCGACGTGCCGCTCGACGCACACCCGAAGGCGAGCCCGATGGTCGATGTCGATCCGGCGGGCTCCGTTCAGGTCGTGGCGGCGCATCGGCCAGCAGCACCCTCCGGCCGCAGCCTGATCCTGCAAGGCCATATCGACGTCGTGCCCGAAGGGCCGACGGAGATGTGGACGCATCCACCCTATGCCGCGGTGATCCGAGACGGCTGGATGTATGGTCGCGGTGCGCACGACATGAAGGCCGGGGTCGCCTGCATGGTGTTCGCGATGGATGCGATCCGCGCCGCCGGCTTCGCGCCCGCCGCCGATGTCTATCTCCAGACCGTCACCGAGGAGGAGAGCACCGGCAACGGCGCGCTCGCGACCTTGCTGCGCGGCTACCGTGCGGACGCGGCCCTGATCCCCGAACCGACCGGACACGCCATCACGCGCAGCCACACCGGCACGCTCTGGTTCCGGCTGAAGGTGCGCGGCGCGCCGGTGCATGTCGCGGTGGCGCAGGACGGGTCGAATGCGATCATGTCCGCGATGCATCTGGTGAACGCGCTCTATGCGCACACCCGCGCACTGAACGCGGCGGCGAAGGCGGATCGCTGGTATGGCGGGATCACCGATCCGATCAAGTTCAACCCCGGCATCATTCGCGGCGGCGACTGGGCCTCGTCCACCCCCGCCTGGTGCGAGGTGGATTGCCGCATCGGGCTCCTGCCCGGCACCGAGGTCGCGGACGCGATGGCGGGCGTGGAGCGCGCGGTGCGCGAGGCAACCGCCGGCGATGCGTTCCTCGCCAACAACCCGCCCGAGCTCGTCTGGCATGGGTTCCAGGCCGACGGCTACGTGCTCGAACCCGGCAGCGAGGCCGAGGCCGTGCTTGCCTCCGCGCATGCCCAGGTGCACGGCGGGGCGATGCCGGAGCGCCGCTCGACCGCGGTGAACGACACCCGCTTCTACGGGCTCTATTTCGGCATCCCGGCCCTCTGCTACGGGCCGAAGGGCGAGGGCGCGCACGCCTTCGACGAGCGCACCTCGATCGAGGATCTGCGACGCTGCACGCTGACGATCGCGGCCTTCATCGCGGACTGGTGCGGGCTGACGCCCCGCGCGGCCTAATCCAGCACGGCGCGCATCGCCGCGATCAGCGCGGGATCATCCTCTGGTCGCAACGCCTGCGGATCGACGAGCAGCACCCCCTCGCCCGCGCGCCGCTCGCCGACATGCACCGCCGGATCGCCGGCGCGCAGCCGTGCGGCAAGCCCTGGCGCATCCGCCACATGCAGCGCGAGCTGCGGCGCGCGCCCGGTCGTCGCGGCATCGAGCAGGGTGCTCCGCACCGGCAGCGCCGCGGCGATCACTCGCAGCCGCGCCTCCAGTGCCGCCTGCTCGGCTAGCTCCTCGCGCGCCAGGAAACGACGCAGCGCCACGAGCAGGCCAACGATCTCCTCCTTCCCCGCCTTGAAGCCGCGCCCGAGCCCGTGATGCGGCACGCCGGCGATCTGCACACCGAGCGGCGCGCGCCAGGTCGCGACCGGCACATCCATGTCGAGCATCTGCATCAAGGCCGAGGCGATCAGCGTGCGCCTCCCGGCGAGGATGCCAGAGGATTGCGGCCCACCGATCGCCTTGCCGCCCGAGAAGGCGACGAGATCGGCGCCATCGGCAATGAAACGGCGCAGATTCGAAGCCGGCGGCAGTTGCGCTGCCGCGTCGACGATCACCGGCAGGTCATGCGCATGCGCGGTGCGCGCGATCAGCGGCAGATCGGGTGCGCTCCACGGCGTCGCAGCGACGAAGACCGCGGCCGTGCGCGGGCCGATCGCCGCCTCGATCTCCCACGCCTCGACGCCGCGGATGCCGGCGCCGGTGCCGCGATCGTTGTGACCGAAATCGACGAGGCGCGCGCCGGCAACCGCAAGTGCGCGCGTGTAGGCGCTGCGGTGCGTTCGGTGCACCAGGATCTCAGTGCGTCCGTCCTCGATCCGCGGCAAAGCGGCCATGCGTGCCGGATCGAGCCCGGCGAGTGCGGCGGCCGCCGCGAGCGTCAGCCCGGCAGCCGCCCCCGTAGTGACGAGCCCAGCCTCGGCGCCGGTCGCGGCGGCGATCTCGGCGGAAGCCCGTTCCTGCAGAGCCGCCATATCGAGTGAGGCCCGCGCGGCCGCGGCCATCGCCGCGATCACCTCCTCGGCCATCGGTGCGCCGCCAAGCCGTGTCAGGGTGCCGGCGGCGTTGATCACGCGCGCGAGCCCGAGTTCAGCCAGGACGCCCCCCATCACGCGTCGAGCAGATGACAAGCGGCGCGTCGGCCGGGCGTGACCTCGCGCAGCATCGGCGTCTCCTGGCGGCAGCGCTCCATCACGAACGGACAGCGCGTGTGGAAGCGGCAGCCCGAGGGGGGATTCAGCGGAGACGGCACGTCACCTTCCAGCACGAGCGTATCCCGTTTCGCGCGCGGATCGGGGATCGGAGCGGCGGCGACCAGTGCCCGCGTGTAGGGGTGCTTCGGCTCGTCCAGCACCACCTGCTTCGGACCGATCTCGACGATCTCGCCGAGATACATCACCGCGATGCGATGGCCGATATGCTCGACGACCGCCAGATCATGGCTGACGAACAGATAGGCGAGGCCGAACTCCTCCTGCAGGTCCATCATCAGGTTCAGCACCTGCGCCTGCACCGAGACGTCGAGTGCGGAGACCGGCTCATCGGCGACGATCAGCTTGGGATTGAGCGCGAGCGCACGCGCAAGCCCGATGCGCTGGCGCTGCCCGCCCGAGAACTCGAACGGATAGCGTCCCACGCCCTCCGGCCGCAGCCCGACCTTCGCGAGCAGCCCGGCGACGCGCTCCTCCAGCGCTTTACCCGAGAGGCCCTCGTAGTTCTCAAGCGGCTCGCCGACGATCTGCCCGACCTTCAGCCGCGGATTGAGCGAGGCGTAAGGATCCTGGAACACCATCTGCACGCGCTTGCGGAATGGCGCGAAGGCGCGTTCGTCGAGCGCAGTGACGTCGGTGCCGTCAAGCCGGATCGTGCCGCCGGTCGGCTCGTCGAGGCGCAGCACCAAACGGGCGACCGTCGACTTGCCGCAGCCGGACTCGCCCACCAGGCAGAGCGTCTCGCCGGGCTCGATCGCGAAGGACACGCCGTCCACCGCCCGCACCCAGGCGACCGGGCGACGCAGCACGCCGCGCAGGATCGGGAAATGCTTGACGAGGCCGTCGACGGCGAGCACGGCACTCATGCGCGCCCCGCCTCCCAGCAGGCGGCGAAGTGGCCGCTGCCCTGGTCTTCCAGCGGTGGAGCCGCCTCGCGGCAGCGGTCGGTGGCGAGCGGGCAACGCGGCGCGAAGGCGCAGCCGGGTATCGGCGTGCGCAGGTCGGGCACGATGCCCGGGATCTCGGCGAGACGGCGCGCGCGGTTGTGCTTCAGGCGCGGGATCGAGGCCATCAGCCCGCGCGTGTAGGGGTGCAGCGGTGCATCGAACAGGGCCGTTACCTCCGCCTGCTCGACCACGCGGCCGGCATACATCACCACCACCCGCTTCGCGGTCTCGGCGATCACGCCGAGATCATGCGTGATCAGGATGACCGCCGAGCCGATGCGCTCCTTCAACTCCAGCATCAGCCGCAGGATCTGCTTCTGCACCGTGACATCGAGCGCGGTGGTCGGCTCATCCGCGAGCAGCAGCTTCGGATTGCACGACAGCGCCATCGCGATCATCACGCGCTGGCGCATGCCGCCCGAGAACTGGTGGGGGTAGTCGCCGACACGGCGTTCGGCATCCGGGATACGCACCAGCTTCAGCATCTCGACCGCGCGGGCGAGCGCGTCCTTCTGGCTTGCCCCCTGGTGGATACGCACGGCCTCTGCGATCTGCTCACCAATCGTCAGCACCGGATTCAGGCTGGTCATCGGCTCCTGGAAGATCATCGCGATCCGGTTGCCGCGGATCTCGCGCATCGCCGGCTCATCGAGCGGGACGAGATCGGTTCCCTCGAAGATCACCTTGCCGCCGACAATGCGTGAAAGCTTGGGCGGCAGCAGGCGCAGGATCGACAGTGCTGTGACCGATTTGCCGCAGCCGGATTCACCGACGATGCCGAGTGTTTCGCCCGGTTCGAGCGCGAAGGACACGCCATCGACCGCGCGCGTCACCCCGTCCTGGGTGAAGAAATGCGTGCGCAGGTCCTGGACCTCGAGAATCGGCGCAGTCGCGTCCATCTACATCCGCCGCGCGAGCCGTGGGTCGAGTCGATCGCGCAAGCCGTCGCCCAGCAGGTTGATCGACAGCACGACGAGGGCGAGACAGGCACCGGGGGCGAAGATCGTCCAGGGGGCGCGCGCGAGGAACAGCCGCGACTGCGCGATCATGTTGCCCCAGGTCGGAATCTCGGGCGGCACGCCCGCGCCGAGGAAGGACAGTCCCGCCTCCACCAGGATCGCCGAGGCGCAGAGATAGGTGGC
Source organism: Elioraea tepidiphila DSM 17972 (assembly GCF_000378465.1). GTDB lineage: Bacteria > Pseudomonadota > Alphaproteobacteria > Acetobacterales > Acetobacteraceae > Elioraea > Elioraea tepidiphila. Next base: position 16,787 of record NZ_KB899920.1, read on the forward strand.
CTGCACGATCAGCGGCCCCACCGTGGAGGGCAGGATGTGGCGCAGGATGATCTTCTGCGATGGCGAGCCGACCGAGATCGCGGCGTCGATATAGGGCCGTTCGCGTACGGTCAGGACGACCGAGCGCACGAGACGCACCACGCGCGGGATGTCCGGTACCGTGATCGCGACGATGACAATGGCGATACCCCCGCCCGTCAGCGCCACAAGTGCGATGGCGAGCAGGATCGAGGGGATCGCCATCAGCGCGTCCATCACGCGCATCACGATCGCATCGACCACGCGGAAATATCCGGCTGCCAGGCCGATCGCGAGGCCGATCAGCGTCGCCAGGATCGAGACCGTGATGCCGACCACGAGCGAGATGCGCGTACCGTGCACCGTGCGGGCGTAGATGTCGCGCCCGAGATTGTCGGTGCCGAAACGGTCGATCTTGCCGGCGGCGAAGAAGTCGGCGAAGGAGGGCGGCTTCAGCCGGTCCACGGGCGAGACGGTGAACGGATCGCCCGAGATCCAGGGCGCGAAAACAGCGACGAACACCATCACCAGCAGCATCGCTCCGCCGATCACGATGGTCGGGTTGCGGCGCGCGAAGCGCACGAACCCGCCGCGGGTGGAAATCAGTGGCGTCACGACGGTGGCCGCGGTTGCCATCAGTAGCGAACCCGCGGATCGAACAGCGTGTAGGAGAGATCCACGGCGAGATTCACCAGCACATAGATCGCCGAGAACACCAGCATGACGCCCTGGATGATCGGATAGTCGCGCCGCGTGATCGCATCCACCACCAGTCGGCCGACGCCGGGGATGTTGAAGACAGTCTCTGTAATCACCACGCCGCTGATCAGCAGGGCGACGCCGATGCCGACCACGGTCACGATCGGCACGGCCGCGTTCTTCAGCGCGTGTTTGAACAGCATGGGCCGCGTCGCGACTCCCTTCGCCTGGGCAGTGCGGATGTAGTCCTCTGCCAGGATTTCCAGCATGGTGGTGCGCGTGATGCGGGCGATCAGCGCGAGATAGGCGAGGCCGAGCGCGATCGAGGGCAGGATCAGACGCTCCAGCCAGGGCCAGAACCCTTCGGCGATCGGACGGTAGCCCTGCACCGGCAGCCAGCGGAGTTCGATCGCGAACAGATAGACCAGCAGGTAGCCGACCACGAACACCGGCAGCGAGAACCCGGCGACCGCGAGTCCCATCACCGAGCGGTCGATGCCCGAGCCCGCCTTCCACGCCGCGAGCACGCCGAGTCCGATCGCGATCGTCACCGCGAAGATCAGGGTCGTGATCGCGAGCGAGATCGTGGGTTCCGCGCGTTGCAGGATCAGTTCGGCGACACCGCGGTTCCAGAACAACGACTGGCCGAGATCCCCCTGGAGCACGCGCCAGATCCAGATCGCAAACTGCTCCCAAAGCGGCCGGTCGAGCCCGAGCGTCGCGCGGATCGCGGCGATCTGGTCCGAGGTCGCGTTGTCGCCGGCGATCACCGAGGCCGGGTCGCCCGGCGCGAGATGCACGAGCAGGAACACGATGACCGCGACCAGCAGCATGACCGGAATGGTCGCGATGAGACGGCGAATGATATAGGCAATCATCGCGTGTATCTGGACCTGGCTACGCCCTCCCCCGCCCCTCTCCCCCATGCGGGGGAGAGGAACGGGGAAGAGGGGTACCGCGCCGCAATGTCCGCGGCGTCACGTCTTGCGGACGTTCCAGAACGGAACCACGCCCGGACTGTTGATCCAGCCCGTGACGTTGCGCCGATGCGCGATCGGCGTCCTCCATTGGCCATAATACACATGCGGCACGAAGTTCCAGGCGTTCTCCTGAAGCCGCTGCGTGACCTTCTGGCGCGTCTCCAGGTCCGGCGCCTGCACCCACTCGTTACGCAGCCGCTCGTGAAGCTCGTCGGAGGGCCAGCCGAACCAGCCGCGCTCGCCGGTCGCCGCGTGCGCCGCGGCCCAGATCGGGTTGGACGACGAAAGCCCGTCGGCCGAGGTGATGAAGATGTTCCACCCGCCCTGATCGGGCGGCGCCTTCACCGCACGCCGCTGCACCACACCCGACCAGTCCATCGGCACCATCTGGATGTTGAAGCCGACCGCGCGCAGCTCCTGCGCGAGGATCTGCGCCGAGTTGGTCATGTAGAGGATGTTGGTCGCCTGGAGCAGCGTGACCGGCTCGCCGTTGTAGCCGCTCTCGCGCAGAAGCTGACGCGCCCGCTCGCGGTTCGGGCCGCGCTGGAACCACTCCGTGTTCGCGTTGCTCTCGTAGGGCGTGCCGCAGGTCAGGAAGGAGCCGCACTTCATGTAGAACCGCGGATCGACGAAGGTCGCCTTCAGATGCGCCTCCTGATCGACCGCCCACAGCACGGCCTGGCGCGCCTTCACGTTGTTGAACGGCGGGTGGAGGAAGTTGAGCCGGATCCAGCCCACATTGCCGAGCGGGTTGCGGTCCATCAGCGCGATGTCCCGATCGGCCTCCAGCGCGGGAACGGCATCGATCGGCGGCTGCTCGACATAATCCACCTCGCCCGCCTGCAAGGCGGCGATCGCGGTCTGCACGTCGGGCATGTTCTGGAAAATGACGCGCTCGACATGCACGACCTTGCCGCCGGCGATCCAGGAGGGCGGCTCGCTGCGCGGCTGGTAGTTGGGGTTGCGGTCATAGACGTACTGGCTGCCGGGCCGCGTCTCGCGCTCGTTCATGATGAACGGTCCCGAGCCGACGATGGTCTCGATCTTCTGCATGGGATCGGTCATCGCCTCGCGCTCGCGCATCATGAAGCAGATCGGCGTCGAGGTCTTGGCCATCGCGTCGGCGACCAGCCCGTAAGGCTCCTTCAGCCGCATCACGATCGTCTTCGCATCGCGCGCGGAGATGTCCTGCACGCGCTCCATCATGTGCTGGCCCGCACCGTCGCGCGCGGCCCAGCGGCGGAGCGAGGCCACGCAGTCGCGGGCGGTGACGTCGGTGCCGTCGGTCCACTTCAGCCCGTCGCGCAGCTCCATGGTCAGGGTGAGCTTGTCGTCCGACAGCCCGTGTCGGCCCACCATCTGCGGTTGCGGCTGGACATTCTCGTCGATGCCGAACAGCGTGTCGTAGACCATGTTGCCGTGGTAGGCAGCCATATTGGCCGTGGTCCAGATCGGGTCGAAGGTCGGCACGTCGCCGTGCATCACCGCGCGTACGGTGCGCGCGGCCGGCGGACGCGGCTGGCTCCGGACGATCCCGGGTGCCGCCAGCAGCGCCGACCCGGCCACCCCGGCCCCGAGCACCTGACGTCGTGTCGTCTTCATCATCGCTCTCCCTGCCTTTGCTCCGCTACCCGGCTCAGTGGATCAGGCCGGGCGTGGTCTTCTCATCCAGCGGCCAGATCGGCCGCTCGATCCGAGTATACGGCACCTTGCGGTAGTCTCGCGCCAGCGGCCCGTCGCTGTCCACATAGATCACCTTGGCGGCGATCGGGCCGAAGGCGGCGCGGAAATGGTTGGTGGACTTCACGACCACCAGCTTCCTGGCGGTCGGCTCGATGCCGAGGTTGCGGAACAGCTCGAGCCCGAGCGCCTGGGTTCGGTTGCTGATCAGCACCACGTCGATCCCCCCCACCCGGATCGCCGCCGTATCGCCGAGCGGCACCCGCGTGGGGCCGAAGCTCTGCCAGCAGTCGCGCGCGAGCTTCGTCACCTCGACCACCGCATCCACGGGGGGGCCGGAGGCCGGGCCGATCTTGCCGCCGAAGCGCAGCGGGATGCGCGCGCCCTCGCCCGCATCCGTGCAGAGCCGCACCGCGATCGGGTCCCAGATCGGGCCGAGGGCCGCGTCCTTCACGTCGCGCGCGATCATCGCCCGCAGGATCGTGGTGTTGTCGGACGGCGCGCCGCCGCCCGCGTTGTCGGCCGGATCGGCCATCACCACGGGCGCGCCGTTGAACTCGACGGCGAAGGTGATGCCGTCCTCGACCGAGAGATAGGGCGGCGCGGTCTTGCCGCGCATCGCGACGAATTCCTCGCCGATCGCGGTCGCGACCGCGTCGGCCTTCGCCTTCGCCCCATCCGTGATCACCAGCACCCGGCCGGTCAGCTCGGGCACGTCGGCGTAGGGGAAGCAGTGGCCGAGCGAAATCGAGAGGATGCCGTCCTTGCCCTCCATCGCGCTCACCTTGTCGACGAAGGCGCGCATCAGCGGTTCGGTCGTCGGGTAGCTGCCGATCTGGCGGCAGTCGTAGAGCGACATCACCGGCCTGATCTCCTTGCGGATGGTCCGCAGAACCAGGGTCAGCACCTCCTCCGCGCGCTCGACCACGTCCGTGTGCGGAAACTCCTTGTAGAGGATGATGATGTCCGCTCCGGCGACCCTCTTCTTCGTCAGGTGACAGTGGGGATCGAGTTCGACGCCGATCACGCAGTCCTTGCCGACGATCGCACGCACGCGCTCGATGATGTCGCCTTCGACGTCGTCATAGCCGTGCGCGACCATCGCGCCGTGCAGCCCGAGCAGCACGCCGTCGAGCGGCATTGCCGCCTTCACCTGGTCGAGGATCTCGTCACGCATGAACTCGTAGTCGGCGCGGTTGGTCGTCCCGGCGGGCGAGGCGGCGAAGCACGACCCCTCGATCAGCGTGAAGCCTTCCGCGGCCGCCCGCTTCCGGGCCACGAACAGCGGCGCAGTGCACATCAGGGGCGTGTCGGCTGGATGCTCGCCGGGACGGAGGAACACGCCCTCCTTGTAGGCCGCCAGGCTCGTGGGCAGGGGCGAGAAGGTGTTGGTTTCGGTGGCCAGTGTCGCGGCAAACAGACGCACGTTATCCCTCCGGTTCGTTGGCGTGAGTGAAGCACGGGCGCGCGCGCGCGCAAAGACCGTTTCAGGGGCTTGTCTGGATTCTTACGCCGCCGGATGCTCAGCGCCGCAACGACACCGACGAGGACGGCATGGACCGGCAGACGCGCATCTTCACCAATGTCGAGTACGACCGGGACGGCAAGCAGGTGGACTATCTCTATCTGCCGCATTCGGTCACGCGCAGCGCCTATGGCGCGATCGCCATCCCGATCGCGGTGATCCGCAACGGCGCGGGCCCCACGGCCTTCTTCATGGCGGGAAACCATGGCGACGAGTACGAGGGCCAGGTCGCGCTGTGCAACCTGGTTCGTGAGATGAAACCGGAGCGCATCAAGGGGCGAATCATTATCGTCCCGGCAGCGAATCTTCCAGCCGCGATGGCCGGCACGCGGGTGAGCCCGATCGACGACGGCAACCTGAACCGCAGCTTCCCGGGCGACCCCGAGGGGACGGTGACCAAGCAGATCGCGTTCTACATCGACAGCGAGCTGTTCACCCGTGCCGACCTGTTCCACGACTTCCACTCGGGCGGAGGGTCCCTGGCCTATGTGCCCTTCGCCTCGACTCATCACGGCCCCGATCCGGCAATCAACGCCCGCGGGCTTGCCGCGCTGCGCGCATTCGGCGCGCCGACCTCGCTCGTCTGGCGCCACGGGGCGGACCCGCGCTACTCACCGGCGGCGGCGATGCGGCGCGGCGTGGTGGCGCTTGGCGGTGAGTTCGGCGGGGGCGGCTCGCTCAGCCGCATCGGGCTTGCCATGGTCGAGGCCGGGATCGAGCGGCATCTGCGTGCGCTCGGCATCCTGCCTGGTGCCGTGGAGGCGCCGCCGACGCGGATGCTGGAGGTGCCGTCGCGCAACTGCTTCGTCTATGCGCCGCATCCGGGGGTGTTCGAGCCGGCCACCGATCTCGGCGACGTCGTTGCGGACGGCGATCTGTGCGGGCGCGTGCATTTCGTCGACGATCCCGCCCGGCCGCCGGCGGAGGTGCGGTTCGGCCATGGCGGAATCGTGGTGTGTCAGCGCCATCCGGCGCGCGTCGAACGCGGCGACTGCGTGGCGCACACGGCGGTCGAGGTCAGATAGCCGTTACGCGGCGATCAGCCCGCCGGTATCCGCAAGCCGGCGCAGGTGGAACTCGGCATTGCCGAACATCGCCTCGATCGCCCCGAGCCGGGCCATGCAGTGCGCCACCGCGTATTCCATGGTGATGCCGATGCCGCCATGGAGCTGCACCGTCTCCTCGGCGACGAACTTGGCCGCCCGGCCGATCTGCGCCTTCACCGCCGACATCGCCCGGGATCGCTCCGCCGCGTCCGGTTCGTCGAGCGACATCGCCGCGTACATTGCCATGCTGCGCGACTGCTCGATCGCCATCATGATGTCGGCGGCCCTGTGCTGGAGCACCTGGAAACTGCCGATCGGCACCCCGAACTGCTTGCGCATCTTCAGGTAGTCGAGCGTGAGCTTCTGCGCTGCGGTCATCACGCCGACCGCCTCGGCGGCGAGCGCAGCGATCGCCTCGTCCACCACGCGCTCGATCAGCGGCAGACCGTCGCCCGGATCGCCAAGCACGTCCTCGGCCGCGACCCGCACGCCCGACAGCGTCACCTCGGCGGCGCGACGCCCATCATTGGTGCGGTGGCCGCGCCGCGTCAGCCCGGCGGTCGTGGCGTCCACCAGGAAGACGCCGATGCCCGTGCAATCGCGCCGGTCGCCGCTGGTGCGCGCCGTGACGACCAGCCTGTCCGCCGCATCGCCGTGCAGCACCACGACCTTGCGCCCCTCCAGCACCCAGCCGTCGCCGTCGCGCTTTGCCGTGGTAGCGACATCGTGCAGGTCCCAGCGCGACTGCGCCTCGGTCTGCGCGAAGGCGAGCAGCAGCGTTCCATCCGCGATCGAGGGAACGAGCGAAGCGCGACGATCCGCCGACGCACCGTGGCGCAGGAACCCGCCGCCCAGCACCACGGTCGCGAACCAGGGCTCCAGCGTCAGCGCCTCGCCGAGCGCCTCGGCGACCAGCATGGTCTCGACCGCGCCGCCGCCGAAGCCGCCTTCCGCCTCGGCGAAGGGCAGGCCGAGAATGCCGAGTTCGGCATAGGCCGCCCACATCGCCCGGCTCCATCCGTCGGGGTCGCGCGCATAGGCCTTGCGCTGCTCGAAGCCGTAGCGGTCGGCGAGCAGGCGCGTCAGGCTCGCGCGCAGCAGGCGCTGTTCCTCGCTCAGATCGAAATCCACGTCTCTCTCCTCAGAGGCCCAGGAATGCCTTGGCCATGATGTTGCGCTGGATCTCGTTGGTGCCGCCGTAGATCGAAAGCTTGCGCCAGTTCATCCAGATCGGCTGCGCCATCGCCGCCCAGTCGGGCACGATCTCGGGCTCGTTCGCGCCCTCCGGCGCCTCCTCCATCGGCGCGGCGATGCCATACGGCCCGGCCGCCTCGACCATCAGAGCGCTGATCGACTGGAGAATCTCCGACCCCTTCACCTTCAGCAACGACGAGGCCGGATCGGGCTTTCTTGCGCCGAGCGCCTTCTGCTCGGCCGCCACCACGCGCATCGTGGTGATCTCCAGCGCCTTCAGCTCGACCTCGACCGCGGCGAGGCGTTCGCGGAAGCGGATATCCTCGATCAGCGGCCGTCCGCCTGCCGGCGTCTCGGAGGCGATGCGCTTCAGACGCCGGATACGCTCCTTCGACATCCCCACACGCGCCTGTCCTGTGCGCTCGTTGGAGAGCAGGAACTTCGCACAGTCCCAGCCGCGCCGCTCGTCGCCGACCATGTTCTCGACCGGCACTTTCACGTCGTCGAAGAACACCTCGTTGATCTCGTGTTCACCGTCGATCGTGACGATGGGGCGCACGGTGATGCCCGGGCTCTTCATGTCGATCAGCAGGAAGCCGATGCCCTCCTGCTTCTTCGGCGCGGCCGGGTCGGTGCGCACCAGCGCGAAGATCCAGTCCGCCCAGTGCGCGAGCGTGGTCCAGGTCTTCTGCCCGTTGACGATGTAGTGGTCGTCAACGCGCCTGGCCGAGGTCTTGAGCGAGGCAAGGTCCGAGCCGGCGCCGGGCTCGCTGAAGCCCTGGCACCACCATTCGGCGCCGCTGCGGATACCGGGCAGGAAGCGCCTCTTCTGCGCCTCCGAACCGAAGGCGATGATCACGGGCCCGACCATCATGGTGCCGAACTGTTGCGGCTGCGGCGCCGGCGCCTGCTGCAGCTCCTCGCGGAAGATGTAGCGCTGCACCGGCGTCCAGCCGGGTCCGCCATGTTCCTTCGCCCAGTCGGGCACCGACCAGCCCTGCTCGTAGAGCCTGCCGTGCCACCAACCCCACTGCTGCTTGGTCGGCGTGCGGCCCGACGCCATGCGCGCGCGGGTCTCGTCCGGCAGGGTGCGGTCGATGAAGTCGCGCACTTCGGTGCGGAAGGCGCGTTCCTCGGCGGTGAAGCGCAGATCCATCCTCGTCCTCCCTCAGCCGGGCCTTGCGAAGGTTCCGCCAGTCGCCGCGAGCCGCTCGATCAGCGGCGCCGGCTTCAGCCCCTCGTCCCCGGTCAGCGCGGCGAGTTCCGCGAGCCTGTCGCGCACCGCGCGCAGCCCCATCCGCTCCGCATGCCACATCGGCCCGCCGCGCCAGGCCGGCCAGCCATAGCCGTTGACAAAGATCACGTCGATGTCGGAGGCGCGTGCGGCAATCCCCTCCTCGAGGATCTTCGCGCCCTCATTGACGAGGGAGAGCGTCATGCGATCGACGATCTCCTCGGGCGGGATCGCGCGCCGCGTCTTGCCGAGCGAGGCCGAGATCTCGAGGATCATCCGTTCCGTCTCCGGATCGGGCTCCGGCGTCCGCCCGTCGCCGGCGTAGCGGTACCAGCCCTTGCCGGTCTTCTGGCCGAGCCTGCCGGCCGCCACCATCGCATCCGCGATCGGGAACGGAATCCCGAAGGCCTTGCGCACCATGCCGCCGATATCGAGCCCGGCAAGATCCGCCACCGCGAACGGCCCCATCGCAAGGCCGAACCCCGTCATGACCTTGTCCACCTCCCAGGGCAGCGCGCCTTCCTGAAGCATCAATTCGCCCTGGCGACCGCGCTGGAACGACATCCGGTTGCCGACGAAGCCGAAGCAGTTGCCGACGACCACGGGCACCTTGGCGATGCGCCGCCCGATCGCGACCGCGGTGGCGAGCGCCGCCGCCGAGGTCGCCTTGCCGCGCACGATCTCCAGCAGGCGCATGACGTTTGCCGGGCTGAAGAAATGCATCCCCAGCACGTCCCCCGGGCGCGACGTGACCCCCGCGATCGCATCGACATCGAGATACGAGGTGTTGGTCGCGAGCACCGCCCCCGGCCTGGCCAGCCGGTCGAGCTCGCGGAACACCCCTTGCTTCACCTCCATGTCCTCGAACACGGCCTCGATGATCACGTCGGCGTCGCGCAGCTCGGCGAGATCCGTGGTGCCGCGGATCAGCCCTAGGCGCTGCGACACCTCCTGGTCCGTCATCCGCCCGCTCTTGACGCTGCGGCGCCAGTTCGCCTCCACGCGCCCGAGCCCGCGGGCCAACGCCTCCGCGCTCGTCTCGATCACTGTGACCGGAATGCCGACATTGGCGAAGCTCATCGCGATGCCGCCGCCCATGGTGCCGGCGCCGATCACCGCCGCGCGCGACACGGGCCGCGCGTCGATCCCTTCCAGCCCCGCCACCTTCTGGGCCTCGCGCTCGGCGAAGAAGCTGTGGCGCAGCGCCTGGCTCTGTTCGCCTTTCACCAGCCGCTCGAAGAGCCGCCGCTCGGTCGCGAGCCCCTGCTCGAACGGCTCGGTCAGCGAGGCGCGCACCGCTTCGGCGGTCGCCGGCGGCGCCTCCATCCCGCGCGCGCGCTTCGCGACCCCCGACGCCGCGGCATCGAACGCCGCGAGGTCTCCGGCCACGGCGCGGTCGCGGGCGCGCGGGTGCTCGCGCCCCGCTGCGAGCTCGGCACGCGCATAGGCGATCGCACCCTCCGCCAGGTCGCCCTCGATGATCGCATCGAGGATGCCGAGCTCCTTGGCGCGCGGCGCGGGCACGGAGTCTCCTGTCGAGATCAGCGCCAACGCCGGCTCCGCGCCGATCAGCCGCGGCAGGCGCTGCGTGCCGCCGGCCCCCGGCAGGATGCCGCGTTTCACCTCCGGCAGCCCCACCTGTGCCGACGGCGCAGCCACGCGTGCGCGGCAGCCGAGCGCCAACTCCAATCCCCCGCCCAGCGCATGGCCGTGGATCGCCGCCACGGTCAGGCCGGGAAAGGCATCGAGCGCGTCGATCACCTGGGTCAGCGTCGGCTCCAGCCGCGGGCCGCCGAACTCGGTCATCTCGGCGCCGGCCGAGAACATCCGCCCCTCGCCGATCAGCACCACGGCCTTCGCGCCCGCGGCCGTGGCATCGTCGAGCGCGGCGACCAGCTCCTGGCGCAGCGCATGGCGCAGCGTGTTCACCGGCGGATTCGCAAGCCGCAGCACATGGACATCGCCATGCCGCTCGTGTCGCACGAATACCTGATCCGCCATGGGCCCTCCCTGCGCGTTCCCTGCAGGGTGCTGCCTCAAGCGCCCCCGCGCAAGCCATCGCCGGGCTTCCTGGACGCACTGCGGACGCCTATTGTCGGCAGTCAACAGACAAGACCGGGAGGATCATCGATGCATCGCCGCATCCTGCTCGCCGCCATTCCGACCTTCACGCTGGCCCGGCCGACACTCGCGCAGTCATGGCCGTCGCGCCCGGTGCGCATCATCGTGCCCTTCGCCGCCGGCGGCCCCGCGGACATCTATGCCCGCCAACTCGGCGAACGCCTCGGCCCGCAGCTCGGCCAGCCCTTCGTGGTCGAGAACCGGCCCGGCGCCGGCGCCGTGATCGGCACCGAAGCAGCCAAATCCGCAACCGACGGGCACACGCTGCTGATGATGTCGAACACCCACACCGCGAATGAGACGCTGCTGCCCAACCGCCCCTATGTGCTGCTGCGCGACTTCGTGCCCGTTGCCCCGGTGAACATCGCCAATCACGCCCTGATCGCGCGGCCCGACCTAGACGTCGCCTCGCTCGCCGATCTGATCGCCATGGCAAAGGCGCGGCCCGGCACGCTGAACTACGCGTCCTCGGGGCCTGGCACGCCCTATCACATCGCCGGCGCGAAGTTCTGCCATATGGCGCAGATCCAGGTGGAACACATCCCGTTCCGCGGCTCGGGCGAAGCGCGCAGCGCCATCATGGGCAGCACCGTGGATTGGATGTTCGACTCCATCACCACCCAGATCCAGAACGTCCAGACCGGGCGCGTGAAGGGGCTCGCCACCAGCGGCGAACGGCGCAGCCCCCTGCTGCCCGAATTGCCGACCGTCGCGGAGGCCGGGGTCGCCGGCTACACCTCCTCGATCTGGCTCGGCATCGTCGCACCCGGCGGCACGCCCGACGCCGTGGTGCAGCGGCTGAACGAGGCGATCACCCGCATCGCCACCGCCGAGGACACCCGCGCGGCGTGGGCGCGCCAGGCGGTCGATCCCATGCCGATGTCGGCGGCGGAGTTCCGCGCCTACATCGAACGCGACATCCAGGATCAGGCCGAGGTGATCCGCGCGGCGAATATCCGCGTCGGGTAGATAAAACGATCGCGGGGGCGAAGGGGCAGTCGCCCCTTTGCCCCGCCCGCCCAATCCCTTGACCGTACGCTACGGCGCCCGAAGGAGCCGGGCCGCCGTCGCGCGGTGGTGCGCGTGGCAGATCGCCACCGCCAGCGCGTCCGCCGCGTCCGCGCGGCCCGGCGCGGCACCCGGCAGCAGGATGCGTACCATCGCCTGCACCTGCTGCTTCTGCGCGTGCCCCTGCCCGACCACAGCGCGCTTGACCGCCGTCGCCTGGTACTCGGCGACGGGGATGCCCGCGAGCGCCGGGGCCAGCAGCACCACACCCCGGGCCTGGCCGAGTTTCAAGGTGCTCAACGGGTTGCGGTTGACGAAGGTCTCCTCCACCGCCGCCTCGTCGGGCCGCCACGTGGCGATGAGACCGGCCAGCGCCCCGTGCAACGCCGCGAGCCGGGCCGGCAGCGCAAGCGCCGCATCCGTCTCCACCACTCCGTCGGCGACGTGACGCAGCCGGTTGGCCTTCGCCTCGATGACGCCCCAGCCCGTGACGCCGAGCCCCGGATCGAGCCCAAGCACCCGCAGCCGCCGAGGAAACCCGTCAGGCACTCAGCTTCGCCAGCACGGCGTCGGAGACCTCGAAATTGGCGAACACGGCCTGCACGTCGTCGAGATCCTCCAGCGCATCGATCAGCTTCAGCACCGAGGCCGCCTGCTCCTCATCCACCGGCGCGGTCGTTTTCGGCCGCCAGTCGAGCTTCGCCTCCTCCGGGTCGCCGAACCGCGCCGCCAGCGCATCGCGCACCGCGAACAGGTCCTCCGGCGCGCAGGTGACCTCGTGGCCGCCCTCGCCGCTCTCGACATTCTCGGCACCGGCCTCGATCGCCGCCTCCAGCATGGCCTCCGCATCCGCGGCCGCCGCCGGGTAGCGGATCACGCCGAGCCGGTCGAACATGAACGACACCGCGTTGCTCTCGCCGAGCGCCCCGCCGTGCTTGCTGAACAGCGAGCGCACGTCGGAGGCTGTCCGGTTCAGGTTGTCGGTCAGCGCCTCGACGATGATCGCGACCCCGCCGGGACCGTAGCCCTCGTAGCGCCGCGCAACGTAGTCCTCGGTCCCGCCCTCGCCCGACGCCTTCTTGATCGCGCGCTCCACCGTGTCCTTCGGCATATTGGCCTGGCGCGCGGCGATCACCGCGGCGCGCAGCCGCGGATTGGCGTTCGGGTCCGGCAGACCCTGCCGGGCCGAGACCGTGATCTCGCGGATGATCTTGGCGAAGGCGCGCGCCCGTTTGGCATCCTGCGCGCCCTTGCGGTGCATGATGTTCTTGAACTGCGAATGGCCGGCCATGGCCGCCTCGTGGTCCTTCGAGTCGTGTGCCTGGGGGGCTGTGGTCGGGCTGTGTAGCAGGGCGCGAACGGGCCGGGAACAGGGACGGGAAACCAGGGGGTGATCGATCGCGCGAGCCTGGAGCGGCATCAGGTGTGGGTCTATCTCGTCGCGATCGCGCTGGGTTTGGCGCTCGGCACGGCCGCGCCGGGATTGGCACCGGCCTTCGAGACCGCGCTCTGGCCGGTGCTCGGCCTGCTGCTCTACACCACCTTCACCCAGGTGCCGCTGACCCACCTCGGCGAGGCGATGCGCGACGCACGCTTCGTCACCACCGTGCTCGGCGGCAACTTCCTTGCCGTGCCGCTGCTCGTGGCCGCGCTGCTGCCGCTCGTGCCCGTCGATCCGGCGGTGCGGCTCGGCGTCGTGCTGGTGCTCGTCGTGCCCTGCACCGACTGGTTCATCACCTTCACCCATCTGGCGCGCGGCGACACCGCCCGGGCTATCGCCGTCACGCCGCTCCTGCTGCTCGCGCAGCTCCTGCTACTGCCCGCCTATGCTTGGCTGCTGGTTGGCGGCGGCGTCACCGCGGAGGTGCCGCTCGACCATGTCGCCACCGCCTTCGGCGCGCTGATCATCCTGCCGCTGGTGGGTGCCTGGCTGACCGAACGCCGCGCCGAGCGCGACGGCGGCGCGCTGATCGCCCGCCTTGCCTGGGCGCCGGTGCCGCTGCTCGCTGTCGTGGTGTTCCTGATCGCGGCCTCGCAGGTGGGCGCGGTGGCGGAGGCTTTGCCCCTGCTGGCAAAGGTCACAGTGGCGTTCGTGCTGTTCCTCGCGATGACGCTCGCGCTTGGGGTCGGCCTTGCGCGCGCGGCCGACCTGACCGGGCGGGCCGGACGGACGCTGACCTTCAGCCTCGGCACGCGCAACTCCTTCGTGGTGCTGCCGCTCGCCCTCGCCCTGCCACCGGCGTGGCACACCTCCGCGATCGTGATCGTGGTGCAGTCGCTGGTCGAGCTGTTCGGCATGCTCGTCTTCCTGCGCCTGGTGCCGCGCCTGCTACCGGAGCGCTAGCGCCAACGCGATCACACGCAGCCGCAATGTCGGGCTATGCTCGACACGCACGTTGTTGCTCTTCCGTGACATCCAGGAGGCGAGGATGCGCCTGTCGGCACCGGTCGTCGGCCCCTACACCCCGATGGGCGCCACGCTCGTTCCCGGCGGCGCCACCTTCCGCACCTGGGCACCGACGGCACGCAGCGTCCATGTGGTCACGGATGCGCACGTGGACGCAGACTGGTCGCGCTGCACGCCGTCGGACGACACGCGGCTTGCCCCGCTCGGCGACGGCACCTGGGGCGGCTTCGTCCCGGGCATCACCGACGGCACGCCATACCTGTTCTGGATCCAAGGCCCGGAAGGCGGCAGCGAGGGCCTGAAGCGCGACCCCTACGCGCGCGAGCTCGCGACGTGCCCCGAGTTTCCCGACTGCCCGTGCCTGGTCCGCCCGGCGCATAACTACCCATGGCATGATGCGCGCTGGCGCCCGCCGCCGTTTCATGAGCTGATCATCTATCAGCTCCATGTCGGCGTGTTCTGGGGCGCCGACCCCGAGGTGCCGCACTACGGCACCTTCCTCGACGTGGTCGCGCGCATCCCCCATCTGCGCGACCTCGGCGTGACCGCGATCCAGCTCCTGCCGATCCAGGAGTATGATGGACATTTCGGCCTGGGCTATGCCGGGCTCGACTATTTCTCTCCCGAGATGCTCTACCAGGTGGAGGATCAGGCCGAGCTCGCGCGGCATCTCGTGGCGGTGAACGCACTGCTCGCCAAACATGGTCAGGCGCCGCTCACGCTCGCCGAGCTCGTCACGGGGCCGAACCAGCTCAAATGCCTGATCGATCTCTGCCACCTGAACGGGATCGCGGTGATCCTGGATCTCGTGTTCAACCATGCCGGCGGCGGGTTCGGTGATCGCAGCCTCTACTTCTACGACCGCCAGCCCTGGGGCGACGACAACCGCAGCCTCTACTTCACCGACAAGGGCTGGGCAGGAGGCAAGGTGTTCGCCTACTGGCAGGCGCCGGTGCGCCAGTTCCTGATCGACAACGCCTGCTTCTTCCTCACCGAGTACCGGGCCGACGGCATCCGCTACGACGAGGTGACGGTCATCCACGAGCACGGCGGCGATCCGTTCTGCCGCGACCTCACGAGCACCGTCCGCTACGTCAAGCCGGCAGCGATCCAGATCGCAGAATACTGGAACTGGGACCGCGCCTATCCGGTCACGAAATCACCGGACGGCCTCGGCTTCGACGCCGCTCTCGGCGACCGCCTGCGCGACGCCCTGCGCGGCATGCTGGCCGAGGCTTCCGGCGGGGCAGAGGCGCATGTCCGTCTCGACCGCGTGGCCGAGGCGCTGCTGCCGCCGCCGGGATTCCCGGCGGCCTGGACCGTGGTGCAGTGCCTGGAGAATCACGACGTGGTACGCTGGGACTACGACAGCCATGCGCCGCGCGCGCCGCGCGTGGCGGCGGTAGCGGATCCGTCGCACCCGCATTCCTGGTACGGCCGCAGTCGCGCGCGCGTCGCCACGGCCCTGCTGCTGACCGCGCCCGGCATCCCGATGCTGTTCATGGGCCAGGAGATCCTCGAGGCGCGGCCCTGGCACGATGACATCCGCTTCTGGTCGCAGTTCCTGATCGGCTGGAATGAGGTGGACCACGTCCGCGCCAAGCGCGACTTCCTGCGCTTTGTGCAGGATCTGGTAGCGTTGCGCCGCCAACACCCCGCGCTCAGCAGCGAGGGTGTGCGCGTGCCGCAGGTTCACGAGCGCGACCGCGTCCTGGTGCTGCATCGCTGGGTCGAGGGCGAGGGCCGCGATGTCGTGGTGGTCGCGAGCGTGAACGAGCAGGCGCTCGACCACTATCCCGTCACCCTGCCGTGGCCTGGACGTTGGCGCGAGGTGTTCAACAGCGACGTGTACGATCCGTTCCCGAACGTTGCGCCGGTGGGCAATTTCGGCGCCATACATGCCGATCCCGCCTCGGGTTTCGCCTATCCCTTCGCCGCGCGCATGCGCCTGCCGGCGAACGGCGTGATCGTGCTCACGCGCTGACGCGTCACTCCGGCATCGCCGGCGCGAGCCGCCCGCCCTGCCGCACCGGCGCGATCCGCCGCGCCAGTCCGGTTGCGTCGTCGGTCTCAACGAACACGCCGCAGATCGTCGCCTCGCCCTCGGCCGGCGCGAGCCGTTCGCCGGGCAGCTTCTTCACGAAGCGCAGCGACGCCCCCTCCTTCTGCATGCCGATGACGCTGTCGTAGTCGCCGCACATCCCGGCATCGCTCTGGTAGCCAGTGCCGCGCGGCAGGATCTGCGCGTCCGCCGTCGGCACATGGGTGTGCGTGCCCACCACCAGCGACGCCCGCCCGTCCACGTGATAGCCGAAGGACTGCTTCTCGCTCGATGCCTCGGCGTGGAAGTCGATCACCGCGGCATCGACGGTGCGGCCGATCGCGTGCGCGGCGAGCAGCGTGTCGATGCCACGGAACGGGCAGTCGAGCGCATCCATGAACAGCCGGCCCATCGCGTTCACGACGAGAACCTTACGCACGCCCGCCGTGAACACGCCGGCACCGCGCCCCGGCGTGCCCGGCGGATAGTTGAAAGGACGCAGCAGTCGCGGTTCGCCCTCGATATAGGGGATGAGCTCGCGCCGATCCCAGGCGTGGTTGCCGAGCGTGAGCACATCCGCGCCGGCGGCGAACAGCGCGCGCGCAATCTCGGGAGTGAGCCCGAACCCGTGCGCGGCGTTCTCGGCATTGATGATGACGAACTCGGCGCCGAGCCGCGCCCGCAAGGACGGCAGCGCCGCGATCACCGCATCGCGCCCCGTGCGGCCGACGACGTCGCCGAGGAACAGGATCTTCACGCGCGCAGTACTCCCTGTTCGGTGACGATCGCATCGAGGCGCTGATCGTGCGCCCCAACCGGCAAGGTGGCGGCCTGCTGGGAGGCATAGCCGCAGCCGAGCGCGACCACGGCACGGCGCGCCCTGAGCACCGCGAGCGTCGCGTCGTAATAGCCGGCGCCGTGGCCGATCCGCACGCCCGTTGCATCGAACGCAACCACCGGGACCAGCAGAAAGGTCGGTGCCAAGGCCTCCGCGTCGGCGTCAGGCTGACGCGTGCCGAAGGGTCCCACCACCAGCGGATCGCCGAAGCGGAAACGGCGGAAGACCAGCGGCGTGCCGCGTTTCCCAGTCACCGGAAGCACGAGCGGATGGCCGCGTCCCGCGAGTGCGAGCATCAGCGGCCTAGGATCGATCTCGCGACCGAGCGGCCAGTACCCGGCCACGACCGCGCCCGGCGGCGGCGCGAACCGCTCCAGCACGTGGCCGGCGAGCCGCAGGCCGGCGCGCGGATCGCCGGCTTCGCGCGCGGCAAGCCCGGCTGCGCGTGCAGCCCGCTTGGCCTCGATGAGCGTGACGGTGGACATGGAGAAGCGCGGAGCCACCCTGGCCGTTGGCGGATCATCCTCCCAAGGCCTGCTCTCAGCAGGTGGGCGCCGTGTACCGCGGCCACGACCGCGACAGGGACAGCTCCCAATGGGAAGATCACTGGCCCCGGGGATGAAGTGCCTGACGCACCGGGCAGCCCCGCGACCTGAAGCTAGGCGCGCGCCAGCTTCGACGCAACGCCGTCCAGCCTGCGCGCGAGGCGGGTCAGCCGTTCGGCCGCCTCGGCCTCGAACGAGGGGGCGGGTGCCTGCCCGGCTCGCGCATCGGCGAGTTCGTCCGCCAGCATGATCCCGGCCATCGCGAGCAGGCGCGCCTCGCCGAGATTGCCGACCTGCGCGCGGATCGAGCTCACCCGCGCATCGAGCTCGGCGCCGAGCGCCTCCAGATGCGCCTCCTGACCGTCCGGGCAGCCGAGCACATAGGGGTAGCCGTTGATCTTCAGCGTGACCTGGCCCATGCGGTCACTCCTGTTCCAGTACGGCCGAGAGCCGTGCGATCACCGCATCGAGCCGCTGCGCAGCCTCGGCCATCGCGGCGGCGGCCTCCGCGTCGGGCGGGGTCGCGGCCTGCTCCTCCGCGCGGTGCGCCAGCGCCTCGGCCACGTCCTCGAGCCGGCTCACCGCAGCCTCCAGCGCGGCGGCGGCATCGGCGAGGGTGGGCGCGGCGTGGGCGTCGGGCATGGCGGACTCGCGGGTTCGTGGGGCGATGCGCGACCCTAGACAGGCCGCTTCCGCAGGGTCAACAACGCCGCCGATGCGGGCGGTGATCGTGCACGGGCTCGACGATGCGCGCGCGGCCCTCACAGCCGCGGCGGCGACCGGATGCGGCGTGACGCTGCTCTCCGCGCCGGGTGCGGCCGGCTATGCCGGGTTCGGCTGGTGGCGCGCGCTGGTCGCCGCCGCGCGCGAGGCGGTGCCGGGCGTGCCGGTCGAGGACGTGCTCGACTGCGACGATCTCGCCGGCATCGCGGTCGAGGCGCTGCACGCGGGCTGCCGCGCGATCGTGTTTGCCGGCAACGATGCCCAGGCCGCGCAACTTGCCGCCCTGGCGGCGGTCTGCGGCGCGCGGATGCTGCGCGAGCCGCCGCCCGCGCTCGATCTCGCCCTGCCGGGCGCGCGTCGCCGCCTTGCCGCCTGGCTCACCCCGGGGTGACAGGAGCGCCGCTTTGCTCTAGGCAACCGCCATCCCGGCACCCCAGCGACGGAGACCCCGCCATGCGGATCACCAGGCGCGTCAAGGACATTCTCGCCAACTACGAGAGCGACAATCCCGGCACCAAGGCCAACCTTGCGCGCATCCTGATGGAGGGGAAGCTCGGCGGCTCTGGCAAGCTGGTGATCCTGCCGGTGGATCAGGGCTTCGAGCACGGCCCGGCGCGCAGCTTCGCGCCCAACCCGCCGGCCTATGACCCGCACTACCACTTCCAGCTCGCGATCGACGCGGGGCTGTCGGCCTACGCCGCCCCCCTCGGCATGATCGAGGCCGGCGCCGACACCTTCGCCGGCGCGATCCCGACGATCCTCAAGGTCAACTCCTCGAACTCCCTCTCCACCACCAAGGACCAGGCGGTGACCGGCAGCGTGAACGACGCGCTCAGGCTCGGCTGTTCGGCGATCGGCTTCACGATCTATCCGGGCTCCGAGGACCAGTTCGAGATGATGGAGGAACTGCGCGAGCTCGCCGAGGAGGCGAAGTCGGCCGGGCTCGCGGTCGTGGTGTGGTCGTATCCGCGCGGGCCGATGCTGGACAAGGCGGGCGAGACCGCGTTCGACATCTGCGCCTATGCCGCCCACATGGCCGCCCTGCTCGGCGCCCACATCATCAAGGTGAAGCCGCCGACCGAGCACCTGTCGCTCGACGCCGCGAAGAAGGTGTACGAGAAGCAGGCGATCGACGGCGCCACGCTGGCCAAGCGCATCGAGCACGTCGTGCAGGCCTGCTTCAACGGCAAGCGCATCGTCGTGTTCTCGGGCGGCGAGGCGAAGGACCTGGACGGCATCTACGCCGAGTGCCGCGCCATCCGCGACGGCGGGGGCAACGGCTCGATCATCGGCCGCAACACCTTCCAGCGCCCGAGGGACGAGGCGCTGGCGATGCTCGCCAGGATCATCGAGATCTACCAGGGCAAGGCGTGAGCGCGCCGGGGCCGGCGGATCGCTGCCGGCTCTACCTGATCACCCCACCCGCGCTCGACCCCCTCGCCTTCCGCGACACGCTCGCCCGCGCGCTGGATGCGGGCGATGTCGCGGCGGTGCAGCTTCGCCTCAAGGGCGTGGACGACGACGCGATCCGCCGCGCGGCCGACGCGCTGCGCCCCGTCGCGCAGGACCGCGGGGTCGCGTTCCTGATGAACGACCGGGCCGACCTCGCGGTCCAGACCGGCTGCGACGGCGCCCATCTCGGCCGGACCGACGGCGACCTGCGTGCGGCACGGAAGCTGCTCGGCCCCGACCGCACGCTCGGCGCGACCTGCCACGACTCCCGTCATCTCGCGATGGAGGCGGCCGAGGCGGGGGCGGACTACGTCGCCTTCGGCGCGTTCTTCCCGACCGGGACGAAGGCGACCACGCACCGCCCCGACCCCGAGATCCTGACCATCTGGTCCGAGACCACCGAGATCCCCTGTGTCGCGATCGGCGGCATCACGGCGGAGAACTGCGGCGTGCTGGTGCGCGCCGGCGCCGACTTCCTCGCCGTGATCGGCGCCGTCTGGAACCACCCCGAGGGGCCGGAGGCGGGGGTGCGCGCGCTCAATGCCGCGATCGCGCGGGCGGCGGCGCTTTAAGCCCCGCGTTTCGGGGAAGGACGTGGCGGATCAGCGCCTTCGCCGCGCTTGGCTTTAAGACTTTAATCCTTTAAGCTTGGTCCATGCCGACCGTGCTCAAGCTCTCCCGCCAGCGCCAGCTCACCCTCAACCGCGCCATCGTCGCCGCCATGGGCAATCCGCGCTTCCTCGAGGCGCGCCTCAATCCCGACCGCTCGCTGACGCTGATCCCCGCCGATCGCCTGGATCTCCGCGAGGAGGTGCCGAAGGTGTACCGCGAGGCCGGGATCACCAAGGACGTGCTGATCGAGGCGCTGCGCATCGTGCAGCGGCGCGAGAAGGCGCGCGCGGCCGGCGCCGGGCGCACGGAGGATGGGTGATCTTTTTCCTATCCCATGCGGACAGGGGTGGAGTCAAGCGCGCCCGGCCGCAACGCGCGGGAGCGAGCGCGGTCACCCTGCGCATCATCTTCGTCCCGCTTGATCACGGCCATCGTCCGGTCCTAGAGCCGCCCCCGGCGGCGCGGCACAAACCGTCCGTTTCATAGACGGAAGACGCTCAGGGCGTGTGAGGTGGGGTCGCGTCGCCACCGCTCCCTCGGCGCATGCGACGGCCCGCCTCGCGCGCTGCCGGCCCGCCCGCTCAGCCGCCCAGCAGCGCCTCGACCGCGGCGTCGAGCTCGGTCGCCACGCCGGCATCGGCGAGCGCGCGGCGGATCGCCGCCCGCTGGGCGGTGAAGTGCCCGCCCTCGCGCACCTCCACCGCGGCGGCGAGGCGCTCGGCCCGCTCCGCCACGGCGGCAAGGCGGCGATGCTGCGGGTTGCGGGCGTCGTAGTCGGGGATGCGCAGCTCCCAGACCAGCTTGTCGAAGTGGCGTGCGCCCCATTGGCCGCGCGCCTGCATCCCGGCGATGCGCCGGCGCGTCGCCTCGGCGTTCAGCACCGCCGCGAGGTAGCGCGCCTCGCCCTCGTGGCGCGCCGGTGCCCAGTAGGCCATGTGGTCCACCAGCGCCGCGGGATTGCGGAGACTGGCGGCGGCCAGCAGCGTGCCGGCCTTGGCGTACACCACGCGCAGCGGCGCCGGCGGGTGCTGCACGGACAGCTTCCGCAGGTGATCCAGGTTCTCCCGCAGCGTCATCTTCGGCGTCGTCCCGTCCGGCGTCTTGGCCGCGTGCGCCGCCCACTTCGCCTCGGCGTCGCCGAGCCAGGCCGCGAGATGCGCAAGCCCGGCCAAGGCGGCGCCGCGCGCGTCCATCACCGCGCCGCGCCCGTCCAGCGGCATCACGGCGAGCGCGGGCTCGCGCAGCCGGAACGGCAGGATCGTCTCGCCCAGCACCACCGGGCGCAGATACGCCGCCTCCACCGGCCCTTCGGGCGGCGTCACGCCTTTCCACGGCGCCTTGTCGAGGCCCCCTTCCCGCCCGCGCACGCGCGGCGCAGCCGGATTGGCGCCCAGCCGCCCGGCGGGCATCTTCTCCACGAAAAAGAACCGGCGCGGATAGATCGTCGCTCCGTCGCGGAATCGCGCGGCATACACGCTGGCAGGCATCCGCGCCGGCCCGGCCGGCCAGGGCTCCTGCCCCACCGTCAGCGCCGCATCGGCCTCCGCCTCGGTGGCGTCGCGCCGCGGCAGCGCGCCCCGATACGCGCGCAGCCCGGCCGGCAGCGCCACCGCCGCCCCCTCGGCGCGCGCCAGCCGGCGCGCGAACAGCGCGCAGGCCGGCACCGGAAACAGCGGCTGCACCCCCTCGTCGAAGCTCCAGGCCGCGCCGATCGCGAGGCGAACCCGCGCGTGGTGCCCCTCGCGCAGCCCCCGATAGGCCGGCCGGTTCAGCGCCGCATAGGGCAGCAGGAAGGCGATCGTGCCGCCCTCCTTCAGATACCGCTCGGCCGCGCGCACCCAGAACAGCGCGGAGAGGTCCTGCTGGGTGGCGAACCGCCCGCCCTGCCACAGGTTCTCGGCCCGGCACGCCGCGCGCACCCGCGCCTGCAGTTCCGGCGCCATGTAGCGGAAGGCCAGCCAGGGCGGATTGCCGATCACCACATCGGCCCGGTTCTCCGGCCGCGACAGCCAGAGCGGGCGCACCAGATTGCGCAGCACGAACGGCCAGACATCGTCCCGGCCCGCGGCATGGAGCGCGCGCAGCCGCCGGAACGGCGCGACCATCGCCCGCGCATCGTGCTCGCCCACCCCGGGCAGGCGGGCGAGCGACGCCACCAGCGCCTTCTCCTCGCCGCCGCCCAGCGCCGCCTGCACCAGCGCCAGCCCCGCGTCATAGGCGGCCTGGTTCTCGGCGAACCCCGCCGGGATCGTGATCGGGCTGTCGTCCGGCACGCGCACCACCACGTCGCGCCCGCCCGCCACCTCGCGCAGGTTCCATTGCAGCGAATCGCCGAGATAGACCGGCACCGCGAGCGTGCCCCGCCGGTGCCGCACCGCCTCGCCCAGCGCCAGCAGCCAGGTCACGCGGGCGATGATCGCCGCCATGGGCAATCCGCGCTTCCTCGAGGCGCGCCTCAATCCCGACCGCTCGCTGACGCTGATCCCCGCCGATCGCCTGGATCTCCGCGAGGAGGTGCCGAAGGTGTACCGCGAGGCCGGGATCACCGAGGACGTGCTGATCGAGGCGCTGCGCATCGTGCAGCGGCGCGAGAAGGCGCGCGCGGCGGGCAGCGGGCGCACGGAGCGAAGTTGACATTCTTCCTATCCCATGCGGACGGGGCTGGAGTCAGGCGCCTGACGCACGCGACCCGACGACGCCCGATGACGTCTGATTCGGACGTAGTCGGATCAGTCCCGCGCCGATTCCCCTTGATCGACTCCCGACGCGCGGGCCGAATGGGGGCGCATCGAGGGAACCCGCTTGAACCCATCGCCGCCCAGGACCAAAGCCGTCCTCCGTGTCGTCCGCTTCGGCCTGCACGCGCCGTCCGCCCGCAAGCGCGCGATGCTGGACGATGCGCTGCGCCGCCAGACCGTCGCCTATGGCCGCGCGCTGGAGGCGGCACGCCCGCACGCGATCGCCCGGCTGCGCATCGCCGCCCGGCTCGCGCGGACGACCGACAAGGACACACGCGCCGCCCTGATCATCGAGGACCGCGCGGCGCAGCGCGAGATCGCCAACGCCGCCCGTCGCGCGGCAACGACCGCATACACTTCCTCGATCATGGCCGACGGCCTCGCCAAACACGTCAAGGATACCGTCCAGTCCTGGATCGGCTGGCGCGAGAAGTTCCGCGCCGAGCGACCCGGCCGCATCGCGCGCGCACTCGACCGGCTGCGCGAGGTCGAGGCCGACCCCGCCGCCACCGTCGAGGCCCTGCAGAAGCGCCGCCCGCGCGCGGCCATCACGGTCGAGCACGTGATGACGAGCGCGACCCGCCGGCTCGAACGCGAGCGCGAGCGCCGCCCGCCCGCCTACCCCGCCGGCCCGCGCATCGCCGCGCCGCCGGAGGACCGTGCCGCGCTGCTCGGCGAACTCGCGCTCACCGCGCGCAAGGAGGACGAGGACCGGCTGCGCGACCGCCTCGCGACCGATCCGAAGATCGGCCGCACGCCGCTCTCCTGGTCGCGCGCCTCGGGCGATCTCAAGCGCGGCGTGTCCCTGATCCGCGGCGACGGTGGACGGATCGACGCCTTCCTGCCCGGCGTACTGCCGGATCGGGCGCGCCGCGCCGCCAAGGTCGCCTGGACCGGCGACAAGACTCTGGTCGGGATCAAGTCAGAGCGCACGATGCCGCGCAGCATCGGCCTGCGCGTGCCGCTCTCCTTCCCGCGCCACGCCTGGCAGTATCTCGACGACTGGACGCCGCGCACCGCCAAGCTGGTCGCGTTCCCCGCCGAACGCGGCTGGCGCTACGAACTGCATGTCGCCTTCGCGCGTCGGGTCGAGACGGTGCAGCCGAATCCCGAGCAATGGATCGGCCTGGATCGCGGTGTCGCCAATGTCGTCGCCGTGGCGGATGCGTCGGGCGCCGAGGGCTACCTTTCCGGCAACCGCCTCGCCCCCGTCGAGCGGCGGCTGCGCAACCAGCGCGAACGCGACCAGCAGCGCGGCCGGGCGCGGGCGATGCGTGCGACGAAGCGCGCGTTCCGCGATGCCGCGCGCAACGAGGTCAACCGCATCGCCAAGCATGTCGCGCGGCTGGCGGTGCGGCGGGGTGCCATGGTCGCGGCGGAGGACCTGCGCGCCTTCGCCCGCGGCGATGCGCGCACGCTCAGCCGCGCCCAGTACGCCGCGCTGCTCGCCGCCGTGGAGCGGCGGCTTGAACTGGCCGGCTACCGGCCGGTCGCGGCCAAGGGCAAGCGGGTGTGGCAGGTCCAGCCGGCCTACACCAGCACGACCTGTCCGGAATGCCGCAAGGTCGATGCGGCGTCGCGCATCGACCGCGACCACTTCGTCTGCACCGCCTGCGGCCACGCCGCGGATGCGGACCTGAACGCCGCGCGCAACATCGCGCGCAAGGGTCACGAGACCCACGGGATCGCCCGCCGCCGGAAGGCGGCGCGGCGTGGGGGCGAAGGCCCGCCGGCATCCGCCGGTGGGGTCGTTGCGGCTCCCGCTTCTGCTGCGGGGGCTACGGTCCCTCGTGGTGGGGCGAACAGACCAAAGGCCGGTGGAGACGCTGACGGGGCACGCACCCCGCCGCGCGCACGGAGTGCATCACCGGCCGTTTTCGAGGCAGGCTCGGAGGGGAAAAACGCAGCCGCG
>NZ_KB899920.1:43069-144976 GCF_000378465.1 Elioraea tepidiphila DSM 17972
CGATCACCCCGCCCACACGAGAAGAGCGGCCTGCGGCCGCCCAAAACAGAGCGGGAGGGCGCCGCCCTCCCGCACCCACCCGCCAGGAACCTTCGTTCTCGGACCCTCCCCTACCGGCGCCGCGGCAGCATCCGCCACAGCAGCCCGTCGCCCAGCACCAGCGTGTGCCACAGCACCAGCCCCAGATGCCCGGCCAGCGCCGCCGCCAGCACGATCGCCGCGCCGATGTGCACCCACCGCCCCGCCGCCGCCAGCACCTCCGACCGCGGCAACGGGTTCGGCAGCGCCCACACCCCCGCGACGATCACCCCGTAGTCGCCCGCCATCACGTACACGAACCCGCTCACCGGCAGCACGACCATCGCCGCATACAGCACCCGCTCGGCCCGGTGCACGAAGCGCCGCTCGGCCTCGCTCAAGGTCGGCGCCCAGGGCGGCAGTTCGCCCACATGCCGTGCCGCCAGCCGCACCACCGCCACCGCCAGCGCCACCAGCCCCAGCGTCTTGTGCCAGTTGTACAGCGCATCGCCCGACAGCCCGAACGCGCGCTCGCCCTCGCCCAGCCGCGTCATCGTCAGACCGGCGGCGTATTGGAACGCGAACAGCACGACGATCAGCCAATGCGCCGTCTTGGTGACCGCCCCATACCCGTCGCGGCTGTTCCAGAGCGCCATCCCGGCCCCCGAGTCGATCCGCGATCGACTCTGACCGATCGGCGCGGCCGGGGCTACCGGTCCAGCACCAGCGTCTCGACCGAGGTGATCGCCGGCAGGTGCTGGGCGATGCAGGCCCAAGTGTCGCCCTCGTCCGCCGAGGCATAGAGCGCGCCCGTGCCGGTGCCGAAATAGACGCCTGCGGGCGCCAGCCGGTCGGTCGCCAGCGCCTGGCGCAGCACGTTCAGATAGGCGTTCCGCTGCGGCAGGCCCGCGCGCAGGTCCTGCCAGCTCCGCCCGCCGTCGCGCGTGCGCCACACCGCCACCCGTCCGTCCGGCACGTAGCGGCCCGCGGAATCGCCGTTCAGCGGCACGAGATAGAGCGTGTCCGCATCGCGCGGATGGGCGGCGGCGGGAAAGCCGAAGCTCGACGGCAGCCCGGCCTCGATGCTCTGCCACGACCGCCCGCCATCGTCGCTGCGGTACATGCCGCAATGGTTCTGCTGATACAGCCGGTCCGCCACGCCGGGCGCCTGCACCAGGCAGTGCACGCACTGCCCGTGCTCGGGATAGCGCTGGTCCTCGGGGTTGAAATCGGCGCGCGTGCCGCGGTTGCGCGGCTCCCAGGTCGCACCCCCGTCGGCCGAGTGGAACACCCCGCCGGCCGAGATGCCGACCCAGATGCGCCGTTCGTCCGCCGCATCGATCACCAGCGAGTGCAGGATCAGTCCGCCCGCGCCCGGATGCCAGGAGGGGCGCGAGGGATGGTCGCGCAGGCCGCCGAGATGCGTCCAGGTCTCGCCCCGGTCGGCGCTGCGGAACAGCCCCGCCGGCTCCACCCCGGCGTAGAGATGCCCGTTCGCCGCGGCCAGGCTCCAGACCGCGCGGATCGGCGGCTCGCCCTCGCCATAGGCCATGCCGGCCGAGGAATGGGTCCAGGTTGCGCCGAGATCGTCCGACGCCCAGACCGCGGGGCCGAACCACTCGTTGCCGCCGCCGGCGAGGATGCGCCCGGTGGCGGGCTCGGCGATCACGTGGTTGATCGGCCAGGCCTCGCAGAACGGGCCGCGCAGCGACCAGCCGCGTCGGGCGGCGTCGCTCTCGGCGATGAACGCGCCCTTCTTCGTGCCGACGAGCACGAGCACCCTCTCGGCCATGCGGCCCTCCTCTGGTTTTTTCAGTTGATATCAACCTAAGAGCGTCGCGTCAAATCGCGCGCGCTCAGCGCTCGACGAAGGACCGGCGGAAGCTGTCGAGGATCGGCTTGAGCAGATACTCCATCATGGTCCGCTGGCCGGTGACGATGCTCGCCTCCACCGGCATGCCCGGCACCACGCGCCCGCCCGGAAGCTGCGCGAGCGCGGCCTCCTCCAGCAGCACGCGGCCGGTGTAGAACGGCATGCCGCTGCGCTGCTCGACCTCGGCATCCGGCGAGATCCAGGCGAGTTCGGCGTGCACCGGCGGCATGTTGCGCTGTGGGAATGACGGGAAGCGCAGCTCGATCGGCGCGCCCACCTGCACCCGTGCGATGTCGAGCGGCGAGATCCGGAGATCCACCACCAGCCGCTCCTCCGGCACGATGTCGAGCAGCGGCTCGGCCGGGCGCACCACGGCGCCGTCGCTGTTCACCTTCAGCCCCATCACCGCCCCGCCGATGGGCGCGCGCAGCTCCAGCCGCCCGCTCACGTCGCGCGCGCGGATCAGCCTCTCCTCGACCTCGATCAGCCGCTCGCGCACGCTGCGCAGCTCGCGCCCGGCCTCGGCGCTGCGCGCCTGGCGCTGGCTCGCGAGCGTCTGCGCGATCTCGGCGATCTGGGCGCGGTTGCGCAGGATCTGGCCCTGCTGGTCCTCGTATGTGCCGATCAGCGCCGCCTCGCTCCGTTGCAGGGCGAGCAGCCGCGGCCGGCGCTCCAGCCCGCGCCGCAGCAGCTCCTCGACGGTCGCGATCTCCTCGCGCACGAGCTCGATCTGGCGCAGCGACGAGGCGAGCTGGCGCGTGAGCGCATCGATCGTCGCCTGGAGCTGGTCCTGGCGCGCGAGCAGCGCGGTGTCGGACGCGATCCAGGCCGCGCGCTTCATCTCGAAGATCGCGGTCTGGCCGGTGATCATCTCCGCCACCTCGGGCCGGCCGCGCGCCAGCACCACCGCGTCGGGCAGGCGGAGGCGCTCCGCCCCGTCGAGCTCCGCCTCCAGCCGCGCCGCATGGGCGAGCAGCGCCAGGCGCTGCGTCTCCAGCCCCTGCTGGAGGGCGGCCGCCTGCACGGGGTCGAGCCGCACCAGCACCTGGCCCGGCTCCACGCGGTCGCCCTCGCGCACCAGGATCTCGCGCACGATCCCGCCCTCGGCGTGCTGCACGCTGCGCCGGTTCAGCTCCACCTTCACCGAGCCCTGCGCGAGACTCGCCTCGGCGAGCGGATACCACGACGCCCAGAAGCCGAAGCCGCCGATGAAGACGGCGAACACGGCGATGCCGAACAGCGTCAGCCCGCGGATGCGCGGCCGCGCGGGCAGCGCGATCGTGCGGTCCCAGTACTCGATCTCGCGCCGCACCAGCGCGCGCGAGCGCTCATAGGGAACGAGCGCGGTGCCCATCAGCCGGCTCCCTGCTTCGCGTCGCCCGCCGGCGCGACGGTCACGGCCTGCGCCGTCTCCACCGGCTTCAGCACCCGGCGCATCACCGCCTCGCGCGGGCCGAACATCTCCACCATGCCGCCCCGCATCAGCATCACCTTGTCGGCGGTCTGCACCAGCGGCGGGCGGTGCGAGACGAACACCACCGTCGCCTTCGTCGTCGCCCGCACGCGCCGGATGCTCTCGATCAGATGCGCCTCGGCATCGCCGTCGAGATTGCTGTTCGGCTCGTCGAGCACGATCACGCGCGGACTGCCGTAGAAGGCGCGCGCGAGCCCGACCATCTGCCGCTGCCCGCCCGAGAGATGCAGCCCGCCCTCGCCGAGCGCCGTCTCGTAGCCCTCGGGCAGGGCCGCGATCATCGCATCGCACCCGGCGAGCCGCGCCGCCGCCACCACCTGGTCCATGTCGGGCTCGGCCATGCGCGCGATGTTCTCCGCGATCGTCGCGTCGAACAGATCGACCGTCTGCGGCAGGTAGCCGACCGTCCGGCCGAAGGTCTCGCGCGGCCACTGCCAGACATCGAGATCGTCGATCATCACCGTGCCGCCCGAGGGCCGCACGAGCCCGAGCAGCAGCCGGAGCAGCGTGGTCTTGCCGGCGGCCGAGGGGCCGATGATCGCGAGCGTCTCGCCCGGGGCGAGCTCGAAGCTGACATTGCGGATGAACGGGAAGCCCTGGCCGGGCAGCGCGTAGAACACGCGGTCGAAGGCGACCGCGCCGCGCGCCTCCGGCAGCGCCGCACGCACCGGCGAGCGCAGCGGCGGCTGCGACAGATGCGCGTTGATGCGCGCATAGGCCTGCCGCGCCGTCACCGTGGTCTTCCACGAGCCGATCATCTGCTCCACCGGCGCGAGTGCCCGGCCCATGATGATCGAGGCGGCGATCATCGCCCCGCCCGTGATCCGGTCCTGCAGCACCAGCAGCGCGCCCGCGAACAGGATCAGCACCTGCAGCAGCATCCTCAGCGCCTTGGTCATGCCGAGCAGCAGCGAGGAGCGGTCCGCCGCCGTGCCCTGGAGCGGCAGCGCCTCGGAGAAGCGGCGATGCCAGAGCCGGATCACGTGCGGCCGCATGCCCATCGCGTCGATCGCGTCGGCGTTGCGCAGCATCGCCTCGGCGTGCCGCTGCGCGCCCGCGGAGAGCATGTTGGCCTGGCGCAGATGCGGCGCGGTCAGCCGGTCGGTGAGCAGGGTCAGCAGGAACAGCAGCGCCGCCCCCGCGGTCGCGACCCAGCCGAGCCAGGGATGCAGCAGGAAGATCACCGCGAGATAGATCGGCACCCAGGGCACGTCGAACAGCGTCGTCAGCGCGGGGCTGGCGAGGAAGCTCCGCCACAGCGCCATGTCGCGCGCCGCCTCCATCCGGTATGGCCGATCCACGAGCTCGGCATCGATCGAGCGCGAGAACACGTGCGGCAGCACCGTCTCCTCGATCCAGGCGGCCACGCGGCCCAGCACCGCCATGCGGACGAACTCGAACACGCCGAGCACCAGGATGGCGACCGCGGCGATCACGGTCAGGTAGATCAGCGTGTCCTTGTGCCGCGTGGCGAGCACCCGGTCATAGACCTGGAGCATGTAGATCGAGCCCACCAGCGCGAGCAGGTTGATCACCGCGCTGATCGCGCCGACGAAGGCGAACACCTTGCGGTTCTGCCGCGCCGCGAGCGAGAAGGCCGTGTCGGTCGTCATCGACGCCTCGTGCTGCCTGGCCGGTCGGCCCTCTCCGCCCCCGCCGACAGACTGTTCCGGCACCGGATCGCACGGATGCGGCGCTGCGCCCGACCGGCCGCGCCGACGAGACGGGCCGATCCCCGGTGCGGGACAAGGGGCCGGGCGGGGGGAGGCCGGCGACCGTGATCCCATCGATGCTGCATCACTGCCATGATCCCAGGCAAACGCAAGCGTGAGGCGAAGCATTCCCCGCCCGCCCTCGGCTTGACGCCGCAAACCCGCCCGATATCAGTGCCCTCGGCCGGCGCGGCGCGTGGCCGGACGGGAACCGCTGGGGCAGCATGACGGATCTGTCACGACGCTACGACGTGCTGGTGGTCGGCGGCGGCAACGCGGCGCTCTGCGCCGCGATCGCGGCGCGCCGGGAGGGCGCGAGCGTGCTGGTGCTCGAAGCCGCGCCGAAGTTCTACCGCGGCGGCAACACGCGCCACACGCGCAACATGCGCTGCGCCCATGACAGCGCGACCGAGACGCTCTCGGGCCCCTATACCGAGCAGGAGTTCTTCGACGATCTGCTGCGCGTCACCGGCGGGCGCACCGACGAGGAGCTCGCCCGGCTGATGATCGCCGAGTCGAAGCAAATGCTGGACTGGATCCAGGCGCAGGGCGTGCGCTTCCAGCCCTCGCTCGGCGGCACGCTCAGCCTCGGGCGCACCAACTCGTTCTTCCTCGGCGGCGGGCGGGCGATGCTGAACGCGCTCTACCTGACGGCCGAGCGGCTCGGCGTCGCGGTACGCTACGAGGCCGAGGTCGTCGGCCTGGAGATCGCCGATGGCGCCTTCCTCGGCGCCACGGTGCAGGCGGACGGGCGCGCGCATCGCGTCGAGGCCGACATGCTGATCGCCGCCGCCGGCGGCTTCGAGGCCAACATCGCGTGGCTGAAGCAGGGTTGGGGCGAGGCGGCGGAGAACTTCCTGATCCGCGGCACGCCCTACAACCGCGGCACGGTGCTGCGGATGCTGCTCGATGCAGGGGTGCAGCCGATCGGCGATCCGACCCAGTGCCACGCGGTCGCGATCGATGCGCGCGCGCCGAAATTCGACGGCGGCATCATCACCCGGCTCGACTGCGTGGTGTTCGGCATCGTCGTCAACCGCGATGCGCAGCGCTTCTACGACGAGGGCGAGGACATCTGGCCGAAGCGCTACGCCATCTGGGGGCGGCTGGTGGCGCAGCAGCCGGGCCAGATCGCCTATATCGTCTTCGATGCGCCGGCGCTGACGCAGTTCATGCCCTCGCTCTATCCGCCGATCACCGCCGACAGCATCCGCGCGCTCGCGGGCAGGCTCGCGCTCGACCCGGAGGCGCTGGAGGCGACCGTCGCGCGCTTCAACGCCGCCGTCCGTCCCGGCACCTTCGACCACACGATCCTCGACGACTGCCGCACCGAGGGGCTCGATCCGCCGAAGACGCACTGGGCGCGCCGGATCGAAACGCCACCGTTCCATGCCTATCCCGTGCGCCCCGGCATCACCTTCACCTATCTCGGCGTGCGCGTGGATCGCGATGCGCGCATGGTGATGGCCGACGGGACGAAGGCCGCCAACATGTTCGCCGCCGGCGAGATCATGGCCGGCAACGTGCTCGGCCAGGGCTACGCCGCCGGCATCGGCATGACGATCGGCAGCGTGTTCGGCCGCATCGCCGGGCGCGCGGCCGCCGCCGAGCTGCACCGCCGGCGCAACGCGCGAAAGGATGCCGCATGAGCCTGCACACGCCCCCGGGTCATGCCTCGGCCCCGCTCGCCGAGGCGGATCGGCTGATGACGGTCTGCAACGCCTGCCGCTATTGCGAGGGGCTGTGCGCGGTGTTCCCGGCGATGGAGATGCGCCGGTCCTTCGCCGACGGCGATCTCAACTACCTCGCCAATCTCTGCCATGCCTGCGGCGCCTGCTATGTCGATTGCCAGTTCGCCCCGCCGCACGAGTTCCAGGTGAACGTGCCGCAGACGCTCGCCGCGGTGCGCGCCGACAGCTACCGCCGCTACGCCTGGCCGGCCGCACTCGCGCCGATCTTCGACCGCAACGGGCTCTGGATCGCGCTGATCGCCGCCCTCGCCGTGGCGGCGTTCATCGCCGGCTTCGTCGCCTGGAACGACGCCGCGGTGCTGTTCGGCACACACACCGGCCCGGGCGCGTTCTACCGGCTGATGCCGCATGACACGATGGTGGCGGTGTTCGGCGCGGCCTTCCTCTACGCGATCCTGGCGCTGGCGATGGGGTTGCGCGCGTTCTGGCGCGACATCGGCGAGCCGGCCGCGACACTTGCCGAGCCCGCCTCGCTCTGGCAGGCGGTCAAGGACGCGGCCACCTTGCGCAATCTCGACGGCGGCGGCGTCGGCTGCTACGGCGCCGACGAGCGGCCGACCGACAATCGCCGCCTGTACCACCACCTCACCTTCTACGGCTTCCTGCTCTGCTTCGCCGCGACCTCGGTGGCGACGCTCTATCATTACGGCCTCGGCCGCATCGCGCCCTATCCGTGGTGGGACCTGCCGGTGGTGCTGGGCACGGTCGGCGGCATCGGCCTGCTGATCGGCCCCGCCGGGCTGCTGGCGGCGAAATGGACGCGCGATCCGGCGCTGCGCGACGATGCCCGTTTCGGCATGGACGCGGCGTTCCTGGCGATGCTGTTCCTCACGAGCCTGACCGGGCTGCTGCTGCTGGTGCTGCGCGCCACCCCCGCGATGGGGCTGCTGCTCGCGCTGCATCTCGGCGTGGTGTTCGCCTTCTTCCTCACCATGCCCTATGGCCGCTTCGTGCACGGGCTGTACCGCTTCGCCGCCCTGGTGCGCTACGCGAAGGAGCGACGGCAGATGGCGGAGGCGCCGGCCGCCAGGGCGTGAGGCCGGTGGCCCGGCGCGCGGCGGCCGGGTGGCTCAGACGGGATCCGCGCCGCCGAGGCGATAGGTCTCGACCGCCGTGCCGTGGAACAGCCGCAGCCGATCGGCGCGCGGCAGCTGCGCCGTGATCGCCTTCATGCCGTCCATGATCTCGTCGAAGGTCGCGTGCAGCCCATCGACCGGGAAGTTGCTCGCGACCATGCAGCGTTCGGCGCCGAACAGCGCCACCGCCGCGAGCACGACCGGCGCCTGAAGCTCCGGCGTCCAGCGTTGCCCCGGCACGCAGCAGCCCGACAGCTTCACGCGCACGTTCCGCACCTCGGCCAGCCGGGCCATCGCCTCGCGCCAGGCCGCGAGCGCGGCGGGGCTGCGATCCGACGGCAGCCCGAGATGGTTGAGGATGATCAGCGTCCCGGGAAAGTCGCGCGCGAGCTCCACCGCGTCGGGCAGATGCCACCACGGGGTCTGGAGCTCGAAATGCAGACCGGACTCCGCGAGATGGCGATAGCCGGCACGCCAGTGAGGGCAGCGCATCGAGCCGGGCAGACGGTGCGTCGGCGCATAATCCGCCCGCGGCAGCGCCTTCGGCTTGTGACGCAGGCTGCGCACCAGCGGCATCCGCGCCTGCGCCCGGATGACCTCGGCCGCGTCATCGCGATCGAGGAACGCCGCGCCGGCCATCGCGTCGGGCAGGCCCTCGCGCGCGGCGATCTCGTGCAGCCACGCCGTCTCGCGCAGCGGGGCCGCCGGATCGTGCTCGGCCTCCATGTACACCGTCGCCACGATCGGCTGGCGCGCGGCGTCGCGGCGATAGTCCGCGACCAGATAGGTCCGGCGCAGCGCGCGGTAGTCGCCGTAGCGGAACGGAATCGGCGGCTCCTCGGTGAGCCAGGGATGCCGATTGCGGTCCAGATCCCAGATGTGGTGGTGCGCATCGACGATCGGCAGGTCGGCATCGGCGCCCGTCGCGAGGAACCGTTCGGGCGAAGCGTCATGACCCGCCGCACTCATGCCGCACCGTTCTCCGCCATCATGACACCCCCGTCGCCAGCCCCGAGCGCGCCGCCGTGCGGTTCTCGCGCATCCCCGCCGTCGCGGCAATCGGCGGACCTTCGCGGCGCGCGGGGGTGGCTTTTCGCGCGCCAGCACCGCGGCTACGCTCCGCGCGGCACGGGCCCACAACGAAGCGCGGGCCCGATCGGGAGGAAGCCATGCCACGACGTATGACGCGCCGCGCGGTCCTTGCCGGCACCATCGCGAGTGTCGGGATCATCGGGTCCGCCAGGGCCGCCTGGCCCGACCGGCCGATCACCCTGATCGTGCCCTACCCCGCCGGCGGCGGCACCGACATGGTCGCGCGCACGATCGCGCCGCTGCTCGAACGGGAACTGCGCGCCACCGTGAACGTCGTCAACCGCGGCGGCGGCGGCGGCATCATCGGCCACGATGCGATCGCGCGCGCCCAGCCCGATGGCTACACGATCGGCATGATCACCAACGACCTGTCCTTCTACACGCATCTCGGGCAGTCGCGGCTGACGCACCGGGACTTCACCAAGATCGGCCAGACCAACGAGATCGTCGGCTCGGTGACGGTGAAGCACGACGCGCCGTATCGCCGCGTCAATGATCTGATCGAGGCGATCCGCGCCAATCCGGGCCGGCTCAGGGGCACGGGTGCCGCGCCGGGCGTGAACTGGCATGTCGGCTTCCTCGGCATGATGGACAGCCTCGGCGTCGATCCGCGCAGCGTGATCTGGGTGCCGGCGCAGGGCGGCACGCTCGGCCACCAGGACGTCGCGGCCGGCGGGTCGGACTTCTCCACCTCCTCGCTCGCCGAGGCGCGCGCGCTGCTCGAGGCCCAGCGCGTGCGCACGCTGTGCGTGATGGCGGATGCGCGCGCCGAGCAGTTCCCCGACATCCCGACGCTCAAGGAGGAAACCGGGTCGGACTGGACCTTCTCGGTGGTGCACGGCATGGCCGGTCCGCGCGGCCTGCCGGAGGCGATCCTTGGCCGGCTGGTCGAGACGCTCGCGAAGGTGCACGCGACCGAGGAGGTGCAGGGCGTGCTGCGCCAGCGCACCATCCGCGCGCTGCACCGTCCCCCGGCGGCGTGGGAGGAGGTGCTGGAGGCGCAGCTCAATTCCTACGGGCGCCTGCTGAAGGAGGCCGGCCTCGCGCGCGGCTGACCTGCTGCGGCGGGCCGCGGTCGCGGGACCGCCGGGCGCGCTCGGGCTCGCGGCGCTGCTGCTCGCGCGCGCGTTCCCGCCGATCCCCGGCCAGGTCTATGGCCCGGCGCTGTTCCCGACCGCGCTCGGGCTGGGGCTCGTCGTCTGCGCGGTGCTGGTCGCACTCCAGGCGCCGCCGCGACGCGCGGACGGCGCGCGCGCCCGGCGCGCCGCCCCGCTTGCCTATGCGGTCGCCCCGGCGGCGCTGCTGCTGCTGTTCGAGCCCGCAGGCTGGCCGCTCACCGCGGTCGTGGTGGGCGGAGCCCTGCTGCTCGTCAGCGGCGCCCGCCCGCTGGCCGCCGCCCTGGCCGCGGTCGCGTTCGCCGGCGTGACCTGGGTGCTGTTCGCGATGCTGCTGCGGGTGCCGCTGCCGCGCGGCCCGCTCGATTTCCTGCCGTACTGAGACGGAGCGATGGACGCGATCGCCCGCGCCGTCGGCATGGTCGCCGATCCCGCCGTGCTCGCGACCATCCTGGTCTCGTCGCTGTTCGGCCTGTTCGTCGGCTTCATTCCGGGGCTCACCGCGACCATGGCGACCGCGCTGCTGGTGCCGTTCGCCATGAAGCTCGATCCGGTGGCGGCGATCGCGGCGATCGTCGCGGCGACGGCGATGGCGATCTTCGCGGGCGACATCCCGGGCACGCTGCTCAGGCTGCCGGGCACGCCCGCCGCGGCGGCCTATGTCGACCAGGCCTATCGGCTCGCGAAGGCCGGGCGCGCGGCCGAGGTGCTGGGCGTGAACGTCGTGTTCTCGGCGTTCGGCGGGCTGATCGGCACCACGGTGCTGGTGCTGTTCGCGCCGGTGCTGGCCGATTACGCGCTGAGCCTTTCCTCCTTCGAGTTCTTCTGGCTGGCTGTGCTCGGGCTCTCCTGCGCCGTGTTCGTGGTCGGCGAGAATGCCGCCAAGGGCACGGCGTCGCTGCTGTTCGGCCTGCTGCTCGCGACGGTCGGCCGCGACTACACCTCGGGCTTTCCGCGCTTCACCCTGGGTGCGCCGGAACTGCTGGATGGCGTGCCCTTCGTGCCGGCGCTGATCGGCTTCTTCGCCCTGCCCGAGATCGTGCGCACCATGCGCGACCCCGACACGCCGGCGGCGGTGCCGCTGCCGCGCAACGCCGGGATCTTCTCGGGCATCCCGCGCAAGCTGATGCAGTGGCCCTTGAACCTGCTGCGCTCCGCGACGCTCGGCACCGTGGTCGGCGCCCTGCCCGGCGCGGGCGCCGACATCGCGGCCTGGACGTCCTACGCGCTGTCGCGCCGCCTCACGCGCGACCCCGCCGCCTGGCAGACCGACAGCGTCGAGGGCATCGTCGATGCCACGAGCGCGAACAACGCCTCGCTGGCCGGCGCCTGGATTCCGGCGCTGGTGTTCGCGATCCCGGGCGACACGATCACCGCGATCGCGATCGCGGTGCTGTACCTGAAGAACGTCACGCCCGGACCCTCGATCTTCCTCGAGAACGCGCACACGCTCTACGCCGTCTTCCTCTGCTTCTTCCTCGCCAATCTGCTGATGGTCCCGCTCGGCTGGACGGCGATCCGCATCGCCGTGCCGATCCTGAAGCTGCCGCGACGCCTGCTGATGGCGCCGCTGCTGCTGTTCGCCTGCCTCGGCGCCTACGCGGTCGAGAACAGCCTGTTCGGCATCGGCGTGATGCTCGTCGCCGGCCTGATCGGCTTCTGGATGGAGGAGAACGGCTACCCCGTCGGGCCGACCGTGCTCGGCATGGTGATGGGACGGCTGGTCGAGGAGCACCTGATGTCCTCGCTGATCCGCGTGCAGGGCGATCCGCTGCGCTTCTTCGAACGCCCCATCGCCGCGGCGCTGGCCGCGTTCACGCTGCTGGTGTGGCTGCTGCCGCTCGTGCGGATTCTGCGCCGGACATGGGCCCGTGCCGGCTGACGATTGAGGAGACGACATGACACCAGCACGCAGCGAGCAGGCGGCGGACCACGCCGTCGTCATCGGTCTCGGCCTGATGGGCTGCGACATCGCCGCGATCTTCCTCGCCGGCGGCTGGCGCGTCACCGCGGTGGAGCCGGCGGGCGGACTCGCGCCGGAACGGCACACGCGCGTGCGCACCTCGCTCGCGCAGCTCGAGGCCGATCCGGATGCCGTCGCCGCGCTCACCGCGGTCGAACGCCTCGATGCGGTCGATTTCACGTCAAGCGGCGTCGTGGTCGAGGCCGCGCCGGAGCGGCTCGATCTGAAGCGCGCGATCTTCGCCGAGCTCGACCGGCTGGTGCCGCCCCACGTGCCCGTGGCGAGCAACGCCTCGGGGTTCCGCATCACCGACATCGCGCGCGACTGCGCCACACGGGCGCGCATGGCGAACCTGCACTTCTTCCTGCCCGCGCATCTGGTGCCCGGCGTCGAGGTGGTGCAGGGCGAGCACACCGACCCGGCCGTGTGCGACCGGCTCGCCGCGATCATGACCGCGCTCGGGCGCAAGCCGATCCGCGTCGCGCGCGACGTGCCGGGCTTCCTCGCCAACCGCATCCAGCACGCGCTGATGCGCGAGGCCTTCGCCGTGATCGACCAGGGGCTCGCGACCGCCGAGGATGTCGATGCGGCGGTGCGCTACGCCTTCGGCTTCCGCTACATCGCCGCCGGACCGATCCTGCAGAAGGAGCTCGCCGGGCTGGAGACGCAGCTCGCCGCGGCGCGCACGATCTACCCCTCGCTCTGCAACGACACGACGCCGAGCCCGACGCTCGAACGCCTGGTGGCCGAGGGACGGTTGGGCGCGAAAAGCGGGCGCGGCTTCCGCGACTGGCCGCCCGAGACGGTCGCGCGCGAACGCGACCGCTACGAGCGCACCCTGCTCGCCGCGCTGCGTCTGCTGCGCGAGGCCGATCGGGACTGATACCGGGCTGCCAAAGGTTTGACCGTTGGCAGCCCGGGATCGCGCGCAGGGCTGGTGTGGCGGCTGCGCGCCAAAGGAGGCCTCATACCCGGCGCACGAAGGTGAAACCTTCGTGCGCCGGGTATACGCGGCACCGCGCGCGCCGGCGCGGTCAGGCCAGCCCCTCGGCCGCGAGCGCGGCCTTGGTGCCGGGCCGTGCCGCCACGCGGTCGTGCAACCGCTTCAGCGCGGGGAAGTCGGCGAGCGTCTTGCCGGTCCGCTCGACCCAGCGGCAGATCACGAACAGGTAGTCGTCCACCACCGAGTGGCCCGAGGCGAGCGCCGTGTCGCGGCCGTCCAGCATCTCGTCGGCGATCTTGAGGTACTTGGCCGTATCCTCCTTCGCCTTCTCGGCCGCGGCCGGCGCATGGGCCGGATCGCCGACGAAACGCTCCGCGCGGCCGATCCGCGTCACGCCGCCGTTGTGGATCGTGCCGGAGATGAAGTTCATCCATTCGAGCGCGCGCGCCTGGCCCTCGACATCCTCGGGCAGCAGCTTCGCCGCCGGGTAGCTGCGGCCGATCCAGAACAGGATCGCCGGGCACTCGGTCAGCACCGAGCCGTCGTCGCGCACCAGGGCCGGCACCTTGGCCTTGGGGTTCACCTTCAGGTAGTCGGGCTGGAACTGCGCGCCGTCCTTCAGCGCCACGCGCTGGCCTTCGAACTTGGCCCCCGCCTCGTGCAGGGCGATGTGCGGGGCAAGGCTGCAGGCGCCGGGGCTGTAGAACAGCTTCATCGTGTGCGTCTCCTCGATGCTGGTGCGGGCAGGATGCTGGGTCGGCTGGCGCGACCGCGCAAGGGGGCGGCCGCGGCCCGCGCCGGCAGATCGGCCATCGCGTCGTCCGGCGAGGCGACCGCGAGCCTGGTCGGGGTCGCCGCATCGCGCCGGCGCGACGCGGCCGGGAGCGCGCGATGCCCCCGCCCGCTCAGCAGAACAGCGACGAGACCGAGCTTTCCTCGCTGATGCGCCGGATCGCCTCGGCGAGCAGCGGCGCGATCGTGATCTGGCGGATGTTGTGGCTGACGCGCACCGCCTCGGTGGCGAGGATCGAGTCCGTCGTCGTCATCATCTCGATCGGGCTCGCCGCGACGCGCGCGACCGCGCCGCCCGAGAACACGCCGTGGGTGACATAGGACGACACCGCGGTCGCGCCGTTCTTCATCAGCGCCTCGGCGGCGTTGCACAGCGTGCCCGCGGAATCGACGATGTCGTCGACCAGGATGCAGTGACGGCCCTCCACCTCGCCGATCACGTTCATCACCTCGGACACGCCCGCGCGCTCGCGCCGCTTGTCGATGATGGCGAGATCGCAGTTGAGGCGGGTCGCGATCTGGCGCGCGCGCACCACGCCGCCCACGTCGGGGCTCACCACCATCAGGTCCTTGCCGGCGTAGCGCGCCTTGATGTCTGAGGCGAACATCGGGGCGGCGAACAGGTTGTCCACGGGGATGTCGAAGAAGCCCTGGATCTGGCCCGCATGCAGGTCGAGGGTCAGCACGCGGTCGGCCCCGGCCTCGGTGATCAGGTTCGCCACCAGCTTGGCGCTGATCGGCGTGCGCGGCCCCGATTTGCGGTCCTGCCGCGCATAGCCGAAATACGGGATCACGGCGGTGGTGCGCCGCGCCGAGCCGCGCTTCAGCGCATCCAGCGTGATCAGCAGCTCCATCAGGTTGTCGTTCGCCGGGAACGAGGTGGACTGGACGACGAACACGTCCTCGCCGCGCACGTTCTCGTGGATCTCGACGAAGATCTCCATGTCGGCGAAGCGCCGCACCGAGGCCTTGGTCAGCGGCAGGTTCAAGGCCGTTGCCACCGCCTCGGCGAGCGGGCGGTTCGAGTTGCAGGCGACGATCTTCATCGCGGTGTCAGGTCCCGGGCTGGCGGGCGGGAAGGCGCGGGGTTCGTAGCAACGTGGGGTTGGGGTGTAAACCGGCCGTCATACGACCCCGCTCAGCCGCCGCTGCGGGCGCGGCGGATCACCTCGGCCACGCCCGTCGCGGCCTGCTCGGCCACGACCACGGCCACATCGGCCCAGAGCCCGTCCAGCGTGCCGGCCGGCACCTCGTTGAGCTGGCTCACCTTGCCGAGTTCGGTGCCGTCGGCGCGCAGCACGGTCCAGGTGATCTCGACGCGCTGCTGGCGCCGCGGCAGCGCCGTGACATCCACCCGGCCGGCGAGCGCGAACTCGCCCTCCGCGCCCTCCTGCACCAGCACGCCCTCCTTCGCGAGCGCCGCGCGGATCGCCCGGTCGAGCGAGCGGTTGCCGTCGCCGGGCGCGCCGGCGACACCGTTCATGCGCAGGGTCGGCAGGCGGGAGACGAGCTGGCCGGGCTCGACCTGGCGGGAGGCCGCATCGGCGCGGACGAGCATCGCCGCGATGGCGGGCGCGGCCTCGCCGGCGGTCGCGCGCAGGGTCGCCGCATCAGCGCGCGCCCAGGCGGCGGCGGGCACCGCGCGCGGGCCGCCGGCGGCGCCGATCGGCGCACCCGCGGCATCGACCAGCGTGTAGGTGAGGCGCACCAGCCCGCCCTCGCTCTCGCCCGCCACCAGCAGGCGATAGTCGGGCTTCGGGATGTCGGCCGCCGTCACCGGCAGCTCCTGCGCCTGCAACGCTTCGGCGAGCGTGGCCGCGAAACGGAGCGCATCCTCCTCCGGCAGGCCGAGCGTGGTCGAGGGCGGAACGACGATGCGCGCCGGCGGCGGGCGCGTCAGCCCGTCGCGCGCGGCCTCGGCGGCGCTGCGCTCGAACGGCATCGGCACTTCGACGAACGGGAGCTGCAACGGACCGCAGCCCGCGAGCAGCAGCAGGGCGAGCAGGCGTTTCATGCCACGACGCAGGTGGCGAGCACGCCGAGGCAGAGGAGGATCACGAACATCCAGACATAGGGCATGGCCCGCCTCGTTTAACACGGTTCAGCCGAGCGCGATCGCCGAGAGCTGGTGCCCGATCGGCCCTGCGCCCTCGTGCGTGGCGCGGCGGTAGCTGAAGAAGCGCGCGGGCTCGGCATAGGTGTCCAGGCCGAGATCGACGATGTGTGCCACCCCGGCGCGCGCGAGCGCGGCGGCGCAGAGCCCGGGCAGGTCGAAGCGCCAGCGGCCGGGGCGGTCGCCATCGGCGAAGAACCGGGCGTGCGAAGGATCGGCGGCGAGCACGGCATCGCGCATGTCGGCGGCGACCTCGTAGCTCGCCTGGGCGATGGTGGGGCCGATCGCGGCGCCGATCCGCCCGCGCGCAGCGCCAAGCCGTTCCATGGCCGCAACCGTCGCCTCGAGCACGCCGGCCGCCGCACCACGCCAGCCGGCATGGGCGGCGCCGATCACGCCCGCCTCGGCGTCGAGGAACAGCACCGGCGCGCAGTCGGCGGTGACGATGCCGAGCGCGAGGCCGCGACGCCGCGTCACCAGCGCATCCGCCCGGGGCCGGGCGTCGTCGCCCCAGGGCTCGTCCACCACCACGACCGCCGGCCCGTGCACCTGGAACAGCCCCACCAGGGTCGGCCCACCCAGCGCGGCGCAGGCGCGGGCGCGGTTCTCGGCGACGGCATCCGGATCGTCGCGGCCCGAGAGCGAGCAGTTCAGGCTCGCGAACTGGCCCGTGGAGACGCCGCCCGCCCGGGTGAAGAAGCCGTGCGGTGTGGCGAGCCCGGCGGTCAGGAACGGCACGGTCACGGCACGAAGCCCGGCGGCGCCGGCAGGCCGGGTGCGGCGATCGCCAGCGCCTTGAACACGAGCCCCATCGCGTCCGCGTCCATCAGCCGCCGCGCCGCCGCCTGGAGCTGGCGCGCCGTCCCGGGGCGTGCGGCGCGGCACAGCACCGCCGTGCGCTCCGGCAGGCCGAGGGCGCGCAGGAACGTGCCCTGCGGCACCGGGCCGTGCACGGCGGCGCCGGCCGCGCGGGAAGCGGCCGCGACGGCGGCGAAATCGACATGCGCCGTCAGGTCGGTCTCGCCCGGCGCGGCGAGCGGATCGGCGGGCGCATGGCCGCGCACGGCCTGGAGCGTGTCGGTCGCGCCGCCCTCGTGGCCGTAGTCGATGATCAGCGCCGCGCCACTCTCGCGGGCGATCCGGGCCGCGAGCGCCGCCACCC
Organism: Elioraea tepidiphila DSM 17972; assembly: GCF_000378465.1. GTDB lineage: Bacteria > Pseudomonadota > Alphaproteobacteria > Acetobacterales > Acetobacteraceae > Elioraea > Elioraea tepidiphila. The sequence continues at coordinate 60,154 of NZ_KB899920.1, forward strand.
AGGCGCAGGCCGCCTCGCCGCGCTCGCCCGGCGGCTCGCCCGGCGCGGGGAGCGTCGTCCAGACCAGACGCTCGCCCTCGCAGCCGACCGCGCGCTCGCGCCCGTCGTGCAGGATCTGGCGCACCGGCAGGGCATCGAGGAACTCGTTGGCGACCAGCAGCAGCGGGCCCTCGGGCAACGTTGCGATGTCGTCATGCCACGCCGCGACCCGGCCGCCGAGGCGCGTCTGCTGCGCCGCGCGCAGCACCGGGCTCGTCTCGATCAGATGCACGCGCGCGGCGGCGGCGAAGCCGGGGGCCACGCGATCGGCGAGCCTGAGCGCATCGGCCATCAGCGTGCCGCGCCCCGGCCCCGCCTCGGCGAGCAGCACCGGATCGGGCCGGCCCATCCCTTCCCACACGGACACGCACCACGCGCCCAGCAGCTCGCCGAAAGCCTGGGTGATCTCGGGCGCGGTGACGAAGTCCCCCGCCCGCCCGAACGGATCGCGCGTCGCGTAGTAGTGCGCGTTGCAGAGCGCGATGTAGCGGTCGAGCCGCATCGGCCCCCGCTCGGCGATCTCGGCGCGGATCATCGCACCGAGCGGGACCGGCTCGTCGCGATCGCCCACAGCCCCACCGCCAGCATCGGCAGGCTCAGCACCTGGCCCATGGTCAGCCCGCCCGGCAGGAAGCCGAGGAAGGCGTCGGGCTGGCGGAACAGCTCGCCGGTCATGCGCGCGACCGCGTAGCCCGCGAGGAACAGCCCGCCGAGGAAGCCGCGCCGTGCGCGATACCGCTCCTGGCGTCCGAACCAGGCCATCACCGCGAGCAGCAGGAGCCCCTCCAGCCCCGCCTGGTAGAGCTGGCTCGGATGGCGCGGCAGCTGATCGGGATCGGTCGGGAACACCATCGCCCAGGGCCCGTCCCACGGCCGCCCCCAGAGCTCGGCATTGATGAAGTTGGCGAGCCGGCCGAGGAACAGCCCGATCGGTGTCGGCACCGCGACGCGATCGACGAAGGCGAAGAAGTCGATCCCGCGCCTGCGGCAGAACCAGAGCGTCGCCAGGATCACGCCGAGCATGCCGCCGTGGAAGCTCATCCCGCCCTTCCACACCATCAGCGCCTCCAGCGGGTGCGCGAGGTAGTAGCCGGGCAGGTAGAACAGCACGTAGCCGAGCCGGCCGCCGAGGATCACGCCGACGACGGCCCAGGTGAGGAAGTCGTCCACCTGCTCGGGCGTCGCGCAGGCGGGTGGCGCGGCGGCGAGGCGGCGCACCACGCGCCACGCGATCACCAGCCCGACGATGTAGGCGAGCGCGTACCAGCGGATCGCGAACGGACCGATCGCGACCAGCACCGGATCGATCATCGGGAACGGCACGATGCCGAGCATCAGCGATACGGGTCCTCGGCCAGGAGGAAGTCGCGCACATAGGTCGCGACCCCGTCCTCGAGCGGCGTGAACGTCCGGTCGTAGCCGGCCGCGCGCAGCCGCTCCATCCGCGCCTGGGTGAAGTACTGGTACTGCGCGCGCAGATGCTCGGGCGTATCGACGAAGCTGATCTCCGGCGCGCGGTTCATCGCCGCGAACACCGCGCGCGCGAGATCGACATAGGTGCGCGCCCTGCCGGTGCCGACATTGTAGAGGCCGGAGGCGTGCGGGTGGTCGAGCAGCCAGAGCACGACATCGACGCAGTCGCCGACCCAGATGAAGTCGCGCGCCTGGTGCCCGTCGGGGATGTCGGCGCGGTGGCTGCGGAACAGGGTGGCCGGGTTGCCGGCGGCGATCTCGTCGGCCTTGCGCTTCACCACCGAGATCATCGGCCCCTTGTGGTACTCGTTGGGCCCGTAGACGTTGAAGAACTTGAGCCCCGCCCAGTGCGGCGGGCGTGGCCGGCCGCGCGCGATCAGGTCGGCGACGCGCCGGTCGAAGGCGTGCTTGGACCAGCCGTAGAGATTGAGCGGACGCAGCCGCGCCAGCGCCGCGGGGCTCGCGTCGTCGTCGAACCCGGCCGTCCCGTCGCCGTAGGTCGCGGCCGAGGAGGCGTAGATCAGCGGCACGGCCTGCGCGGCGCACCACTCCCACAGCGCGAGCGAGAGCGTGATGTTGGTCGCGGCGGTCAGGTCGCCGTCGCGCTCGGTGGTCGCGGAGATCGCGCCCATGTGCACGATCGCGCGCAGGCGCGGGGCGCGGCCGAGCCAGGCGGCGAGCGCCTCGGGGGCGACCAGCTCGGCGACCAGGTGCTTCGCCAGGTTGCGCCACTTGCCGTCGCTGCGCAGGCGGTCGCACACGACCACCTCCTCGCCGCGGTCGGCGAGGGCAGCGACGATGTTGGAGCCGATGAAGCCGGCGCCGCCGGTGACGAGAATCATGCGCTTGCCGGTTGTGGCGGGGTCGCGGCGCTTATAGGGTCCGCGCGGAGGGGCGGCAACGCCGCGGGACGGAGGGAGCATGCGCGGGAAGCTGGCGGATGACGTGGCGGGAGTGGCGGGCGGCGCGATCTCGGCGCTGGTCGGGCTCCGGCGCGAGGCCGAGGCGATGGCGCGCTCGGCCGTCGAGGAGATGGTGCGCCGGCTCGAGCTGGTGACGCGCGAGGAGTTCGACGCGCTGCGCGAGATGGCGGCGCGGGCGCGCGAGGAGAACGGCAGGCTCGCCGCGCGGATCGCGGAGCTGGAGGCGCGGCTGGCGAAGGTGGAGGCGACCCCGGAGGCGCCGCCGGCGGTGGACGGCACCGCCCCCTGAGGCAAGCGTGACAGCGGCGTGAAAACGTGGCCCCGGGCAGGGTTCGCCTTGCAGGAGTGCGATTCGGCTCGGTAGCCTATTCATGGTGTTCGGGCCGCTCGTTCACACCTAGATGTGGCAAGGGCGCGGAACACCCTCTCCAGGCGGGCGCCGCCTCGGTGCCTGCCGCCGGTACAGGGAGCACGCGGCCATGGCCGACCGCCTTGCCCTCCGAGACGACTCCACCGCCAATCCGCTGGACCTGCTGGAGCAGATCGTCGCCGCCAATGACTGGCCGTTCGATCGGCGCGGCGACGATGCGATGGCGGTCGAGGTGCCCGGGAAATGGTGCGACTACACGCTGCACTTCTCCTGGTGCGGCGAGATCAGCGCGATGCATTTCTTCTGCGCCTTCGACCTGAAGGTGCCCGCGGCGCGCAAGACCCAGGTGCATGAGCTGCTGGCACTCGCGAACGAGAAGCTCTGGCTCGGGCATTTCGGCGTCTGGACCGAGGAGAACACGCCGGTGTTCCGCCATTCGGTGCTGCTGCGCGGCGCGGGCGGGCTGTCGGTGGAGGCGCTGGAGGACATGGTGGACATCGCGGTGACCGAGTGCGAGCGCTTCTTTCCGGCGTTCCAGTTCGTGCTCTGGGGCGGCAAGAGCCCGGCCGACGCGCTCGCGGCCGCGATGCTGGAGTGCGCGGGCGAGGCATGAGCCGCGGGAGGCTGTGACGCCCCCGCTCTAGCCTCGCAGGGCAGCAGCCATCGGCATGTCGGCCGGCGGTGGATCGTCGATGTCGTCCGACCAGATGTGCAGCACCCCCTCGATGCCGTCCGGCCGTTCACGCAGCTTGGCGCGGGCGATCGCTTCGATCCGCGGACCGAGTGCCGCGAAGCACGCGAGCAGCTCGGCGGGCTTGAAGCGCCGCTGGCCGGCAAGATCCTGCAACGCGCTGCGCGAGATCGCGCAGGCGATCGGACGCCCGCCCTCGACGATCTCGAAGGTGATGCGCGCGCCATCCCAGCGCGGGTTGCGGGTCACGCGGTCAGCCGCCGGACGCAGGCCTGGATCGCGTCGCTGTCAGCGGCGGCGGCTCCCGGCATCTTGGCCCATTGGCGGGCGAGTTCGTAGCCGCGGTTCCAGTCAAGCCGGCCTGCCTCGGCGCTTGCCGCGCGGGCACGTTCCTCGCAGAACCGTGCCTGCTGCTCGACGACTGCGGCATGCACGCGTGAGTCGGACGTGCTGCTGCGCACTTGGTATCCGGCGAAGCTCGACACCAGCGGCCCGAGCATCATGCCGATGCCGAGGGCGTAAATGACGGGCCGGTTGCGATCCCATCGGTCGCGCAGCCCATTGGTGCGCGGCTTCTCGTTGAGGGCCATGTCAGCCTCCATGCGGATGGTCACGGCGTTCCGCGCCGTGCGGCGTATCGTTCGTTCTTGGGCGCCGGGATCGGAACCGGAGGCGAGCCAGGTCGCGTCAGCCGATCAATGTGAGAGATGGCGATGGCGGAGCACAATTACATCAGCACGCGCGTGCCGCATTCATGGTCTCAGCCGAGCGTGATCCAGAGCACGGCCGCCCCCGAGGCGAAGGCGATAAGCGTCAGGCCGAGTGCCAGGCAGAGCGCCACGCCGTCCTCCTCCAGATAGGCGAAGGCGAGCAGGATGATCGCGATCCCGTAGGGGATGTTGCTGAGCGGCACGGGGGTCGCCAGCAGCAGCGCGCCGAGCAGGAGCATGAGCGCGCCGACCAGGCGTTTGGTGGTCTGGAACGGTGTCGGAAAGCGCGGGCGCATCAGCCGTTCCATCAGGCGGAGTGCCGGCAGGGCGCGCCGGATCAATGCCGCGAGCCGTTGCGTGGGCAGTCCGCGCGCGGCGATGCGTTGCGGAAACACCGGCGCGGTGTGGCCGCGCAGCATCTGCGAGGCCGGGATGGCCAGCAGCACGCCGGCCGCGATCGCGATCCCCGGCAGCAGGGCAAGCAGGCCGAGCAGCAGCAGGACGAGGCCGAAGGAGCGCGGGCCGAGCCGCTCGATCAGCCAGCCGAGGCTGACCGAGTTCCCCGGGGCCTCGTGCATCAGGCCCTCCAGCAGGACGGAGGTCGGGACGCGTGGCACCTCGGCCATGCGCCATTCTAGCGCGGCCCGTTGATGCAGGGGGGTGTGGGGGGACTAGCGTAGTCCCCCCACCCCTGTTTTCCTTCTCCGCATGGACACGATCCTGCTGGTCGGCTGCGGCAAGATGGGCGGTGCGATGCGTGCCGGCTGGCTGGAGGCCGGGCGCGAGGTCGCGGTGGTCGAGCCCGGCCCCGTGGCGCCGGCGGGCGCGGTCGCCAGCCCCGACGCCCTGCCGGCCGGTCTCCGCCCGGCCGCGGTCGTTCTGGCGGTGAAGCCGCAGGAGGCGGCCAAGGTGCTGCCCGCCTATGCGCGCTTCGCCGGCTCGGCGGTGTTCCTCTCCATCATGGCCGGCACGACGATCGGCCGGATGCGCGCGCTGCTCGGCGAGGCGGCGGGGATCGTGCGGGCGATGCCGAACACCCCGGCGGCGGTGCGTCAGGCGATCACGGTGGCCTGCCCCGGCCCCGGCGTGACGGCGCCGCAGCGCGACCTCTGCACGGATCTGCTCGGCGCGATCGGCGCGGTCGCGTGGGTCGAGGACGAGGCGCTGATGGACCCGGTGACGGCGGTCTCGGGCAGCGGTCCGGCCTATGTGTTCCTGCTGGCGGAAGCCCTGGAGGCGGCCGGCGTCGCGCAGGGTCTGCCGCCGGCGCTGGCGCGGCGTCTCGCGCGCCAGACCGTGGCCGGATCGGGCGCGCTGCTGGCGGCGAGTGCGGAGGATGCGGCACAGTTGCGGAAGAACGTGACCAGCCCTGGCGGCACCACGGCGGCGGCGCTCGCGGTGCTGATGGCCGAGGACGGCGTGCCCGGCCTGATCGCCCGGGCGGTCGAGGCGGCGACGCGCCGGTCGCGCGAACTGGCGGGCTGAGGCGCCCGCCCCCATGTGACGGCGATGGACGGGATCGACGCCTTCGACCGGGACGTGACCGCCGCGCTGATGCGGGTCGCGGCGCGCGAGGGCTGGCGGGGGACGACGCTGCCGAGGATCGCCGCCGAGGCCGGCACCACGCTCGCCGCGCTGCGCGCCCGGTTCGGTGACCGGGCCGCCATCCTCGACCGCTTCATGGCGGTGATCGACGCGACGGTGCTCGCGGGCACGGCGCCGGCGAGCGAGGCCGACACACCGAAGGACCGGCTGTTCGACGTGCTGATGCGGCGCTTCGATGCGCTCGCGCCGCACCGCGCCGGGGTGCTCGCCTGCTGGCAGGCGATGCGCGCCGATCCGGTGGCGCTGGCCTGCCGGGCGCCGGCGGCGCTGACCTCCATGCGCTGGATGCTGGAGGCGGCGGGGATCCCGGCCACCGGCCCCCTCGGGATGCTGCGGGCGAAGGGGCTGCTCGCGGTGTGGCTGTCGGTGTTCCGCGCCTGGGAGACCGACGAGACGGCCGATCTCGCGCCGACCATGGCGGCGCTGGACAAGGCGCTGACGCGGGCCGAGAGCCTGGCCGAGACTCTGGAGCCGCTGCTGGGCGGCAGGCGGCGGGCGGAGCCGCCGCCCTCCGGGCCCGCGGCCAGCGAGCCCGGGCCGCCGCCCGGGGCGGCGAGCGAGCCGGACACGGTGAAGTGAGCGGTTCTGCTGCACTGCACAAATCCGTTTGACCTGCGCATATATGCCGGGCTAAAGCCGCGCGCGAGGACGGCATCTCCGCGGGGAACCGTCGCTCCCCCCAAAGCGAAGAACAAGGACGAAGGACGATGGCGAAGAAGCCCGAGACCATGTTCGACATGGACGTCACCAAGATGATGGCCGAGTTCAAGCTGCCGCAGGTGGATGTCGAGGCGCTGGTCGCCGCGCAGCGCAAGAACATCGAGACGCTCTCGACCGCGAACAGGCTCGCCCTCGAGGGCATGCAGGCGGTGGCGAAGCGCAACATGGAGATCATGCAGCAGTCGCTCGCCGACATGACCGAGGCGATGAAGGCGATCGCCGCCGCGGAGGCGCCGCAGGCCAAGGCCGCCAAGCAGGCCGAGCTGCTGAAGGCGACCTACGAGAAGGCGATGCAGAACATCCGCGAGTTGCAGGACATGATCCAGAAGATGTCGGGCGACACGCTGACGGTGCTGAACCGCCGCGTCGGCGAGGCGCTCGACGAGGTGAAGGCGATGATGGAGAAGGCGAAGGGCTGACGCCCCCTCGGCTGCCGGGAACGGCCCGGCAGCCGTGCGTCCGGGCCGTCGCCCGTCACGCTCGCGGCGGTTGCCACGCCGAACTTCTGCCACTAGGTAACCTTCTGTCCATGCCAAGCGCCGCGTCCGTCCGGGCCGGCGCTTGGCCGCATGTTCCGGGAGGCACAACCCATGCTCGTTCGTCGTTCCCTTCTGCTCGCCGGCGCCGCCACGCTCGCCGCGCCCGCGATCGTGCGCGCGCAGCAGGCGCGCAGCTACATCCTCGCCACCGCCACGATCGGCGGCACCTACTACCCCGTCGGCGTCGCCCTCGCGACGCTGACCAAGGTGCGGCTGCAGGGCGCCAAGGGGATCGACATGTCGGCGATCTCGTCGGCCGGGTCGGGCGAGAACATCCGCCTGCTGCGCGAGAACCAGGCGCAGTTCGCGATCCTGCAGGGCCTGTTCGGCCTCTATGCGCGCGACGGCTCGGGCCCGATCCAGGCCGACGGTCCGCAGCGCAACGTGCGCTCGATCTGCGGCCTCTGGGGCAATGTCGAGCACGTGGTCATCCGCAGGACCTTCGTGCGGACCGGCACCTTCGACGACATCATGAACCTGCGCGGGCGGCGCTTCTCGATGTCGGCGCGCAACTCGGGGACCGAGCACTCGAACCGCTTCATCTTCGCCAATTACGGGATCGACCCGAGCACCTTCGAGCTCGTCTATCTCGGCTTCGGCCCCTCGGTCGAGGCGCTGCTCGCGGGGCAGATCGACGGCGCGAATCCCGGCGGCGGCGTGCCGGTGGCGGCGATCACGCAGCTCTTCGCGCGCGCGGCGAACGACTTCCAGATCCTGGAGTTCACCGACGAGCAGGCGAAGAAGGCCGATGGCGGCACGGGGCTCTACGTGCCCTTCACGATCCCCGCCAACAGCTACCCGAACCAGCCGAACCCGATCCGCACGATCGTCCAGCCGAACTTCCTCGCCTGCAACGCGAACGTGCCGGACGACGACGTCTACGAGATCACCAAGGCGATCTTCGAGAACCTGCCCTTCCTGCACGGCATCCACGCGGCGACGCGCGAGATCAAGCTGGAGACCGCGCTCGACGGCATGGTGAACCCGGTGCACCCGGGCGCGGCGCGGTACTACGCCGAGAAGGGGATCACGATCCCCGAGCGGCTGCGCGCCGCCTGACGTGACGCCCTCCGGGGCGCGCGCACGCGATCCGCGCGGCGAGGACAGCCTCGCCGCGCGATTCGTGTTCTGGTTCGGCGCCGCGCTTGCCGCCTGGCATCTCTGGCTGAACACCTTCGGGGTGGTCAGCGAGCTGCGCGCGAGCGTGATCCACTTCGCGGGCTTCGCCACGATCGGCGCGCTCTCCTGGCCGCTGCTGCGCGGCGGCGGCTGGCGCGGCGGCCTCGCCCTCGCGGCCGACATCGCGATCGCCCTGCTGGCGATCGGCTGCGCGCTCTACCTGATCCTGGGCGAGGACTCGTTCTACGCCCGATCCAGCCGCTTCCTCTGGTACGATTGGGTGTTCTGCGTCGCAGCACCCGTGATCGCGCTGGAGATGATCCGGCGCACCACCGGCTGGGTGGTGCCGATCCTGTGCATCCTCGCCTTCACCTATGTCACGACCTGGGGGCGGTGGCTCGGCGGCGTGCTGCGCTTCCCCGGCCTCTCGCTCGAGATCACGCTGTTCCGCGTGTTCTATTCCGATGACGGCATGTTCGGCAACATCGCCCAGATCTCGTGGAACCTGGTGACGATGTTCATCATCTTCGGCGCCTTCCTCCAGGTCTCGGGCGCCGACCGGTTCGTGCTCGACATCGGCCGCGCGATCGCCAAGCGCATGCAGGGCGGCCCCGGGTTCGTCGCCGTCATCGCCTCGGCGCTCTCGGGCACGATCTCGGGCTCGGCGGTGGCGAACGTCACCTCCACCGGCGCGGTGACCATCCCGCTGATGATCCGCGCCGGCTTCAAGCCCCATTTCGCGGGCGGGGTGGAGACGGCGGCCAGCACGGGCGGGGGCATCCTGCCGCCGATCATGGGCGCGGGCGCCTTCATCATGGCCTCCGTCACCGGCATCCCCTACCTCACCATCGCCGCCGTCTCGGCCATTCCGGCCCTGGTCTATTTCGGCGGCGTGGCGTTCGGCGTGCGCATCCACGCGCGCCGGCACGACATCCGCTTCGTCGATGCCGACGCCCCTCCCGTCTGGGAGACCGTGCGCCGCCGCGGCCTGCCCTTCCTGATCCCCTTCGCGGTGCTGCTCTGGCTGCTGTTCACCGGCATCGGCCCGGCCTATGCGGCCGGCGCCGCGACCGCGGCGGTGGTGGTGGTCTCGTGGATCTCCGACATGCCGATGGGGCCGCGCCGCATCCTCGAGGCGCTCGCGCTCGGCGCGCGCACCATGGCGCCGACGGCGGTGCTGCTGGTCGGCATCGGCATCATGATCTCGGCGGTCGCCACGACCGGGCTCGGCAACGTGTTCTCGATCATGATCGAGCGCTGGGCCGGCGGCAGCCTGGCGGTGGCGCTGGTCCTGATCGCGATCGCCTCGCTCGTGCTCGGCGCGGCCCTGCCGGTGACCGCGTCCTATGTCGTGCTGGCGACGCTGTCCGCCCCCGCGCTCTCCGACATGATCCTCGGCGACGCCGTGCGCACGGCGTTCGAGGCCGGCACGATCCCCGACATCGCGCGCGCGCTCGCGATGCTGGTGGCCCCGGACGTGACGCTGCCCGCCCCCGGCGCGGCGATGCCGGCGGCCGAGGCGGCGCGGCTGTTCGCCGCCTTTCCGCCCGAGATGCGCGGCCAGGTGGTGGAGGCGACGCTCGCGCCGGGCGCGACCACGCTCGCGCTCCTCTCCGCGCACATGATCATCTTCTGGCTGAGCCAGGACAGCAACGTGACGCCGCCGGTCTGCATCCCCGCCTACGCGGCCGCCGCGATCGCCAAGGCCAGCCCGATGGCGACCGGCTTCGTCGCCTGGCGGCTGGCGAAGTCGCTCTACTTCATCCCGCTGATCTTCGCCTATCAGCCGTTCCTGTCGTCCGACCCGATGGTGCAGCTCGCGATCGCCGGCTTCGCGCTGCCCGGAATCTACGCGCTGTCCGCGGCGATCGAGGGCTTCGCCGAGGCGCGGCTGAACGTGGTGGAGCGCGCCGTGCTGGCGGTCGCGGGCTTCGTGCTCATCGTGCCGTTCGGCCAGCTGGTGAACTGGATCGCGATCGCGGTGTTCATCGCGCTCATGGCGCTCAACCTGGTCAAGGCGAGGCGCACCGAGGCTACGCCGGCAGCCTGATCCGCGCCCTGAGCCCGCCCCGGGGGCTGTCCTCCAGCGCGATCTCGCCGCCATGCGCACGCACGATGTCGCGCGCGATCGTCAGCCCGAGCCCGGTATGGCTGCCGCCGCCGTGGCCGGCATCGAGGCGCACGAACGGACGGAACGCCTCCTCGCGCCGCGCGGCGGGAATGCCCGGGCCGTCGTCGTCGACCGTGATCTGCACGGCCTCGCCGCCGCCGCGCATCACCCGCTCGGCGGCGAGCCAGACATGGGCGGCATGACGGCGCGCATTGTCGAGCAGGTTGCCGAGGCAGCGGCGCATCGCGTCGGGCCGCAACGGCAGGACGAGCGTCGCGGGCGTCTGCAGCGAGACCTCGGCGCCGGCCGCGCGCGCCTTCTCGGCCGCCTCGGTCAGCAGCAGGGCGAGATCGGTCGGCTGCGCCTGCTCCGTCCCCTCGCCGCGCGCGAAGGCGAGATAGCCCTCGATCATCCGCTCCATCTCGGCGATGTCCTCGCCGATCGCGGCCACCTCCTCGGCCTCCGCCGGGTTGCGCGCGCCCAGCATGGTCAGCGCGAGGCGCATGCGCGTGAGCGGCGTGCGCAGGTCGTGGCTGACGCCCGCCAGCATCTCGGTGCGCTGGGCGAGGAAGCGGCGCAGCCGCGCCTGCATCAGGTTGAAGGCGGTGGCGGCCTGGCGCACCTCGTCCGCGCCCTCGGGCTTGATCGGCCCGACATCGCGGCCCTTGCCGAAGGCGTCCGCGGCCTGGGCGAGCCGCCGCACGGGCTTCACCTGGTTGCGCATGAACACGGCCGCGATCGCGAACAGGATCAGCGCCGAGCCGATCAGCCAGAGCACGAACACCGTCACCGTGCCGGTGAAGAGCCGTTTCGCCGGCGCCTCGACATGCAGCACGCCGCCGGGAAGCTGCACGCGGATCTGCACCTCGCGCTCGGCGCGGCCCGACCAGTCGATGCGGAATGGAAACGGAAGGCGCTCGGCCAGTGCGGCGCGCAGTTCGGTCTCGGCCGGTCCCTCGATCACGTCCGGCGGCTCGGCGGGCAGGATCTCGCCCTCGGCGAAGCGGATCGCGAGCTCGGTGCGGCCCAGCATCTGCCGGGCGAGCCACTGCTCCTCCTCCGCGCCGGGATGACGGCGCAGCAGGTCGGTCGCGAGGGCAACATCGCCGGCGACCGCGGCGGCGAGCCGGCGCGACACCACCTCCCAATGGGTGCCGTAGAAGATCTGCAGCGCCACCGCCTGCAGCAGGATCAGCGGCATGACGATGATCAGCACGCTGCGCCCGAACAGCGAGCGCGGCAGGAAGCGCTTGATGGTGGTGGCGAGGCGCCTCATCGCGGCTTGAGCACGTAGCCGCGGCCGCGCACGGTCTGCAGGAACACCGGCTCGCGCGGATCGGGCTCGATCTTGCGCCGGAGCCGCGTCACCTGCACGTCGATCGCGCGCTCCCCGGCATCCGCCTGGCCGAGGGCGGCGGCGATGTCCTCGCGCGTCAGGATCTCGCCGGCGCGCCGGGCGAGGGCCGCGAGCAGCGCCGCCTCGCCGCCGGTCAGCCGGATCGTCTCGGCCCCGCGCGTCAGCGTGCCGCGCTCCGGGTCGAACACCGCCTCGCCCAGCACCACCGGCCCTTCGGTCGCGGCGGGTGCGGCCGCGGCCCGGCGCAGGATGGTGCGGATCCTGAGCAGCAGCTCGCGCGGCTCGAACGGCTTGGCGAGGTAGTCGTCGGCGCCGTGCTCGAACCCGGCGATCCGGTCCTCGGGCGCGCCGCGCGCGGTGAGCAGCACGATCGGGATGTCGTGCGTGCGGCGCAACGACTCCGTCAGCGCCAGGCCCGTCTCGCCCGGCATCATCACGTCGAGCACGATCAGGTCGAAGGCGATGCCGGCCAGCCGCTCGCGCGCCTCGGCCGCATCGGCGGCGATGGTGACGCGGAATCCCTCGCCGGCGAGATAGCGGCGCAGCAGCTCGCGCAGCCGCGCATCGTCATCCACCACGAGGATGTGCGGCGCATCCGGCGCCACGGACTCGCGCGGCAGGGCGGCCACCGCGCGCCTCCTAGGCCACCTTCCCCGCCGGCCGCGGCGGCGCCGCCATGCGTCCCGCCAGCCGGGCGCGCGCCTCGGGCTCCATGATGCCGAGCATCACCTTGCGGAACCCCTCCACCGCCACCCCGCCCGCCTCGCGGAAGGCGCGCGCGAGCGTCTCGCGCTGGCGCTCGAACAGCCGCCGCTCCAGCGCCTCGCCCTCGGGGGTGAGCGCGAGCAGGCGCTGGCGCCGGTCCGACCGGCCGGGGGTCTGCGTCACGTAGCCGCCCTCGATCAGCGGTTTCAGCACCCGGCCGAGCGACTGCTTGGTGATCGCGAGGATCGCGAGCAGCTCCGAGACCGTGATGCCGCGGTGCCGGCCGACGAAGTAGAGCACCCGGTGATGCGCCCGGCCCATGCCGAGCTCCTCCAGGATCGCGTCGGGTCCGGCGGTGAAGTCGCGATAGCCGTAGAACAGCAGCTCCATCGCGAGGCGGATCTCCTCCTCGCGCAGGAACAACAGCCCGGCCGTGCCGCGCGCATCCATGCAGTGGCGTCTCCCCAGGATTGCCGTGTCCAGTTAGGGCAGCATCATTGACATATCACGGGCGTGTCCGTAGCGTCGAGACCGTTGCGCAGCATGCGCTCCGGACGAAACAAAGTTGCGAGGATGCGCCCCATGGCCCTGGTCCCCTACGACGATCGCGACGGTCTGATCTGGTACGACGGTGTCCTGCGCCCCTGGCGCGAGGTCAAGCTGCATGTGCTGACGCACGGGCTGCACTACGCCTCCGCCGTGTTCGAGGGCGAGCGCGCCTATAACGGCCATGTCTTCAAGCTGCGCGAGCACTCCCAGCGCCTGGTCGACAGCGCGGCCATCATGGACATGCAGCTTCCCTGGACCGTCGAGCAGATCGACGAGGCGACCCGGGTGACGCTCGCCGCCTCCGGGCTCACGGACGCCTATGTCCGCCCGATCGCCTGGCGCGGCTCGGAGATGATGGGGGTCGCGGGGCAGAAGAACACGATCCATCTGGCGATCGCGGTCTGGTCCTGGGGCGCCTATTTCGGCGACGACCGGATGAAGGGCATCCGGCTGACGATCGGCGAGTGGCGCCGGCCGCACCCGGAGACCGCGCCGACCAAGGCCAAGGCCGCCGGGCTCTACATGATCGCGACGCTGAACAAGCACGCCGCCGAGGCGAAGGGCTACGCGGATGCGCTGATGCTCGACTGGCGCGGCCAGGTCGCCGAGGCGACCGGGGCGAACATCTTCTTCGTCATCGACGGCGAGATCCACACGCCCGAGCCCGACTGCTTCCTCGACGGCATCACGCGGCGCACCGTGATGCAGCTCGCGCGCAACCGGCAGATGAAGGTGGTGCAGCGGCCGATCCTGCCCGAGGAGATGGCGAAGGCGAGCGAGTGCTTCCTGACCGGCACTGCCGCCGAGGTGACGCCGGTCGCCGAGATCGGGCCGTATCGTTTCACGCCCGGCCAGATCACCGAGACCCTGTTGAAGGACTACGACCGCACGGTGCGGCTGCCGCCCGAGGAGGTGGCGAAGATCGCCGCCTGACGCCTGCGGCCCATCTCACGGCGCGGGCGCGGTCGGCGTCCGCGCCTCGTCGAGCGCCTCGCGCACCCTGAGCGCGAGCTCCTGGCGCCGGTACGGCTTGGCGAGCAGCCGCATCCCGGCGCCGAGCGAGCCCTGGTGCAGCATCGCCTGCTCGGTGTAGCCGGAGGTGAACAGCACGCGCAGCCCGGGCAGGCGCCGGCGCGCCTCCTCGGCGAGCTGGCGGCCGTTCATGCCGCCCGGCATCACGATGTCGGTGAACAGCAGATCGAAGTCCTGGTCACGCGCGAGCGTCGCGAGCGCCTCGGGCCCGCTGCCGGCGCACGCGACGCGGTAGCCGAGCTGCTCGAGCTGCATCGCGACATGCGCGCGCACCAGCTCGTCGTCCTCGACCAGCAGGATCCGCTCCGAGCCGCGCAGCATCCCCGCCGGACGGCCATGGGCCGCGCCGCGCCCCGCCTCGGCGCCCGCGCGCGGGAGATAGAGCTTCACCGTGGTGCCGAGCCCGGGCTCGGAATAGACCGTGGTGCCGAGCCCGGGCTCGGAATAGATCTTCACGTGGCCCTTCGACTGCTTCACGAAGCCCCACACCATGCTGAGCCCGAGCCCGCTCCCCTTGCCCACCTCCTTGGTGGTGAAGAACGGATCGAAGGCGCGCGCCAGCACCTCCGGGCTCATGCCCGTGCCGGTGTCCGAGATCGCCACCATCACGTAGGGGCCGGGCTGAAGCTCGGCGTCGATCTCGGCATAGGAGGCGTCGAGATCGACATTGGCGACCTCGATCGTGAGCGTGCCGCCCGCGGGCATGGCATCGCGCGCGTTGATGCAGAGATTGAGGATCGCGCTCTCGAGCTGCGGCGGGTCCACCAGCGCCTGCCAGAGCCCCGCCGGCTCGACGATGCGGATGTCGATGTGCTCGCCGAGCGTGCGGCGCAGCAGCGCCTTCATGCCGCGCACCAGCCCGCCGATGTCGGTCGCGCGCGCATCGAGCGCCTGGCGGCGGGAGAAGGCGAGCAGGCGCTTGGTCAGCTCGGCCGCGTTCTCCGCCGCGCCCTGCGCGACCAGGGCCAGCGACTGCGCGGTGGGACGGTCCTCCAGCTCCTCGGCGAGCAGCTCCGTGTTGCCGAGGATCACCGTCAGCAGGTTGTTGAAGTCGTGCGCGATCCCGCCGGTGAGCTCGCCCACCGCGCGCAGCCGCTCGCCCTGACGCAGCGTCTCGCCGATCCGCCGGTCGTGGATCATGCGGCCGACATGCGTCGCGATCGCCTCGATCAGCGCGCGCTCCTCGGCGAGGAACGGATCCTGCCCGGCAGCCAGGCCCGGCGGCATGGCGGGATAGCCGATCTCGACCTCGCCGATCTGCTTGCCCTCGGCGCGGACCGGTGCGCTCAGCGCACGCGAGGGCTTCTGCCAGGCGGGGCTGCGATGCTCGGACCCGTCGATCCTGATCCGCGCCACCGCGTGCTCGCCGTGCTGGAGACTGCCCGGCAGCATGGCCACCACATCGGCGCAGATCGCATCGACCGGACGCGTCTCGTCGGTCGTCAGTTCGAGCACGCGATAGAGGCATTGCAGTTCGCGGATGCGCTCGCGGAGCTCGCGCTGGAACCGCTTGCGCTCGGTGATGTCGGACATGCCGCCGACGAACCGGATGGGCGCGCCATCCGCGCCGAGGATCAGCATGCCGCGATCCTCGATGTCGAGCACCGAGCCGTCAGCGTGCAGGAAGCGGTACTCCTCGGACCAGCTCGAACCCCGCGCGTCGATCACCGCGCGGATGCCGGCCAGCACGCGCTCGCGGTCGTCGGGGTGGATCCGGTTCAGCCAGGATGACACGTCCGGCTCCACCGCCTCCGGCGGATAGCCGAAGGCGGCCGCGAAATCGTCGCTCCACCAGACACGGTCGGTGCGCAGATCCCAGTCCCACACGACATCGGCGGTCACGCTGGCCACCGCGTGGAAGCGGCGCTCGCTCTCGCGCAGCAGCGCCTCGGCCTGCCTGCGCTCGGAGATGTCCTGCAACGCGCCCTGCACGGCGATGATCTTGCCGTAGGGATCGCGCACCGCCTCGCCGATCGTGCGCACCCAGATGCGGCTGCCCTGCGCGGTGATCAGTTCGAGCTCCAGGTCCCAGGGCGTGCCCTCGCCGGCGCAGGCCTCGAAGGCCGCGCGGATCGTCTCGCGGTGCTCGGGCGCGTAGAACGCGATCGCCTCCTCGACGGACGGGACCGCGCCGGGGGCGAGGCCATGGATCCGGCTCACCTGCTCCGACCAGATCATCTCGCGCCCGGGCAGGCGGATCTCCCAGCCGCCGAGCTGGCCGATGCGCGAGGCGACCTGCAGCAGCGCCTGGCTCTGCCGCAGCTCCTGCTCGGCCGCCTTCTGCGGCGTGATGTCCTCGGTGACGACGATCGCGTTGATCGCCCGTCCGGACGGGTCGCGGCGCATCGCCACGCTGTTGCGCACCCAGACGAGACCGCCCTGCTTGGTGCGGTAGCGCTTCTCGCGCACATAGCTGTCGCGCTGCCCTGCGAGCAGCTCGTCGCGCAGCTGGCGCGTCCGCTCCAGATCGTCGGGCGGCGTCAGCATCTGCAGGTCGAGGCCGCGCAGCTCCTCCTGCGCGTAGCCGACGATGCGCGCGAAGGCCTCGTTCACCTCCAGGATGCGCCCGTCCGGCGCCGCCACCGCAATGCCGGTCGCGGCATCGCGGAACGTCTCGCGGAAGGTCGCCTCGCTCTTGCGCAGCGCCTCGAGGCTGCGCACGCGCTCGATCGCGAGCGACACCAGCCGCGCGGCGCGGTCGATGACGGCGAGTTCGTCCTCCGTGGGCGCGCGCGGGTGGTCGAAATGGGCGGCGACCACCGCGACCGGCCGCCCCTCCATGTCGAGCACGGGCGTGGACCAGCAGGCGCGCAGCCCGTGCGCGCGCGCGAGCTCCAGACAGTCGCGCCAGAGCGGGTCCGCCTCGACATCGGCCGAGATCACCCGGCGGCCACGGAGGACCGCCGCGCCGCAACTGCCGATCTCGGTGTCGATCCGCACACCCTCCACGGCCTTGGCATAGGCGAGCAGGTTCGGCGCCGCGCCGAGCTGCAGCCGCCTGCCCTGCCTGTCGACGAGGAACACCGTGATGCGCGCGCCGGGCAGCGCCTGCTCCTTCATCAGCGCGATCCGTTCCAGGACCTCGGGCAACGCCGCGCCCGACGAGATCAGGTCGAAGATCGCCGTCTCGGCCAGGCGCAGCCGCTCGCCCCTCACCCGCTCGCTGATGTCGCGGAACGTCACCACCGCGCCGGCGATCGAGCCGTCGGCGCGTTTCATCGGCGCGCAGACATACTCGACCGGGAAGGACGAGCCGTCCTTGCGGAAGAACACCTCGTCGTCGACCCGGCGCGTCACGCCGTCGTGCAGCGATCGGTGGATCGGACATTCGTCGCGCGGAAAGGCGCTGCCGTCCGCGCGATGATGATGGACCAGGGCGTGCGACTGCCGGCCCAGTGCCTCGTCCTCGGTCCAGCCGAGCATCGCGACCGCGGCCGGATTCTGGAACAGCACGTTGCCTTCGGCGTCCAGGCCAAGCACGCCCTCGCCGATGGTCTCGAGGATCATCCGGTTGCGCTGCTGCGACTCCGCCAGCGCCTCCTCCGCGCGCCGCCGCTTGGTGACGTCGCGCGCGATGCTCAGCACGGCCTCGATCGACCCGTCGGGCCGGCGCAGCGGCGTGGCGTTGGTCTCCAGCCAGCGTGGCGTGCCCTTCAGGCCGATGACGCGGAACTGCGCGTGGCCGGAACCGCCCTCCAGCGCATGGGCGTGCAGATCGAGGAAGATGCTGCGGTCATCGGGATGGACCAGATCGGCGACCGCCAGGCCCCGCACGGAGGCGAGATCGTCCGCCTCGATCATCGCGAGCCCGGCCGGGTTCATCTCCACGAGATGGCCGCTCGGCGAGACGACCTTCACGCATTCCGGTTCGCTCTCCAGGATGCTGCGCAGGCGGCTTTCGCTCTGCATGCGCTCGGCCTGCACGAGCACGAGCGCGACCAGGTTGGCGAGCGCCAGCGCGAAGCCCCGATCCGCCTCGGTCCAGGCGCGCGCGCCGCCGACATGTTCGAGGCAGAGCACGCCGATCAGATCCCCGTCGGCGATGATCGGCGTGTCGAGCATCGCGCCGATGCCGTGCGGGTGGAGGTAGTCCGCGGCCAGCGAGGCGGTGCGCGGGTCGGCGAGGGCATCCGCCGCGGCGATCACGTCGTTGTCGGCGAGCGTGCGCAGGTAGTCGGGATGGCCGGTGACCGGCAGTTCCGTTCCCGTTTCGTGTCGCCCCGTCGCCGCATGGAAGGCATCATTGCAGAGAAGCACCGACCGATCGGGGGTGAGCGTCCAGACGCTGGCGCGGGCGACGCCGACGGTGCGGGCCGCGACCTCCGTGATGTGGTGCAGCACCTCGTCGAAGCCGGATGGGCGCAGCAGCCCGGCGCGCATCACCGCGAGCAGCGCCGTCGTCTGCTCGCGCAAGCCCGCGTTCTGCGACCGGAGCGCGGCCTCGGCCTGCACGCGCTCATGCACATCGACCGTGGTGCCGTACCACTTGACGATGCGTCCGTCCGCGTCGCGCACCGGGCTCGCGGCGGCGAGGTGCCAGCGCCATCCTCCATCGGCGGCCGAGCGCAGGCGGAACTCGCTCGCGTAGGCACGCCCCTCCGCCACCGCCGCCTGCCAGGCGGCGAGGCAGCGCGCGCGGTCATCGGGGTGCAGCGCCTTCAGCCAGGCGTCGCCCGCGAGGTCGGTGTCCGTCCAGCCGACCAGGCGGAAGAACGCGTCGCTCGCGAAATCGACCGTGCCGTCCGGCGTGGCGGTCCAGACGATCTGCGGCAGGGCCTGCGCGATGGTGCGGAACTCGCTGCCCATCTCGCGCGAGGCGGCAGCGCCGGTCGGCGCGGCAGGGCGATCCGGCGCCGGTCCCCGGAGCGCGAGCTGATCCGCCGCGATGCCGGCCAGCGAGGCGAGCAGCGCGCGGTCGCGCTCGGCGAAGGTGCGGGGCGCGCGGTCCATGACACAGAGGGCACCGAGGATGCGGCCGTCACCGCCCCGGATCGGGGCGGCGGCGGCGAAACGCACGCCGTCCGGCGCCGCGACCAGCGGATCGGCGCGCGCCTCGGCATCGCGCGTCGCGTCCTCGATCACCTGCGGCGCGCCGTCCCGGATCGCGGCCGCGCACAGCCCCGCCGCCGCGCCCGGCGCCGCCGCGCCCGCCAGTCCGCGCTGAGCGACGACACGCGGTCCCGTCGCGTCCGCGACGCAGACCACGGCGATCGGCGTGCCGAACAGGCGCGCGGCAAGCTCGGCCACCCGCCCCACGGCGCCCTCCGCCAGCCCCGGCGCGCCGTCGCCCGGCGGCCCCTCGGCGCCCCGCGCCCCCGCGGTCTCAGCCGTCACGACGGGTCGGCCCTGGGGCGGTGGACGGCGTGGCGCGGCGGATCGGGCGGGTCTCCACTGGGGTGCTCGCGGGCGCGGCGCAACCGATGCGCGGGCACCTGCGCCAGTCTCTCGCGCAAACTATACAACCAAAACAGGCGGATCAGAAACCGTCTCGCGAAAACGGGACAGAATCCGACGCACACGCGGACCACCGGTTGTCCTGGGCGCCACGCGGCCTCGCGGCCGCTCACCCGTCCGGACCGGCCTCAGCGCTCGAGCGTCTTGAGCTAGGCGATCAACGCCTCGATCTGGGCGGGCGCGAGCTGGAACGCGGGCATGGCCGCGTGCCCGGTGGTGATCCCCTCGGCCAGGGCCTCGGCGCGCTGCTCGACCGGATCGCGCCGGTGCAGCGCGCGGAACGGCGGCGCGGCGGGCATGGCGCTGCGGCCGGTCGGCCCGACCGCGTGGCAGCCGCCGCAGTTCGTCTCGGCGAGCGCGCGGCCGCGCGCGACATCGCCCGGCTGCTGCGCCCCGGCCGCGACGGCGAGCGGGACGGCCGCCACCGTCACCGCCCGTCCCGCCAGGCGTGCCGAGCGGGCCGGCATCAGGCCGCCCTCAGCAGCACCGCGAGGTCGGGCACGGGCCGGGCGAGTTCGGGATCGGCCGCGAACAGCCGCTCCAGCGCCCGCGCGGCCCCGAGCGTGACCGCGTCGCCCTTCATCGGCCCGCAGATCTGCAGCCCGAACGGCATCCCGGTATGGTCGCGCCCGCACGGGATCGAGACGCAGGGGTTACCCATCAGGGTCAGCGCCGAGGTCAGGCCCGAGGCGTGCATGTAGTTCTTCATGGGCTGGCCGTTGATCGCGGTGACGTTGCGCTGCTCGACCGCCGTCGGCGTGATCGGCTGGCCCGGCGTGATCAGCAGGTCGTAGTCGTCGAACAGGCGCTGGAAGCCGCGATAGAGCCGCGTGTGCTCGGCCTCGGCCCAGGCGATCTGCTCCGCGGTCATGGCGAGGCCGGCCTCGACATTGGTGACGATGTTCGCCCCGAGCTGGTCGCGGTGGTTGCGGTAGCGGTCGAGATGCGCGGCGAGGAAGTAGACCCCGCGCAGGATCCAGAACACGTCGAGCGCGGTCTCGAGCCCCGGATCGTGCCGGTCGCAGCGCGCGAAGACGGCGGCGAAGCGCGCCAGCCGCTGCTCGAACACCGCGCGGATGCCATGCTCCACCGGCGCCCAGCCGAAATCGACCGAGACGGCGACGCTGAGCCGCGCGAGATCGACCTCCGGCAGGTCGCGCAAGCTTCGCGCATCGACGTCGTAGGAGAGCGGGTCGGCGATGTCGCGCCCCGCCATGACCGAGAGCATCAGCCCGCAATCCTCCACCGTGCGCGCCATCGGCCCCTGCACGCTGAAATGGGTGTAGCCGATGCGCCGCCGCTCGGAAGGCACGAGCCCGACCGTCGGGCGGATCGCCGTGACCCCCGAGAAGGTCGCGGGCTTGCGCAAGGATCCGCCGCTGTCCGAGCCGGTGCAGAGCGGCATCATGCCGCAGGCGAGCGCCACACCCGACCCGCCCGAGGAGCCGCCGCAGGCGCGCGCGGGGTCGAAGGCGTTGCGGGTGTAGCCGTGCACGGGGTTCACCGTGGTGTTGCCGCCGGCGCCGAACTCGGGGGTCGCGGTCTTGCCGAGCACGATCGCGCCCGCGCGCCGCAGCCGCGCGACCATGAGCTCGTCCTTCGCGGGCACGTGATCGCGGTAGAGCGGCGAGCCGTAGGTGGTCACCAGCCCCTCGGTGTCGTTCAGGTCCTTCACGCCGAGCGGCAGGCCGTGCAGCGGGCCGAGATCGTCGCCGCGCATCACCGCCTCGGTGGCGGCGCGGGCCTCGGCGCGCGCGCGCTCGAAGCAGGTCGCGACCACGGCGTTGACGGCCGGGTTCACCCGCTCGATGCGGGCGATGCAGGACTCGACGAGCTCGCTCGGCGAGAGGCGCTTCGCCCCGATCAGCGCCCGCGCCGCGACGGCCGAGAGGTCGCAGGGCTCGGTCGCATGGCCGTGCGCCGGGAATTCCGCTATCAGCCGCTCGTGCATCCGTTCCTCGCCGTCGCCGCCATCACGCTGCTGCGCGTGGTCTGGCTCGCCACCAACGAGCCGAACCTCTACGCCGATGAAGCACAATACTGGGTCTGGGCCCAGGACCTGAGGCTCGGCTACTACAGCAAGCCGCCGCTGATCGCCTGGCTGATCGCCGGCACCACCGCACTCTGCGGCGACGGCGAGGGCTGCGTCCGGCTCGCCTCGCCGCTGCTTCATGCGGCGACCGCGCTGCTGCTCGGCGCGGCCGCGACGCGGCTGTTCGACCGGCGCATCGGGTTCTGGACCGCCCTCACCTACGCGACGCTGCCGGCGGTCTCGGTCTCCTCCACCATCGCATCCACGGATGCGCCGCTGCTGACCGCCTGGGCCGCAGCACTCTACGCGCTGGTGCGGCTGCGCGAGGAGGCAGCGCCGCGCTGGTGGGCGCTGCTCGGGCTCTCGGTCGGGGTCGGGCTGCTCGCGAAATACGCGATGGCGGGGTTCGTGCTGTCGCTCGTGCTGTGGTTCCTGCTGGACCGCCCGGCGCGCGCGCTGCTGCGCGGGCCAGGGCCGTGGATCGGGGGCGCGCTCGCGCTCGCCGTGCTGGCGCCGAACCTGATCTGGAACCTCGCCCACCAGTTCGCCACCCTGCGCCATGTCGGCGAGAACACCAACCTCGCGCGCGGCGTGTCGTTCAACCCGATCAGCGCCGGCGAGTTCGTCGGCGCGCAGTTCGGCGTGTTCGGCCCGATCCTGTTCGCGACCCTGCTGTGGGTGCTGACGCGGCCCGGCACATGGCGCGAGGAGCGCGCGCGGATGCTCGCGCTGTTCGTGGTGCCGCTCGGTGCGATCATGGTGACGCAGTCCTTCCTGTCGCGCGCGAACGCGAACTGGGCCGCGCCGATCTATGCCGCCGGCACGATCCTGGTGGTGGCCTGGGCGCTCACGCGGGCGCGGCCGCTGCTGATCCGCGCCTCGGTGGCGCTGCATGTGGTGGCGGCCCTGCTGCTGTTCGGCCTGCCGCCTGCCCTCTCCGCCGCCGGCATCGAGCTGCCGCGCCGCGCCGATCCGTGGATGCGCCAGCGCGGCTGGGACGTGCTGGGCCAAGCGGTCGCGCGCGCCGCCGCCGAACACCGCGACGCGCGCTTCCTGTTCGAGCAGCGCCGCGACATGGCGACGCTGATCTACTACGTGCGGCCGCATCCGCTCGATGCGCTGATGTGGAATCCCGACGGCGTGGCGCGCAACGAGTTCGAGCTGACGGCCGCGCTGGAGCCGGGCGAGCCGGGCCCGTTCCTGTTCGTCACGCGCCGCGCCGAGGCGCCCGACGTGACCGGGCGGTTCGCGCAGGCGGCGCGGATCGCGCGGCTGACCGTGCCGACGCATCGCGATGCCGTGCTGTCCTACACGCTCTGGCGGCTCGATGGGTTCCGGGGCTATCGCGACTGAAGGGGGCACGGCGATGCACGAGGACCAGCGCGGGCTGCGCATCACCACCGCGAGCGCCGAGGCGGCCGAGGCGTATCGCGCGGGCCTCGACCTGATGCTCGCCGCCTGGCCGGGCGCGCTCGACGCCTTCGACCGCGCGCTCGCCGCCGATCCGCGCTTCGCCGCCGGGCATGCCGCACGCGCCCGCCAGTTGCAGATCCTGGGCCGCGTCGCCGAGGCGAAGCAGGCGATCGCGGCCGCGCGCAGCACGCTCGACGGCGCGACCGGGCGCGAGGCGTCGCAGGTCGCGATCCTGGAGCGCGCGCTCGCCGGCGACGGGGCGGGCGCGCTCGCCGCGTCGCTCGCCCACATCGCCGCGCATCCGCGCGATGCGCTCGTGCTGTCGCTGCCGCTCGGCGCGTTCGGGCTCTACGCCTTCTCCGGCCGGCCCGACCACGACCGGGCGCGCGCGGCGCTGTGCGACGCGGTCGCGCCGCACTACCCGGATGACTGGTGGTTCGAAGGCTATATCGGCTGGTCCTATGCCGAAGCCGGCGCGCTGGAGGCGGGCCAGCGTCGCCTGCTGCGCGCGCTGGAGCTGCGTCCGCTGAACGCCAATGCCGCGCATGCGCTGGCCCACACGCGCCTCGACCGCGGCGAGATCGAGGCCGGCCGGCACGAGACCGAGACGTTCCTGCCGCACTACGACCGATCCGGCACGCTGAACGCGCATCTCGCCTGGCACCTGGCGCTGTTCGCGCTCGAACGCGACGATGTCGCGACCGCGCTCGCGCTCTACGAGAGCCGCATCGCGCCGTCCGTGTCGCAGGCGCCGCCCCTGAACACGCTCACCGACGGCGCCTCGCTGCTGTGGCGGGTGATGCTGCGCGATCCCGTCCGGACGCTGCCGTGGGAGGACGTGGCCGCCTACGCGGCGGAGCGCTTCCCGAATGCCGGACTCGCCTTCGCCGATCTGCACGCCGCGCTGCTGGAGGCCGTCACCGGACGGCGCGAGGCGCTGGCGCGGCGGATCGAGGCGCTGGAGGCCCTGCTGGAGACCGGAAAGCTGCCGGCGGGGCCGGTGGTGGCCGCGCTCTGCCGCGGCTTCGCCGCGTATGCGGCGGGGGCGTTCGACGAGGCGGCCGACCTGCTCGTGCCCGCCCTGCCGGACGCCGCGCGGATCGGCGGCAGCGGCGCGCAGCGCGACATGATCGAGGACACCGCGATCGCCGCCTGCCTGCGCGCCGGGCGCGAGGAGACCGCGCGCAGGATCCTGCGGCGGCGCTTCGCGGCCCGGACACACTGATCGCGGCGCGCCGTCCGCTACCCCGCCCAGCGCGACGCCGCCCGGTCGTCCTCGGCGCGCGCCTCGACCCACTGCCCGCCGCCCTCGGCGAACTCCTCGTGCTTCCAGAACGGCGCCTTGGTCTTGAGCCAGTCGATCAGGAACGCCGTCGCCTCCAGCGCGGCCTGGCGATGCGCGGAGGCCGCCGCGACCAGCACGATCCCCTCGCCCGGCGTCAGCCGTCCGACGCGGTGGATCACCGTGCAACCGGCGAGCGGCCAGCGCGCTTGCGCCTCCGCCACGATCGCGGCGAGCGCGCGTTCGGTCATGCCGGGATAGTGCTCCAGCGTCATCGCCGTGATCGGCCGCCCCTGGGCGGTGTCGCGCACCGTGCCGACGAACAGGCCGATGCCGCCCACGTCGGCGCGCCCCGCGGTCAGCGCGGCGAGTTCCGCGCCCACGTCGAACGGCGCCTCCTGCACGACGACACGCGCCATCTCAGCCCCCGGTGACGGGCGGGAAGAACGCCACCTCGTCGCCCGCGCGCACCGGCGCATCGGGTGCCGCGAAGTCCTGGTTCACCGCGCAGCGCACCACGGCCCGGTTGGCGAAGGCCGCGGCGTGGCCGGGCGAGCGCGCGGCGAGGAAGTCGATCAGCCCGGCGACGTCGCGCACGCTCTCGGGCGGCGTGATCTCCTCCTCCGCCACACCGATCTTCTGCCTGAGCCAGGCGAAGTAGAGCACCTTCATCCCCGCCTCAGCGCGGCGCCGGCACGGTCCTGATCTGCCCGTCCGCGCCCATCAGCGTCATGGTGCCGCCGTCGCGCACCGTGGTGCCGCTGCCGGCCGGGCCGCCGAAGGTGCCGGTGCGATCGGTGCCGCCGGTGGTGACCGTGCCGGGCGGCGCGCCGGGAATCGCCTGGCCGCGCCGGTCCGGCTCCGGGGTCGCGACCGCGCGCGGCGGCACGCGATCGACGATGGCGGCCGGGTCCTGCCGCTCGGCCCGCGGCGCGGGGGCGGGGGCGGGCGAGCCGGGCGGACGCCGTGCCTGCCGCTCGCGCGCGCGCCGTTCCTCCTCGGTCTCGAAGACCGAGGCGCGCTCCAGCGTGTCGCGCGGCCACTGCACCGAGGTGTCGACCTCCAGGGGCTGCACGGTGTCCGCCCCGCCGCTCAGGCGCTGCTGGGTGTAGCTCTCGGCCGGCGCCATCGGCGCGCGCGCCGTGCCGAAGCCGCCGAACCCGGTGCCGGAGCCCGAGAACCCGCCGCAGCCCGAAACCAGAAGGCCGCAGGCCGCCAGGGTCGCCCAGCCCGCGATCGCTCGTCGCATTCGTCCCTCCTCGCGCGCGCCGGCAGAGATGTGTGCCATCGGCGCGCGGCCCGCAAGCGTCTCACTCGGCCGCGGCCGCGCCCCGCACGTGGCGCAGGCTCGCCACCAGGTAGTCCCAGCCGGTGATCAGCGTCAGCGCGGCGGCGAGCGTCAGCAGCGCCTCGCCGAGCAGGCCCACGGGCAGGAAACCGAGGCCGAGCAGCCGCGCCGAGGCATCGCCCGCCACCAGCATCCCGAGCGCGGTCATCTGCACGCCGGTCTTCCACTTGGCGAGCCGGCTGACCGGCAGGCCCTGCGACAGCCCGGCGAGGAACTCGCGCAGGCCCGAGACCAGGATCTCGCGCAGCATGATCACCACCGCGGCGATCAGGCCGATATCCGAGAGCCGCCCCAGCCCGGCGAGCAGCATCAGCACCGCGCCCACCAGCAGCTTGTCGGCGATCGGGTCGAGCATCCGGCCGAACTCGGAGGTGGAGCGGCGGCGACGCGCGAGATGCCCGTCCAGCCAGTCGGTCAGCGCCGCGGCCGTGAACACCGCGCAGGCCGCCAGATCGGCCGCGGGCCAGCGCATCAGGCACAATCCGACGATCAGCGGGATCGCGGCGATGCGCGACAGGGTCAGCAGATTGGGCAGGTCGCTCGGCACGAGATCCCCGGGAGGTCAGCCGCTGCGGGGCAGTGTATCGGGGCCGGCGCCGGGATGGAAATGCTCGTAGATCCGGCGGGCGAGCGCGCGGTCGATGCCCGGGCAGGCCTCCAGCGCGGCAAGCCCGGCGGCGGCCACCCCGCGCGCCGAGCCGAAGTGGTTCAACAACGCGCGACGGCGCGCCGGACCCACCCCCTCGATCGCATCGAGCCCCGACCGTCCCATCGCCTTCTGGCGGCCGGCGCGGTGCGTGGTGATGGCGAAGCGATGCGCCTCGTCGCGCAGGCGCTGGAGGTAGTAGAGCACGGGGTCGCGCGGCGGCAGCTCGATCGGCTCGCGGCCCTCGGCGAAGAACCGCTCGCGCCCGGCGTTCCGGTCGGGCCCCTTGGCGATCGCGACCAGGGGGATGTCCTCGACCCCGAGTCCGGCGAGCGTCTCGCGCGCGGCCGAGAGCTGGCCCTGCCCGCCATCGATCAGCACCAGATCGGGCCAGGTGCCGGGGTCGCGGTCGGGGTGCTCCTTCAGCGCCCGGCCGAAGCGGCGCTCCAGCACCTCGCGCATCATGGCGACGTCGTCGCCCGGCTGGACCGGACCCCTGATCGCGAACTTGCGGTAGGCGGATTTCACGAAGCCCTGGGGGCCGGCGACGATCATCACGCCATAGGGCTCGCGGCCCATGGTGTGGCTGTTGTCGAAGACCTCGATCCGCTCGGGCGGGGCGGCGAGACCGAACACCCGCGCCACCCCCTCCAGCAGCACGGCCTGGGCGGTGCCCTCGGCGAGCCGGCGCTCCAGCGCCTCGCGCGCGTTCTGGAGCGCGTGCTCGACCACCGCGCGCTTGGGCCCGCGCTGGGGCACGGCGAGCTCGACCTTGCGACCGGCCTTCAGGCTCAGCGCCTCGGCGACGAGATCGGCCTCGGGGATGCGGTGGGACAGCAGCACCGCGCGCGGGGGCGGCTTGTCGTCGTAGAACTGCCCAAGGAATGCCGCAAGAACAGATGGTTCGTCCTCGCCCTTGGCATGGGCGGGGAAGTGCGCCCGGTTGCCGTTGTTGCGCCCGCCGCGGATGAAGAACACCTGCACGCAGGACTGGCCCCCGGCCATGTGGCAGGCGATCACGTCGGCATCGCCGAGCTCGCCCGGGTTCACCACGTCGGTGGACTGGACATGCGTCAGCCCGCGGATGCGGTCGCGGATCGTGGCCGCGCGCTCGAAGTCGAGCGCCTCGGCGGCGCGCTCCATCTGGGCGGCGAGCTCCTGTTGCAGGGCGGTGGTGTCGCCTTCGAGGAACCGCTTCGCCTGGGCCACCAGCCCGGCATAGGCGGCCTGATCGATCCGGCCGACGCAGGGCGCCGAGCAGCGCTTGATCTGATAGAGCAGGCAGGGCCGCGTGCGGTTGGCGAACACCGTGTCCGAGCAGGTGCGCAGCAGGAAGGCCCGGCTCAGCGCGGTGACCGCCTGGTTCACCGCCCAGGCCGAGGCATAGGGGCCGTAATAGTCGCCCTTGCGGCTCTGCGCGCCGCGATGCTTGGCGAGCTGCGGGAACGGGTGGTCGCCCGTCAGCATCACCCAAGGGTAGGACTTGTCGTCGCGCAGGACGATGTTGAAACGCGGCTTGAGGCGCTTGATCAGGTTGCTCTCGAGCAGCAGCGCCTCGGCCTCGGTGTGGGTGGTGATCACCTCCACCGCGACGGTCTCCATCACCATGCGGCGCAACCGCTCGGGCAGGCGGGCCGGCTGCGCATACGCGGGCACGCGCTTGCGGAGGCTCTTGGCCTTGCCGACATAGAGCGCCTCGCCCTTGGCATCGAGCATGCGGTAGACACCCGGCCCGGGCGGCAAGGTGGGCAGCGCCGCCTCGATCACGGCAGCGCCCCGCGCCGGGGTTGAAGACGTATCGCCGGCCTGATCTCGCGTCATCGGAAGCGTCTGCGCAGCGTCAAGCAACCGACAGACGTGCCGTCGGTATCCACCGAGTCTGTGGACAACTCTGTGGGGAAGGGTCTCACGGCGTCGCGAGTCCGGCCTTTCGCTAGGGCTCCCTCGGTTTGCCCACTTCTTGGGCAAAGAAATTCAATCATTTGTTTTTCAAGGATTTTGCATCGGCCCCCTGAAACGAAACCGTCGTATAGCCGGCAGAATGACCGTCAGACGGGGCGCATCCGCAGACTCGGCCGGCAGTGGACAACTTCCGCCCGACACGTCAAGCCCGTCTCCGCTCGATCGTAACGCCCACGGAATCCGCGTCCGGCAGCGCCTCGGGCTTCTCAACCGTAACGCGAACGATCCGCACGCGATGGTCTGAGAGGCACGCCTCGGCGATCCGCTCCGCGAGCGTTTCCACCAGCATCACGTGCCCGTCGGCGACGATCGCGCGCGCGAGCCCCGCCACGCGCTCGTAGTCCACCACCCGCGCGAGGTCGTCGCGACCGACCGGCGCGCGCGACATCGGCCGCGCCCCGTCGTCCTCGACCGCGAGCTCGACACCGATGCGCACCGGCTGGCGCGTCAGCCGCTCGTGGCCGTGCACCCCGATCGAGGCTTCGAGCGTGAGGCCGCGCACGAACACATGCCTGAGCCCGAGCGCCGCATCGGCGAGCCGCCGCTCCGCGCCGTGATCCATCGTCCTGCCGTCCTTTCCGGCGCGACCGGCGGCTATTCCTCCGGCGCCTCGCGCGCGGGCGCCCAGTGCAGGTGCTGCCCGCCGTCCAGCGCGATCATCTGCCCCGTCATCGACGGCAGCGCAAGGATGGCGAGCGTCGCGCGCGCCACCTCCTCGGGCGAGGCGCCGCGCCCGAGCGGCACCGAGGCGCATTGGCGCGCGAACTGCTCCGGCGTCTGGCGCGGGCTGGGCACGGTCGGGCCGGGGCCGATGCCGTTGACGCGGATGCGCGGCGCGAGCGCCAGGGCGAGGGTCCGCGTCAGGGTCCAGAGCGCGGCCTTGCTCACGGTGTAGCTGACGAAATGGGGGGTGAGGTTCCACACCCGCTGGTCGAGCAGGTTGATCACCGCGCCCTCGGCCCCGGCCGGGAGCGCGCGCGCCATGGCCTGGGTCAGCACGAAGGGCGCGCGCAGGTTGGGCTCCAGATGCGCGTCCCAGGAGGCGCGCGTGCCGTCGTCCCACTCGTCGCGCTCGAAGGCCGAGGCGTTGTTCACGAGCACGCCGACCGGTCCCAGCGCCTCGGCGGCCGCCGGCACCAGCCGGGCCACCTCCGCCTCGCGCGCGAGATCGGCGGCGAGCGCCACGCCCCGCCTCCCGCGCGCCCCGATCGCCTCGACGGTGGCGGAGGCCTCGGCCGCGCTGGTGCGGAACTGGATCGCCACGTCGAACCCCGCCTCGGCGAGGGCGAGCGCGATCGCCCGGCCGATCCGTTTCGAGCCTCCGGTGACGAGCGCGGTGCGGGGAATCGCGGCGGGAACGGTCCACATGCGACAGAACATGGGGCAGCCGGCCACGCTTGCCAGCCGCGCCGCGATGGGCTGGCATGCGGGGGCACGCTTTCGCATGGGAGGACCGATGGATCTCGGGGTTCGCGGCAAGACCGCGCTGATCACCGGCGGGTCGAAGGGGATCGGCCGCGCCGCCGCCGAGAGCCTCGCCGCCGAGGGCTGCCACGTGATCCTGGTCTCGCGCACCCAGGCGGCGCTCGATGCCGCGGCCGAGGAGATCCGCAGCCGCCACCAGGTGCGCGCGCGCGCCCATGCCGCCGACATCGCGGTGCAGGGCACGGCCGAGGAGCTCGCGCGGCGCTTCCCGGAGATCGACATCCTGGTGAACAACGCCGGCGCGATCCCGGGCGGGTCGCTCCAGCAGGTGGACGGCACCACGTGGCGCGAGGCGTGGAAGCTCAAGGTGTTCGGCTACATCGACATGTGCCGCGCCTTCTACCCGCTGCTCGCGCAGCGGTCGGGCGTGATCGTCAACGTGATCGGCAACGCGGCCGCCACGCTCGACCAGGCCTATATCTGCGGTGTCGCAGGCAATGCCGCGCTCGAGGCGTTCACGCGCTCGCTCGGCGGCGGCGCGCCGGCCGACGGGATGCGCGTGGTGGGGCTCTCGCCCGGCCCCGTCGCCACCGACCGCCTGGTGACGCTGACGCGCAAGAAGGCGGCCGACCGGTTCGGCGATCCGGAGCGCTGGCGCGACCTGCTCGCGCCGATGCCGTTCTCGCGCGCCGCCACACCGGAGGAGATCGGCGACATGGTGGCGTTCCTGGCGAGCCCCCGTTCCGGCTACACCAGCGGCACGATCGTGCAGATCGATGGCGGCATGGCCAGCCGCAGCCGCGCGTTCTGAGGGGACCCCATGCGCATCACCACAACGGACGGCGTGACGCTGCACGTCGAGGACACCGGCCACGGCGCGCCGATCGTGTTCGTGCACGAATTCGCCGGCGACTGCCGCAGCTACGAGCCGCAGGTGCGGTACTTCGCGCGTCGCTACCGCTGCGTGACCTTCAACGCGCGCGGCTACCCGCCCTCCGACGTGCCCGCCTCGCCCGAGGCCTACTCCCAGGCGCGCGCGCGCGACGACATCCGCGACGTGCTCGACCAGCTCGGCATCCAGGGCGCGCATATCGTCGGCATCTCGATGGGCGGGTTCGCGACCCTGCATTTCGGCCTCGCCTACCCGCACCGGGCGAAGTCGCTGGTGATCGCGGGCGTGGGCTACGGCGCGCCGGCCGACAAGCGCGCCCAGTTCGCCGAGGAGTGCGAGGTGGCGGCGCGCCGCTTCGAGACCCTGCCCGCCGCGGAGGCCGCCGGCAGCTACGGTCGCGGACCGACCCGGGTGCAGTACGAGAACAAGGACCCGCGCGGCTACGCCGAGTTCATGGCCCAGCTCGCCGAGCACGACCCGAAGGGTGCGGCGAACACGCTCAGGGGCGTGCAGAAGCGCCGGCCCTCGGTGTTCGACCTCGCCGAGGGGATGAAGGCGCTCAGCGTGCCCAGCCTGATCATGACCGGCGACGAGGACGATCCCTGCCTGGAGGCGAGCCTGTTCATGAAGCGCTGCATCCCGACCTCCGGCCTGGTCGTGCTGCCCTGCACCGGGCACACGCTGAACCTGGAGGAGCCGGCCGCCTTCAACGCCGCGGTGGCCGACTTCCTCGCCGCGGTGGAACTCGGCCGCTGGCCGCGGCGCGACCCGCGCAGCCTGACCGGGACGATCCTCGGCACACGCTGAGGCACGGCCCCGGTCAGGGGTGCGCGTGCACCCCGCCGTGGAAGAAGCTGTTGCCGGTGTAGCGGTAGCGCAGCGTGTAGAAGCGCCAGGGCCGCTCCAGCGGGTGGGTGCCGAAGGTGGTGGCCTTCAGCACGTAGCCGGTGTTGCCTTCGCTCATGTAGGTCATCGGCTCGACCAGTGTGCCGCCCCGGCCGACCTCCGAGAGCGCGACGTTGCGCTGCAGCTTGGCCTGCTGCGCCCGCCCGGCGTCGATGCCGAGGCTTTCGATCGC
Source organism: Elioraea tepidiphila DSM 17972 (assembly GCF_000378465.1). Classification (GTDB taxonomy): domain Bacteria; phylum Pseudomonadota; class Alphaproteobacteria; order Acetobacterales; family Acetobacteraceae; genus Elioraea; species Elioraea tepidiphila. The sequence continues at coordinate 91,628 of NZ_KB899920.1, forward strand.
GGTGCCCGCCCGCGCCATGTTGACGTGGCAGACCCGCACCGTGCCGTTCGCGCCGGGGCCCTGGCTGCCGATGCCGAGCGTGCAGCCGTCCATGGTCGGGGTGAACATCCAGAGCGCCAGGTTGCCGAGCGTCGTCGCCTTGATGTTGTTCTGCTCGTAGGGACAGAAATAGGCGGGGATCGAGACCGGATCGTCGGGCCGCGCCAGGCGCAGGCGGAACACCTTCGCATCGGGATTGTTGGTCACGACGGAGTTCGGCCGCTCCTCGACCGTGACGTCCACCAGGCCCTCGGTCTGGTTCGGCACGATCACGTAGACGACATGCGTCTCCATGAAGGTCTTGGGGTCGTTGCAGAACGCATGGACCATCGACATCCGGATCTTTCCTCCTGTGGTCTCGCGCATGCCGGCGCAGGATCGGAGACGACGGCTTACGAGCCGGTAAACATATACCCGATGCCAGCAAGCGCCGGCACGCGCCCTCGTGCGCTCCCCCGGCTGTCAGTTGACTCGCGCCACGCCCGTTCCATTCTTCCCGCATGCGTGGCCTCGCCCTTGCCCTCGCCGTGCTGATCGCCTCGCCCGCGGCCGCGCAGGAGACCTCGTTCCGCATCTTCAACCGCACCGGCGAGCCGGCGATCGGCCTCTATGTCGGCGGCGGGCGGAACCTGCTGGCGGGGCGGCAACTGCCCGCCGGCGCCGGCGTCCAGACCGCAGCGCCCGGGTGCAGCGTGGATCTGCGCATGGTGCTGGCGAGCGGCCGCGTGATGGACTGGCCGCGCGCCAATGTCTGCGCGACGCGCGAGGTGTTCTTCACCCAGGCGCCCCCGCAGCGGCCGGGCCACGCCGCGCCGGCGCAGGCGGAGGTCGAACCGACCTCGATCGCCGCCGCGCAGCGCGCGCTGGCGGCTCTCGGATACGACCCCGGCGCCGCCGACGGCGTGATGGGGCCGCGTACGCGCCAGGCGATCGCCGCGTTCCAGCGCGACACCGGCCTGCCCGTCACCGGCGAGCCCGATCGGCCGACCATGGCCGCGCTCGGGCGGGCGGTCGGCGCGCAGGGCGGCGGGACGAACGGGAAGCCACCGCCGATCGGTGCGGCGCCGCCGCCGGTCGCGGCCGCCCCCCCGCCCCGGCCCGGCGCGCCGCGGACCGGAAACGACAAGCCGCCGCCGGGCGTCGACCGCCCGGTGCCGCTGCCGACGGGCGTCACCCCGGGTCCCGCCCGCCCGCCCTCCGACGCGCCGCCGCCGGCCCAGCAGCGGCGCGCCAGCACCGGCACCGGCTTCATCGTCGCCGAGGGGCGGGTGCTGACCAACCATCACGTGATCGACGGCTGCCAGCGCGTCGTCGGCGTGCTCGCGAACCGGCGGCGGGTCGATCTCGGCATCGGCCCGCGCGATGCGCGCCGCGACCTCGCGATCCTCTCCGGCCCGCGCGACCTCGGACCCGCCCTCGCCTTCCGCGAGGGGGCACCGCGCCGCGGCGACGAGGTCGTCACCTACGGCTTCCCGCTCACCGGCATTCTCGGCTCCGGGCCGACGCTGACCACGGGCGAGATCAGCGCGCTGACGGGGCTGCGCGACGATCCGAACACCATGATCATCTCGGCGCCGGTGCAGGCGGGCAATTCGGGCGGGCCGCTGCTCGACCGGGCGGGCAATGTGCTCGGCGTGATCGTCGCCAAGCTCGCCGCGCTGCGCGTGGCCGAGCGCACGGGCGACCTGCCGCAGAACGTCAACATCGCCATCCAGGGCAGCGTGGCCCTGGAGTTCCTGCGCCAGAACGGCGTGCAGGCGCGCCGGTCGCCGTCGATCGCGCACTACCCGGCCGCCGAGGTGGGCGAGATCGCGCACCCCTCGACCGTGCTGATCGAGTGCTTCAAGTAGCCGGTCGTCCCCGGATCGACCCGGCACGGCCCAGCCGCTAGCCTTCGCGCATGGACGCCGACATCGTGATCGTGGGCGCGGGCAGCGCCGGCTGCGTGCTCGCCAACCGGCTCTCCGCCGATCCCTCGCTGAAGGTGACGCTGATCGAGGCGGGCGGCGCGGGCGGGCATCCCTACACGCGCATCCCGGCGGCCTATGCGCGGCTGATGGAGCATCGCGGCCTCACCTGGGGCTACCGCACCACGCCCGACCCCGAGAGCGGCAACCGCGCCATCCTCTATCCGCGCGGGCGGGGCCTCGGCGGCTCCTCGGCGATCAACGGCATGATCCATATCCGCGGCCAGCCGCAGGACTATGACCGCTGGGCGCAGAAGGGCTGCCTCGGCTGGTCCTACGACGATCTCGTGCCGTATTTCCGCCGCTCGGAACGATACGAGGCCGCCCGCGATCCGGAACGCGGCCGCGACGGCGCGGTGGCGGTGGAGCAGGTGATCGATCGCGGACCGCTGCTCGAGGCGTTCATCGCCGCCGCGCAGGCGATGGGGCTGCCCTATCTCGAGGATTACAACGGCCGGGTGCAGGACGGGGTCGCCTGGACGCAGCAGGCGCGCGGCGGCCGCTGGCGCAGTTCGGCCAAGACCGCCTATCTCGACCCGGCGATCGGCCGGCCGAACCTGACGGTCATCACCGAGGCGCTCTGCCGGCGCGTGATGGTGGAGGGCGGACGCGCGCGCGGCGTGGAGATCGAGCGGGCCGGACGGCGCGAGACGATCTCGGCCGCGCGCGGCGTCGTGCTGGCCGCCGGCGCGATCGGCTCGCCGCAGATCCTCCAGCTCTCGGGCATCGGCCCGGGCGGACTGCTCGCGCGCCACGGCATTCCCGTGCTGCACGACCTGCCCGGCGTGGGGCGCAATCTCCAGGACCACTACCTCGTGCGCATGGCCTGGCGCGTGCGCAATGTCGGCACCGCGAACGAACGGAGCCGCGGGCTCAGGCTCGCCTGGGAGGTGGCGAAATGGGCCTTCGGCGGGCGCGGCATCCTGACCTGCTCGCCCGGCATGATCCTCTGCTTCCCGCGTTCGCGCGAAGGGCTGGAGAGCCCGGACATCCAGGCCGTGGTCGCGCCCGGCTCATGGCGGCAGGGCACCTTCGGGGCGCTGGAGGACGAGCCGGGCGTGTCGATGGGGGTCTGGCAGCACCGGCCGGAGAGCGTCGGCGAGGTGGAGATCGTCTCGCCTGACCCGGCCGCCGCACCGTCGATCCGGCCCGGCTACCTGACCGCCGAGGCGGACCGGCGTGCGCTGCTCTGGGGCATCCGCTTCTGCCGGCGCTGGATCGGCCAGACACCGCTCGACCCGTATCGCGGGGACGAGACGCTGCCGGGCGCGGAGGCCGAGAGCGACGAGGCGCTGCTGGCCTTCGCGCGCGCCTACGGGTCGACCACGTATCACCCCTGCGGCACGTGCCGCATGGGCCCCGAGGGCGACGCGCTGGCCGTGCTCGACCCGGGGCTGCGCGTGCGCGGGCTCGGCGCGCTGTGGGTGGCCGATGCCTCTTCCTTCCCCGACATGATCAGCGCCAACACCAACGCGACGGTCTATGCGCTGGCCGAGAAGGCGTCGGATCTGATCAGGAACGACCTGCGGGCCGCGCCCGCACCGTGACCCTCTCCCGCAGGGCGGGAGAGGGGCAGGGTGAGGGTCAGGCCGACTTCGCCATGATCTGCTCGGCGATGTTCCGCGGCACCGGGTCGTAGTGGTGGAACTGCATCGTGAACGACGCCCGCCCCTTCGACATCGAGCGCAGGTCCGAGATGTAGCCGAACATCTCGGACAGCGGGACGTGCGCGCGCACGATCACCGAGGTGCCCAGGATGTCCTGGCTCTGGATCATGCCGCGGCGGCGGTTGAGGTCGCCCACCACGTCGCCGACGTGATCCGGCGGCGTCGTCACCTCCACGTCCATGATCGGCTCGAGGATGATCGGCCCCGCCTTCTTCATGCCCTCGCGGAAGCACGCCTTGGCGGCGATCTCGAACGCCATCGCCGAGGAGTCGACATCGTGGTACTTGCCGTCCACCAGCGTGTACTTGAAGTCCACGGTGGGGAAGCCGGCGAGCACGCCGGTCTCGGCCTGCACCTTGATGCCCTTCTCGACCGCCGGGATGTACTCCTTCGGCACCGCGCCGCCGACCACCGCGTTCTCGAATACCACCCCGCCGTTCCGGTCGAGCGGCTCGAACACGATCTTGACCTCGGCGTACTGGCCCGACCCGCCGGTCTGTTTCTTGTGGGTGTAGGTCTCGGTGTGGCTGCGCGTGATGGTCTCGCGATAGGCCACCTGCGGTGCGCCGATATTCGCCTCGACGCCGTATTCCCGCTTCAGCCGGTCGATGATGATCTCCAGATGGAGCTCGCCCATGCCGGAGAGGATGGTCTGGCCCGTCTCCTGATCGGTGCGCAGGCGCAGGCTGGGGTCCTCGGCCGCGAGCTTCTGCAGGCCGAGCGTCATCTTCTCGATCGAGTCCTTGGTCTTGGGCTCGACCGAGATGTCGATCACCGGCACCGGGAAGGCCATGCGCTCCAGCACCACCGGGTCGGACGGATCGGCGAGCGTGTCGCCGGTCTGGGTGTCCTTCAGGCCGATGAAGGCGGCGATGTCGCCGGCATAGACCTCCTTGATCTCCTCGCGCTTGTCGGCGTGCATCTGGAACATCCGCCCGATGCGCTCCTTGTTGCCCTTCGTGGTGTTGAGGACCTGGTCGCCCGAGCGCAGCACGCCCGAGTAGACGCGCACGAAGGTCAGCGTGCCGTACTTGTCGTTGATGATCTTGAAGGCGAGGCCGGTGAACGGCGCATCCTCGCTGATGACGATCTCGCGCCCCGCCTCCTCCGAGCCCTCGGGCGGGACGGTGCGGATGCCCGGCACCTCGTTCGGCGCCGGCAGGTAGTCGAGCACCGCGTCGAGCAGCGGCTGCACGCCCTTGTTCTTGAACGCCGTGCCGCAGAGCACGGGGCGGAAGGTGCCGGCGATCGTGCCCTTCTTGATGCAGCGCTTCAGCGTCTCGACCGAGACGTCGCCCTTGTCGAAATACTCCTCCATCGCCGCGTCATCGACCGAGAGCGCGGTGTCGAGCAGCTTCTGGCGGTACTCCTTCGCCTTCTCCATCAGGTCGGCCGGGATGGGCGCGTCCTTGAACGAGGCGCCGAGTTCGGAACCGTCCCAGACGATCGCCTTCATCTGGACGAGATCGACCACGCCGACGAACTTGTCCTCGGCGCCGATCGGCAGCTGGACCTCGAGCGGCACGATGCCGAGCTTGTCGATCAGCGACTGCACCGCCTTGTAGAAATCGGCGCCGGTGCGATCCATCTTGTTGATGAAGATGATGCGCGGAACGTTGTAGCGGTCGGCGAGGCGCCAGTTGGTCTCGCTCTGCGGCTGCACGCCGGCGACACCCTCGATGATGAAGATCGCGCCGTCGAGCACGCGCAGGCTGCGGTTCACCTCGATGTTGAAGTCGATGTGGCCGGGCGTGTCGATGATGTTGATCCGGTGGTCCTTCCACTCGGCGGTCACGGCGGCGGAGGTGATGGTGATGCCGCGCTCGCGCTCCTGCTCCATGTAGTCGGTGGTGGTGGAGCCCTCGTGCACCTCGCCGACCTTATGGCTGCGGCCGGTGTAGTAGAGGATGCGCTCCGTCGTGGTCGTCTTGCCCGCGTCGATATGCGCGGTGATGCCGATGTTACGGATACGCGACAGCGGAACGTTGCGCGGCACGGCGGCCTCCTGGTCGTGCCCCCGGCAGGGCGGGGTCTCGTGAAAAACTGCGGGCGCGGCCGGCGGGGGGTGCTCACCACCGCCTCGACCGCGCCGCGCTTCCGGATCGGCGGCTTTCTGACGGAGAGCGGCCGAAAATGCAAGCTTCGCGCGCCTCGCGCGGGGCTGGGCCGCGCTCAGCGCACGCGCGGGTCGGCAAGCCGGTGCGCGAGGTCGGCCAGCAGATTGGCCACGATCACGCCGAGCGCGAACAGCACGACGACCGATTGCAGCACGGTCCAGTCGCGCCCGGCGATCGCCTGGAACGCGAGGCTGCCCAGCCCCGGCAGGCCGAACAGCACCTCCATGGTCAGCGCCCCCGAGACGAGACCGGCGAGAATCAGGCCCGAGACCGCGCTCAGCACCCCGGCTGCGTTCGGCAGCACGTGGCGCAGCACGATCGCGCCAGGCCCGAGGCCCTTGGCGCGCGCCGAGCGGATGAAGGGGGTGGCGAGGATCTCCTTCAGCTCCTCGTGCAGCGGCTTGGCGATCTGCCCGGCGATGTCGATCCCCAGCACCAGCACCGGCATCAGGATCTGTCCGCGCACCGGCAGCCAGCCGAGCCAGATCGAGAACACCAGGATGCCGGCGAGCCCGACGCAGAAGGTCGGCAGGGCGATCGACCAGACATTCAGCACCTGCACGAGTCCGGGCCAGACGCCGCTAGGCCGGGCTGCGGCCACCGCCGCGACGCTGACGCCGAGGGCCAAGCCAAGGCCGAGCGCCAGGGCCGCCAGCGTCAGGGTGTGCGGCAGGGCGTAGCCGATCATCTCGGCGACCGGCCGGTTGTAGCGCAGGCTGAGGCCGAGATCGCCCGCGAGGGCACCACCGACCCAGCGCAGGAACTGCGTCCCCCACCCGGCGTCCAGGCCGAGCTCGATCCTGAGCGCCTGCTGTTCCGCCTCGGTCAGGTCGCCCTCGATGCCGAGCACGTCGACCACGTCGCCGGGGATGACACGCATCAGCAGGAAGACCAGCACGCCGATCGCGCCGGCCGTCAGCAGCTGGCGCAGTACAGGGGCCGCGAGCCGCATCAGCGCGTGCCCATCCGCAGGGGGTCGGCGGCGGCGCGGATCCGGTCGCCGGCCAACGCCAGCAGCAGCGTCAGCACCGACAGGGCGATCACCGGGGCCAGCACGGCGTGCGGCGCGCGCTCGACGAAGGGCAGCCCGGCGGCGATCATCCGCCCCCAGGTCGGCGTCTCGGGTGAGACGCCGAGGCCGAGGAAGGACAGCACACTTTCGGTGGTGACGGCGCGCGGCAGGATGATCGCCGCCTGGGTGATCAGCGCGCCGGCCACATTGGGCGCGATATGCCGGCGCAGGATCACGGCCGGATGGGTGCCCGAGGCCACCGCCGCCTCGACATAGGCGGCTGCGCGCTCGCGCAGCCAGGCTTGGCGCGCGACCACGGCGAAGGTCGGCGCGAAGGAGAGGCCGATGGCGATGGTCACCGGCCCGACACCAGTGCCGAGTGCCACCATCAGCGCGAGCCCGAGCAGCACCGACGGCAGGGCGCGGATCAGGTCGATCACGCCGAACACCAGGCTCGCCGGCAGCGCGCCGGCGGCGAGCGCGGTGAGGCCGAGCGCGGCGCCCACCGCCAGCGCGAGCGCCGTCGCGCCGGAGGCGACCAGCACCGTGATCCGCGCCCCGGCGAGCAGCCGGGACAGCACGTCGCGGCCGAGATTGTCGGTGCCGAGCCAGGCGCCCGGCCGGGGCGAGACGTTGCGCGCCGCGAGGTCCTGCCAGAGCGGGTCCTGCGGCGCGATCAGCGGGCCGAGCAGCGCGAGCAGGGCCACCGCGCCGAGCAGCAGCAGCGGCACGCGCCAGGGCGAGACCGGCGCCGAGGCCGGTCCGTCGAGGCTGTCGGCGAGACGCCAGCCGGAAAGTGGCGCTTCGGGCATCGTGAACCGCGTGCGCCCTCGTCCCTGCGCGCCCCTGCGCCGGAGCGGGCCAGGGCGAGGAGAGGCTCCGCTCAGCCGAGCTTCGCGAAGGCCACACCGCCATCGACGCGGTTGGCGCCCCAGGTGAAGCCGGGGCTCCACCCGGTCACTTCCCGGCGGTTGGCGATCGCCTCGGCGGCATGGCCGATCACGACGGTCCAGTACCGGTCCATCGCGTGCCGCCATGCGTCCAGATAGAGCGCGCGCCGCCGGTCGAGATCGGTCGCGGCGACAGCCTGGCGGACCAGGGCATCGAAGGCCGGATCCTGCGGCCCACCCCAGAGTCCGACATTCGGCCCGTCCGACAGCATGCGGATGTAGCGCAGGAAGATGTCGGCCCTCGGCCCGGACGCGAAGGGCGCGAGATCCCAGTCATAGGCGTTCAGCCGCCGCTGCGCGCCGAGGTCGTCGAGGGCGACATGCTCCACCTGGAAGCCCAGGCCCCGCATCGCCTGGGCCGCCGCCTGGGCGTATTCGGTCTGCCAGGAGACGATCCGCAGCGCCGTGCGCGCCGGCTCTACGCCCTCCTCGCGCAGCAGCGCGCGGGCGCGGTCGAGATCGGGCGTGGCGTGGCGGTCGGCCTTGTGCAGCGCCTCGTCCCAGTAGAACTGGCCGGGGGCGGCCATCTGGTTCGTCACCACACCCGCATCGCCCGCGATCAGCCGCATCAGCCCGGGCTTGTCCATGGCGCAGGCGATCGCCTCGCGCACCTTGACGCGGTCGAAGGGCGGGCGCGGGCGGCGGTTGTTGAAGGACCAGAAATACCAGGTCGTGTCCTTCATGAACTGGACCTGGATGTTCGGGTCGGCCTGCAGCTCGGGCAGGGCGGCGAAGCGGGCGCGCGCGATGTGCAGATCGCCGGCGCGCAGCGCGAGCGACGGGTCGTCCATGTCGCGCAGCACGAACTCCACCGCCTCGGCGCGCGGCAGGCCGGCCTGCCAGTAGCCGTCATGCGCCTCGCCGCGGAACAGCTCGTTCGGCACCCAGCGGGTGAACCTGAACGGACCCGTGCCGATGGGCTGGCGGATCGTGCCGGCCCAGCCGTCGCTCTCCGGCGCGAGGATCCAGAGCTCGGACAGCAGATTGAGCAGTGGACCATAGGGCTCGCTCATCTCCATGACGAAGGTGCGCGGATCGGGCGCCTCCAGCTTCGTCACGAGCTTCATCGGCGCCGAGAGCCAGCCGCGACCGATGCGGTCGCGCACACGCTCGGCATTCGCCTTCACGTCCTCGGCGGTCATCACGCGGCCGTTATGGAAGCGCACGCCCTCGCGGATGCGGAAGACGTAGCGCCTGCCCCCGTCCTCGACCTGCCAGGACTCGGCGAGATACGGGATCGCGCGGCCGTCATCGGCGATGCTGGTCAGGCCCTCGACATAGACCTGCTGCACCGCGATCGAGCCGGTGTGGCGATGCGGATCGGCGGTGTCGAGGCCGAGCAGCGCGATCTTCAGCGTCCCGACCCGCTCGGCGGCGCGCGCGGCCCGGCCGGGCAGGTGGTCGAGCAGGCCGGCGGCGGCAAGCGCGGATGCGCCGGCGAACAGACTGCGTCGCGAGGTCGTCATGGCGGCTCTCCCGGTGGGTGGCGGGAGGGACGCTAGCGGCGGTCGCGCGGTTCGAACGCGAAGTTTCGATGAAGCTGCGGCCGGCGGACGGATGGACCGGTCGCGTTGTCCGGTCGGGTACGCTCAGACGTTGAAGCGGAACAGCATCACGTCGCCGTCGCGCACCACGTAGTCCTTGCCCTCGACGCGCATCTTCCCCGCTTCCTTGGCGGCCACCTCGCCGCCGCAGGCGACGAAGTCGTCATACGCGATCGTCTCGGCGGCGATGAAGCCGCGCTCGAAGTCGCCGTGGATCACGCCGGCGGCCTGCGGCGCACGGGTGCCCTGCACGATCGTCCAGGCGCGCGCCTCCTTCGGCCCGACCGTGAAGAAGGTGATCAGGCCGAGGAGCGCGTAGCCGGCCCGGATCACCCGGTCGAGCCCGCTGTCCGCGAGCCCGAGGCTCTCCAGGAACGGCCCCTTCTCCTCGGGCGGAAGCTGCGCGATCTCGGCCTCGATCGCGGCCGAGACCACCACCGCCGCCGCGCCCTTGGCCTTGGCCATCGCCTCGACACGCGCGCTCCAGGCATTGCCGGTGGCCGCCGCGCTCTCCTCGACGTTGCAGACATAGAGCACGGGCTTGGTGGTCATGAGATTGAGCGCGCGCGCGGCCGTCTCCTGGCCGGGCGGGATGGCGCTGCGCGCCGGCTCGCCGCGTTGCAGGGCGGGGATCAGCGTTTCGATCAGGGCGAGCTGCGCGGCCGCGTCCTTGTCGCCGCCGCGGGCGCGCTTGGTGAGCGCGGTGATCCGCTTCTCCAGGCTTTCGAGGTCGGCGAGCATGAGCTCGGTCTCGACCGTCTCGGCGTCGCGCAGCGGGTCGATCGCGCCGTCCACGTGCGCGATGTCGGGGTCCTCGAAGCAGCGCAGCACGTGGATGATCGCGTCCACCTCGCGGATATTGGCGAGGAACTGGTTGCCGAGCCCCTCGCCCTTGGAGGCGCCGCGGACGAGCCCGGCGATGTCCACGAATTCCAGGCTGGTCGGGATGATCTTCGCCGACTTGCCGATGCGCGCGAGGGTGTCGAGCCGCGGATCGGGGACGGCGACGCGGCCCACGTTCGGCTCGATCGTGCAGAACGGGTAGTTCGCGGCCTGGGCGGCCGCGGTCTGGGTCAGCGCGTTGAACAGGGTGGACTTGCCGACGTTCGGCAGGCCGACAATGCCGCAGTTGAAGCCCATCAAGCTCTCCAGAGAACCAGGCGGGGGGCCGCAAGGCCCCCCGCGCCCCCCTGGCGGGCGCCCCTCCCGTTGGTCGGGGCGCGGGCCGCGACCAACGGGAGCGGCCCCCTCATGCAGGGGGGTCCGGGGGGACCAGCGTGGTCCCCCCGGCCACCTTGTTCATGAACTGATCCTGCCGGCCCTCCGCCAGGAACGGCGCCGCCTCCGCGATCCGATCCAGCAGCGTCTCGACCCACTCGCGGTCCGACTTCGCGAAATCGCCGAGCACATGCCCGGTCACCCGCTCCTTGTCGCCCGGATGGCCGATCCCCAGCCGCACGCGCCAGAAATCCGGGCCGCCGCAGTGCTGCGTGATGCTGCGCAGCCCGTTGTGCCCGGCATTCCCGCCGCCCTTCTTCACCCGCACCTTGCCGGCCGCGAGATCGAGCTCGTCGTGGAACACCGTCACCGCGTCGAGCGGCACCCGGAAGAACGCCATCGCCGCCTGCACGCTCTCGCCCGACAGGTTCATGTAGGTCTGCGGCTTGAGCGCCAGCACCTTCCGCCCCGCGACCGTCCCGTCGGCCACGACACCGCGGAACCGATTGCGCCACGGCGCGAAGCCGTGCCGCGCCGCGATCGCGTCCACCGCCATGAAACCGATGTTGTGACGGTTGCGCGCGTACTCCGGGCCGGGATTGCCCAGCCCGACCCAGAGCAGCAGGCTCGAGGATGGACGCGCGTGCATTCGGCCGCCCCACCAACCCCGAATGCACGCGCCGGACTATTTCTTCTGGGCTGCGGGCGCCGCGGCGGCAGCGGGGGCGGCCGCGGCGGCGGCCTCGGCCCCGACCGGCGCCTCGGTCATCTTGGTCGGCGGCGCGATCGAGGCGATCGTGAAATCGCGGTCCGCGATCACAGGGCGCACGCCCGCCGGCGCCTTCACCGCGCTCCAGTGAATCGAGGTGCCGATGGTCAGCCCGGTCAGATCGACCTCGAACCGCTCCGGCACGTCATCGACCGAGCAATAGACCTCGATCTCGTGGCGGATCACGTTCAGCACGCCACCCTGCTTCAGCCCGGGCGACAGCCCCTCGTTCAGGAACGCGACCTCCACCGCCACGCGGATCTCCTGACCCGGCGCGAGACGCTGGAAATCGACATGTTCCGGACGGTCGGTGACGGGGTGGAACTGCACGTCGCGCAGCAGTGCCCGCTCGGTCGCCTCGCCCACCTTCACGTCGTAGAAGCGCGAGCGCCAGCCGTGCCGGTGCAGCTCCCGCATGATGACGCGCGGATCCACCGCGATCAGCCTGGGATCCTGCTTCGCGCCGTAGATGACGCCGGGCACCTTGCCCTCTCGCCGGGTCGCGCGTGCCGCCCCCTTGCCGGCCCGCCCGCGCGCCTCGGCCTCGATCGTGACGACCTCGACCATCGCTCGCTCCTGTCGGTCCAATGACAAGCGCGGGCCTCCAGGGGTGCCCGCGCCGATAGCGTCCGCGGCGGACCGCCTCGCCCGCCGCGCGGGCGCCTTCTACGCCGGGGGCGCGGCCTCGGCAAGCGCCGTCAGCCGCCAGGCCGACCCGCCATCCGCGGGGGGCTCGACATACAGCGGCATGGCGTTGGGGGTCCGCACATTGATCTCGAGCCCGAGCGCCCCGCGGACCGCCCGCCACAGCGCGCCGTGCGCCACCACCAGCACCGCCGGCGGCCGGTCGAGCGCCCGGTTCATCCCGGCCACCGCCCGCGCCCGGAGCGCGGCGAAGGGCTCGCCCCCCTCGGGCGTGAAGCGCCCCTCGACCCAGTCGGCGAACCACGCGCCCATGGGCTGGCCCTCGTTCACCCCGAACGCGGCTTCGCGCAGGTCGTCATCGGCCGCCATGTCCAGCCCCAGCGCCTCGGCGACGATCGCCGCGGTGTCGCGCGCCCGGCCCAGCGGGGAATGCACGATCGAGACGATCCCGCGCCCCTTCAGCAGCTCGGCGGCTGCACGGGCCTGGGCGATGCCGCGCGCGTTCAGCGGCACGTCCACGTTGCCCTGGCTGAGGAACCGCGCGTTCCAGTCGGTCTCGCCGTGGCGGAGGAACCAGAACGCGACCGGCGTGAGCGCGCCCTCGGCAACGATCGTGCTCATCGTCCGGCACCCTGGCCGCACGGCCCTGTGACACCCATCCATGCCTCCATGTTCGCCGCGCACCATGGCGCGGCTCGACGCAACCGCCAACACCCTTCCGGTCGGTGGATCGACGATGGCCACGGCCCTCCGCGAACGCGGGGCGACTGTCGCCTGACACAAGCGCGGGGGAAGGGCCGCAAGGCCCTTCCCCCGAACCCCCATCCCATGACCCCGCAGTTCAGCCGCCGCTGATCGCCGTCAGGATCACGACATCGGCGCCCGCGCGCAGGGGCGTCTCCAAGCCAGCACGCTCGCCGTCCACGAACACGTTGATGTGGCGGCGGATGGCGGGACGCGAGTCACAGAGCCGGTCGCGCATCCCGGGCCAGCGCGCCTCCAGCGCATCCATCGCCTCGGCGACCGTCCCCGCGCCGACCTCCACCCGCGGCAGCGCGCCCGGAAACAACGCGAGCAACGCCCCTGGCAAGGTCACCGATACCTGCGCCGACATTCACCGCCTCCATCCCAACGCCAGCACGTTCCCCGCCGCCACCAGCGCGACACCCGCGACCGCCGGCAAGGTCCAGACATACCCCTCCACGACGGACGAGATGCCCAAGGCGATCACCGGCACCAGCACCAGCACGAACGCCGCCCGGTCCGGCCCGATCCGCGCCTGCAGGGTGAAATAGCACCAGAACGAGACGATCGAGAGCCCGAGCACCTGGTACGCGAGCGCGCCGATCCAGCCGGGGTCGCGCGGGAACGGCATCCCCACCCCCTGCACGAAACACGCGCCCACGGCGAGCGGGATCGCGAACACCAGCCCATCCGCGATCAGCGGAAAGGTCGGCAGACCCGCGCGCGCATTGCGCACCGCCACCATGTTCCCGGCTGCCACGATCACGCTGCCGACCGCGCCCAGCACCACGCCGAGCCACGCCCCGGCGCGCCCGAGCGTGTCCCATTCCGGCAGGAACACGAGCGCGAGCCCGGAGGCCGCGATCGGCGCGCCCACCAGCACCCCCCGCCGGAACCCGACACCGTAGAACAGCCTCAGCCCCACCGCGTTCAGCGGAATGACCGACGCCATCACCAGCGCGACGAGACCCGAGGCGACGTGCCGCACCGCCTCGTACAGCACCAGGTTGTTGGCCGAGAACAGCGCCAGCCCCTGCAAGGCGACGAAGGGCAGATCGCGCGCCCGCGTGCCGGGATGCCGCCCGGTCGCGCGCAGCACCGCCTGAAGGATCACCGCCGCCGCGATCACGCGCCAGGCCACCGCCGGGGACGCCGGCGCGACATCCACCTGCAGGCGCGTGGCCACCCATCCGGCCGCCCACATCGCCGCGGTCGCGAGGAACAGCCCGACGTTCAATCGCCCCCGCCGGCCTCGGCCTCAAGCAGCGCCCGCTTGCGCGGCAGGCCCCAGCGATAGCCGTGCAGCCCCCCGTCCTTGCCGACCACCCGGTGGCACGGCACCGCGAGCGAGACCGGGTTGCGCGCGCAGGCCGTCGCCACCGCACGGACCGCATCGGGCCGGCCGAGCGCCGCCGCGACCTCGCTGTAGGTGCGCGTCTCGCCCGGCGGGATGCGCCGCAGCGCGTCCCACACGCGCTTCTGGAACGCGGTGCCCTGGAGGTCGAGCGGCAGCGCGAGCCCCGCGCGCGGCCGGTCGATGAACGCCAGCACGGCGGCGAGATGCGCCGCCAGCGCCGCGTCGTCCGTCACGATCGTCGCGTTGGGGAAACGTCGGCGCAGGTCGGCGAGCAGCGCCTCGCGCGGCTCGGCGAAGCCGAGGAAGCACACCCCGCGCGCGGTCGCGCCGACCAGCAGCGGGCCGAACGGGCTCTCGGCGAAGGCGGCGGTGATGGTCTCGCCCGCGCCGCCCCGTCGCGCGCGGCCAGGGGTGATCCCGCCCGCGGCCGCATAGGCGCCGCGCAGGCTGCCATAGCCGGCGGCGAAGGCCGCCTCGGCGACTCCTGCCCCCTCGGCCACCGCCTCGGCGAGCCGCCGCGCGCGGACGGCCTCGGCATAGGCCCGCGGCGTGAGCCCGGTCTGCGCCTTGAACAGCCGCAGGAAGTGGAACGGCGAGTAGCCGGCGCGAGTGGCGAGCGCCTCCAGTGTCGGCGGCGCCTCGGCCGCCTCGATGGCGGCGACCGCGTCGCGGACAACGGCGGCCCCGGTGAGATCGGCGGCCTCCGCCTTGGGCCGGCAGCGCAGGCAGGCGCGGAACCCGGCGGCCTCGGCCGCGCGCCAGTCCTCGAAGCGGCGGATGTTGGCGCGCCCCGGCAGCCGCGCCGGGCAGCCGGGCGCGCAATAGATCGCGGTGGTGACGACGCCGATCACGAACCGTCCGCGCGCGGACGGGTCGCGGGTCGCGACGGCCTGCCACGCGAGATCGTCGAGCGGCGTTCCGGTGCGCGTGAGCGCGGCGCGGGGCATGGGGCGATCCTCCTCTCTGGGGTGGCCGCTGACTAGCCCCCGGGCCGGGAAGGACGCGCGCCCGGGCTTGCGGTCGAAGCGTCGGCCGTTCCGCGCCGGGCCGGATCGGCGCAGGATGCGGCCATGCCCGAGCTGAACCTGAACCGGATCGACCTCAACCTGCTGACCGTGTTCGCGACCCTGATGGAGGAGCGCAGCGTGACCAAGGCGGGTCAGCGGCTCAATCTCAGCCAGCCCGCGACCTCGGGCGCGCTGAACCGCCTGCGCGAGGTGTTCCGCGATCCGCTGTTCATCCGCACCGGGCGCGCCTTCGAGCCGACCGCGCGCGCGCTCGAGATCATGGAGCGGGTGGGACCGGCGCTCGCCGCGGTGCAGGCCGCGCTCGCGCCCTCGATCCCGTTCGACCCGGCCACCGATGCGCGGCATTTCCGCATCGGCTGTTCCGACGAGGCGGCGATCCCGCTGCTGCCGGCGCTCAACTGCGTGCTGCGCCGCGAGGCGCCCAACTGCACGCTCACGGTGCGCAAGGCGGATTACCGGTCGGCGCCCGATCTGCTCGCCTCGGGCGACGTGTCGATGGTGGTGGGCTATGTCGAGGACGATCTGCCCGCGAACGCCAAACGCCGCCGGCTGACGGAGGGGCACTTCGTCGTGCTGCGCGCCGATCCGGGCGCGGAGCCGATCACGCTCGATGCATACTGCGACCGCCCGCATGCGCTGGTGACCTATCGCGGCGATCTCTCGGGCATCGTGGACGAGGAGCTAGCACGGCTGGGGCGGTCGCGCCGCGTGGTGCTGGGCCTGACCGATTTCGCCTTGCTGCCGCTGGTGCTGGCGGGCACGGACATGCTCGCGACGGTGCCCGACATCGTCGCCGAGACCTTGGCCGCGCATGGCGGGCTCCGGATCGATCCGACGCCGTTTCCGGCGCCGCCGAACGCGGTGCTGCTGGCCTGGCGCGGCGCGACGGATGCCGATCCGGCGGAGCGGTGGCTCAGGGAGCGGATCGTCGCCAGCCTGCGGCAGTAGCGCTTGCGAGGCGCCCGTTTTCGTTTCGGCATTGACTTTTTCTTGCTCTCTCGTTATTTTTCCGTGACCGTCCGCGGCACCTGGAGGCGTCATGCGCCGGCTGGTCGCCCTGCTCATTGCACTCGTTCCATTCGCCGCACCGACCCAGGCTTGCGAGATCGCGGGCGAACCCGGCTGGACGCCCGTCGAGACGCGGGTATGGCAGGCGCTTTGCGGCGGCCGCACCGCCGATCTGCGCGAGCTCGGCCGGACCGGGGGCGACAGCGGACAGCGACCAGACCCCGCGCAGGCCGGAACAATGCCCGAGGCCCGATTCCGCCTGAGCGCCGGCTTCCTCCGCGCGGTGTTCGGCAACCCGGCACGCGCGCGCCTGCTCGCGGATCAGCCGATCGAGATCCACCATGCGCGGCTCGTCGAGCCGCTGGACCTCGCCTATCTGCGGCCGACGACGCAGATCGTCTTCCGCTCGAGCCGTTTCGAGCGCGGCATCCTGATGCGCGGCCTGGACACGCATCACCGGATCGCCATCACCGAGAGCTGGGTGGGCGAAGCGATCGACCTGACAAGCGCGACGGTGCGATCATCGATCGAGCTTCGAGGACTGACGATTGGCGAGGCCGTCAATGGACTCCGCTTCGCCGTGCAGCTCGGTTTCGTCTCGGTCGGGGGCAATCTTGCGCTGTCCGATGTCGAGGCGAAAGGCGGCCTCAATCTCGACACGACCCGTGTCGCGGCGAATGCCTTCCTCACGGACCTGAAGATTACCGGCGAGTTGTTCGCGGTCGGCCTGGCGATCGGCGGCAGCCTGAACGCCGTCGACGTCACGGTCGCGAACAGGGTCGCCCTCGATCGGGCGGACATCGCCGGCTCGGCGATCCTGCGCAACGTGAATGCCGGCCAGCGTTTCTCCCTGGTGGCGGCACGGATCGGCCGCAGCCTCAGGATCTGGTCCGGCCGTGTCGGCCGCGGGCTCGATCTGGACTCGGCGCGCATCGAGGGCGACGCCGAGCTCTCCCATCGCGCCGACCCGACAACCGCCGCAAGCATCTCGGCGGAGCGGGCGACGATCGGCGGAATGCTCTCGCTGAACGCTGCCGTGATCGGTCCCGAGGAGTGCACGGATCCCCATCGCCGGGCGGACGCGGTGGCGCTTGACGACGCGGTCGTCGGGCGCGGCCTCAGCCTGGACCAGATCCGCACCTGCGGCGGAATCGCGATCCGCGGCGCCCGGGTCGGCGGCGATCTCTGGCTTGAGTCCGCACGGATCGATGGCTCGATCACCGGCGACCGGATGCGGGTCGGCAACTCTCTGTTCGCGCGCCGCGCCGAGGTCGCCCGGGAGTTCCGTCTGATCGCCGCGACGATCGACCAGGATGTCGACATCGGCGACGGCGCGGAACTGGGCACGCTCCTGCTCGACACCGCGCATGTCGGCCGGCGCCTGTTCGTCTATGACGCGCACATCGACACGGTGAACCTCGACGCCATCGCGCTCACCGGTGCGGCGCGTCTCACGGACGTGACCGTCACGACGATCACTGCGATCAACGGCACGATCGAGGGCGGACTGTGGATCGCCGATGCGCGCGGGATCGAAAGGCTCGACCTGACGCGCGCACGGATCGGTGCCGTCCTGGACCTTTCCAACGTGATCCTGGTCGAGACCGCGCGGCCCGCCTCGCTGGTCGATGCGCGCGTCGACGGCTCGGCCACCATCTGCCGGGCGACGTTCCCCGCGTGGCTGGACCTCACGCGGCTCCGGGTCACGGGCTCCCTGGAGATCGGCGCGACGGCCGCGATGCGCGGCCTCGTCGCCGATGGCGCGACCATCGGCGGCAACCTCGTCCTCACCGGGTCGCATGCCGAAGGTTGCCGCGCGGCGGTCGCCGTCGGCGGCCCCGGCATCCGGGCGGAGGGACTCGCGGTCCATGGCAGCTTCAAGGCCGATACCCTGACGGTGGACGGCCCGATCCTCCTGGAGCGCCTCGCGGTGCACGGCGATGTCTTCATCCGCGCGGCCGCCCTTGCCCCACCAGCCGACACCGCCTCGCCGATCGGACTGCGCGCGGCGCGGATCGGCGGCGACCTCGATCTGTCCTGCACCGTGCTGCCCGGCCTCGATCTTTCGCTCGCGTCGGTGGCGGGGCGGCTCGCCCTGGGAACCTCCGACGAGTGTCCGCCGGCGCGCAAGACGGCCACGCAGTGGCGCGGCGACGCGACGCTGAGCCTCCGCAACGCCAGCGTGGCGATCCTCCACTACGACCGCATCGTCGATGTCGCGGAAGGGCTATCGCCCCTGCCGACGGTGACGGATCTGCGCGATGTGAACATCCTCGCCGTGGAGCAGGTCGCGCGTCACCTGGAGGGGTATCGCGGCCCCCTCCGTCGGCTGTGGGCCGGGATGCCGCTTCCGTTCCGTCAGGCCGCGGCTGCTGGCGGATCCATGGTGTCGCCGGTCGCCATCCCGTTCATCCTGAAATGGCCGCAGGGCGAGATGTGGAGCCCGGCCCCGTTCCACGACATGGCGGCACGGCTCAACGCCATGGGCCTCGCCGATGACGCCAATGCCTTCCTGCTCGACGCGCGGCTCGAGGAGGCGGAACGCGCATGGGACGCAGGGGACCATCCGCGGGCTGCCTGGCGGTGGTTCCTGATCGCGACCATCGGCCACGGCTACGGCAGCTACATGTTCGTCATCCTGGTCTGGATCACGATCCTGCTCGTTCTCGGCGTGGTGCTGCCGCGCCTTCTCAAATGCTGTTCGGCCGAGCACGCCGGCACCAGCGTGGCGTTCGGCCTCACGCACAGCATCGACCGCCTGCTGCCCTTCTCGCTGTTCGACGACGCCCACCACAAGGCGCGGCCGGAGCACACGGCCCTGCGCTGGTATTTCGGCGTCCATCGGGCGGCGGGGCTGGTGCTGCTCGCGATCCTGATCGCCGCCGTGACGGGGCAGTGGACCTGACCCGCCGGAGCCGGAAGCGAGCGGTCATACCCGGCGCACGAAGGTGAAACCTTCCTGCGCCGGGTATGAGGTTCCCTTTGGCGCGCAGCCGCCACACCAACCCTGCGCGCGATACCCGGCTGCCAAAGGTCAAACCTTTGACAGCCCGGTATCAGATCCCCTCGCCCAGCGCCTTGCGCCGCAGTTCCTTGATCCTGTCCTCCGCGCCCGGCAGGCGCGGATGGATCGCGAGCGCCGCCTCGTAGGCGCGCAGCGCCGCGACCAGGTCGCCGCGCGCCTCGTGCACCTGCGACAGCCCGGCGAGCGCGCCGAAATGCCGGGGCTCGCGCGCCAGCGTCTCGGCGATGTCGCGGGCGGCGTTGTCGTGCTCGCCGCGCAGGAAGTAGACGGTCGCGCGCTTGTTCCACCCCTCGGCCATCTCGGGGGCGAGCGCGATCACGGCGTCGAAATCCTCGAGCGCGTCGTCGAGCGCGCGCGCGTGCAGATTCCGCATGCCCCGCCGCATCAGCAGCTGCACCGCGGGGCTCCCCTGCTGGAGCCAGGCCTGCCAGATCTGCGCCTCGACCGCGCGCGCGGCCTCGTCGGTGGGCGCGAGCTTCAGCGCCTCGAAGAGCTGATCCACCGAGAGTTCGCGCCGCCGCTGCGCCAGCGCCGAGGCGGGCAGCAGCACGAGGGCGGCGATCAGGGCACGGCGCGATGCCATGCCCGAATCCTCACGCGGCTCGGGCCTCGGCCGCAAGGCCGCGCTGTTCAACAAGCCGCGCGATCCCGCCGGGCACGGGTCCGCCGGCCATCCAGTCGAGCAGTTCGACCGTGTGCACCACCGGCACCGCGTCGCCCGCGAGCTGGGCGATGCAGCCGATATTGCCGGCCGCGACCAGGTCGGGCCGGGTCGTGCGGATGTTCTCCAGCTTGCGGGCGCGCAGCCGGGAGGCGATCTCCGGCTGGAGCAGGTTGTAGGTGCCGGCCGAGCCGCAGCAGAGGTGCCCTTCCGGCACGTCGGCGACGACGAAGCCCGCTGCCTTCAGCAGCGCCTTGGGCAGCGTCGTGATCTTCTGGCCGTGCTGCATCGAGCAGGCGGAGTGGTAGGTGACGCGCAGCCCCGTCGGCGGTCGGGTCGGCGCATAGCCGAAGGCGGAGAGGAACTCGGTGATGTCGCGCGTGATCGCGGAGATGCGCGCGGCCGCCTCGGCCCAGGCGGGCTCGCCGCGCAGCATGAAGCCGTAGTCCTTCACCGTGGTGCCGCAGCCCGAGGCGTTGATCACCACCGCGTCCAGCCCCTCCCCTTCGAGCTCGCCCATCCAGGCGGCGACGTTGCGCCTGGCCGCGGCGAGGGCCGGGTCGTGGCGGCCCATGTGATGGACGAGCGCGCCGCAGCAGCCGGCATCCGGATGCACCACCACCTCGACGCCGAGCCGGGTCAGCAGACGGATGGTCGCGGCGTTGATCTCGGGGGCCAGCACCTGCTGGGCGCAGCCGGCGAGCAGGGCGACGCGGGCGCGCCGCGCCCCCTCGGCGGGATGGATGCGCGGACGTTCGATGTCGGAGGGCGGCGGCAGGCGATCGGGGGCGAGGCTCAGCATCGCCCGCAGCCGCTTCGCGAGCGCGCTCTCGCCGGGGATCAGCCGGGCGAGCGGCTTCGCCACGCGGGCGCCGAGCAGGGCAAGGCGGAACAGCCGCACGCGCGGCAGCACGGTCGCCAGCACCGCGCGCAGCGCGCGTTCGGGCAGAGGGCGGCGGTAGGTCTCCTCCACATGCCGGCGCGCGTGGTCGATCAGGTGCATGTAGTGCACGCCGGACGGGCAGGTGGTCATGCAGGAGAGGCAGGAGAGGCAGCGGTCGATGTGCGGCACGACCTCTTCCGTCGCCGGCCTCCCGTTCTCCAGCATGTCCTTGATCAGGTAGATGCGCCCGCGCGGCGAATCGAGCTCGTCGCCGAGCAGCACGAAGGTGGGGCACGTGGCGGTGCAGAAGCCGCAATGCACGCAGGTGCGCAGGATGCGGTTCGCCTCGGCCGTGTCGGCGTCGCGCAGCTGCTCCGGCGTGAAGGTGGTCTGCATCCGCGCCGATCAGGCCGGGCGGGCGCGCGGCGGGGCGACCAGCAGAACGGCGAGGCCGATCAGCGCGAAATGCGCGCCATAGGTGCCGACATAGGCGCCGAACCCCTCGACCCGGAAGAGCGCGCCGGACAGCAGGTCGATGATCAGGCCCAGGAGGCCGATCGCGCCGAGCAGATAGCCGAGCGCGCCGCGCGCGAAGCCGACCCGGTCGCGGTCCGCGCGCTCGCCGCGGATCGCGTCGATGAACACCATGGTCAGCCCCGTGAAGCCGAGCGCGATCACCGGCAGGAGCAGGAGCAGGAACAGAAGCGTCACGTCGTCCCCCTTGGTCGTTGTGATGTCAGAGGCCGGCGAAGATGCGGCCGGGATTGAGAATGCCCTTCGGATCGAATGCGGCCTTCACCCGTCGCGTCAAGGCGGCGAGCGGCGGCGGCTCCTCGGGCAGATGCCCGACCGCGGCGCGGAACCCGGCATCGGCGCGCATGAGCCAGAACGTGCCGCCGGCCGCGCGCGCGGCCGCCGTCACCGCCTGGTGCGCGGCCTCGGTGGCGGGGCCGGCGACCCAGATCAGCCCGCCGCCCCAGTCGAGAAAGAGCTTCGCCTCGAAGCCGCGCGCGAGCGCCTCCGCCACCTCGGCACCGGCCGAGGGGCGGACCGAGACGCGCCACACCGCATCCTCGGGCGCGGCGCCGAGTGGTGCCGCGTCGCGCACCGCGCGCCAGAGCGCGAGGCTCGCCTCGTGGTCGAGCACCTCCGAGCCGCCGTGCGCGGCGAACGTCTCGGCGAGGCGCCCGGTCCGGTAGGGGATGAAATCGGCGAACTCCTCGATGCGCAGCAGGGTGGCGGCCGCCGGCAGCCCCACGCGCGCGGCCGCCGCTGCGGGCAGATGCGCCGCGCCGGTCACGCCGTAAGGGCTGCCCAGCCCCGCCGACAGCGCCGCGACCGCCCGCGCCGGATCGAGCCCGCGCAGCATCACGGTGGCGGTCCGTTCCGGCGCCGGCAGCACCTTCAGCGTCACCTCGGTCAGCACCGCGAGCGTGCCGCGCGCGCCGGTCAGCAGCTTGGCGAGATCGAGCCCGGTGACGTTCTTCAGCACCCGCCCCCCCGACGTGATCACCTCGCCCGTGCCGTTCACCGCGCGCACGCCGAGCACGTGGTCGCGCATGGCGCCGAGCGCGATCCGCCGCGGCCCCGACAGGTTGCAGGCGACCGCGCCGCCGAGCGTCGGCGGCCCCTCGCCCGGCCCCATCAATGCCGAAAGATCGGGGGGTTCGGCGATCAGATGCTGGCCCTTGGCGGCCAGCGCGGCCTCGATCTCGGCGACCGGCGTGCCGGCGCGCGCGGCGATCACCAGCTCGGCCGGGCTGTAGAGCGTGATGCCGGTGAGGTTGCGCACGCTGACGGCACCCGCGGCCTGCACCGGCCGTCCGAACGCGGCCTTCGTGGCGTTGCCCCACACCGCGAGCGGCGTGCCGGCGGCATGCGCCGCGCCGATCGCGGCCGCGATCCCCGCCTCGTCGGCGGGCGCGATCGTCTCCGCGCTCACGTCACGCGGTCCCGGCGGTGTCGAGCGGGAACACCTTGTGCGGGTTGAGCAGCCAGCGCGGATCGAAGGCGCGCTTCACCCGCTTCTGCTGGGCAAGGTCGGTCGCGTTGAACTGCGCCGTCATCAGGTCGCGCTTCTCGATCCCGACCCCATGCTCGCCGGTCAGGCACCCGCCGAGCTCGACGCAGAGCCGCAGGATGTCGGCCCCCAACATCTCGGCGCGGCGGAAGCTCTCGGGGTCGTTGGCGTCGAACAGGATCAGCGGATGCAGGTTGCCGTCGCCGGCGTGGAACACGTTCGCGACCTGGAGTCCGTA
Source organism: Elioraea tepidiphila DSM 17972 (assembly GCF_000378465.1). GTDB lineage: Bacteria > Pseudomonadota > Alphaproteobacteria > Acetobacterales > Acetobacteraceae > Elioraea > Elioraea tepidiphila. Next base: position 114,520 of record NZ_KB899920.1, read on the forward strand.
ATTCGCCGACAGCGTGCCGATCCGCCGCATCGCCTCGGGCAGCGAACCGGGCGGGATGGTGCCGTCCATGCAGAGATAGTCCGGGCTGATGCGCCCGACCGCGCCGAACGCGCCCTTGCGCCCCTTCCAGATCGCCGCGCTCTCCTCGGCGTTGCGGGCGACGCGCACGGTCGTCGGGTTGTGGCGCGCGCAGATCGCCTTGAGGCGATCGAGCAGCGCGTCCTGCTCGGCCTCGCTCCCTTCCACCTCGACGATCAGCAGCGCCTCGGCATCGAGCGGATAGCCCGCATGCGCGAAGGCCTCGCAGGCATGGATGCAGGGACGATCCATGAATTCGAGCGCGACCGGGATGATGCCGCTCGCGATGATGTCGGCGACCGCGGCGCCGGCCACGTCGGTCGCGCCGAAGCCCACCAGCATGGCGCGCGCGCCCTCGGCCGCGCGCAGGATGCGCACCGTCACCTCGGTGACGATGCCGAGCTGGCCCTCGGAGCCGGTGATCAGGCCGAGCCAGTCATAGCCGGGCGTGTCGAGATGCCCGCCGCCGAGTTCGATGACGTCGCCCTCGATCGTGACCATGGTCACGCCGAGCAGGTTGTTGGCGGTCACCCCGTATTTCAGGCAGTGCGCGCCGCCCGAGTTCATCGCCACGTTGCCGGCGATCATGCAGGCGAGCTGGCTCGATGGATCGGGCGCGTAGAAGAACCCCTCGCCCTCCACCGCCCTGGTGATGCCGATGTTCGTCACCCCCGCCTCGACGCGCGCGAGCCGGTCCTCGAGGCTCACCTCCAGGATGCGGTTCATGCGCGCCACACCGATGACCACGGCATCCTCCAGCGGCAGCGCCCCGCCCGAGAGCGAGGTGCCCGCCGCGCGCGGCACCACGCGGATGCCCTGCTCGTGGCAGTAGCGCAGACACGCGGCCACCTGCGCGGTGGTCTCGGGCAGCACGACAGCGAGCGGGATGCGCTTGTAGGCGGTGAACCCGTCGGTCTCGTAGGGCTTCAGGCGGAGCGGCTCGGCGATGACATGGGCCGCCCCGGCGCGCGCGCGCAGCGCGGCGACGATCGACTCGCGCCGGGCGAGAACCGTCGGATCGGGCTCCGGCATCGCGAGCATGGCACCCTCCCTGGCCGGATCGGCCATGGCGGTGATCTATGGCCGCGCGCGCGGCGGCGCAAGCGAGCGGATGCGCCCCGCGGCAGGGGCGCGGACGATCAGCCCTGGCGCACCTTCATGCGCGGGTTCTTCTTGTTGATCACGTAGAGCCGGCCCTTGCGGCGCACGAGCCGATTGTTCTTGTCCCGCGCCTTGGCGGAGCGGAGCGAGTTGCGGATGCGCATCGTCGTGTTCCTTCGATCGAGCCGCGGCAGGTAGAGGCTCGGGCAGCCGGTGTCAACGCCGGAAGGCCTGCCGTGCGCTCACCGCCGGATCGCGTGCCAGCGCAGCAGGCGCAGCCGGCCGGAGCGCAGCAGGTCGATCCGGCGCATGCACCGCTCGGCCTCGGCCACCACCTGGATGGCGAAGGGCCGGCTCGGCCGGTCCCGCTTCAGCTCCTCGACGAAGGCCGCCCAGGCGGTGACCGTCTGGCTGATGTGGCGGGCGGTGATGTCCTCGCAGATGCGGATGTCGAGCCCCTCCTTCGCCAGCAGCGAGCTCATCCCCTTCTCGCCGGAGAGGCAGGGGGTCACGCCCTCGAGCTGCGCCCAGGCGTGGAACGCCCGCTCGGCCGAGGGCGAGGGCGTGCCCAGGGCGAGATCGGTCAGCACCACCTGGCCCTGGGGCTTCACGCCGCCGACCAGCGCGCCGATCACCGGGGCCTTGTCGGGGATGCGCCACAGCGCCTCCAGCGCGAGCGCGTGGTGGTAGTAGCCCTTGCGGATCTGCGGGTTGGCGAGGTCGAGATGCTTCACCTCGGCCTTCTTCTCGACCTTGTGCTTCTCCGACAGCGCCTGCGCGGCGCGGGCGAGGTCAGGGTCGGTCTCGTAGCCCGTCACCCAGGCGCCCGAGTCGAGGGCGAGCGCGCGCGTGGCCCCCCCGAGTCCCGCGCCGAGGTTCAGCACCGAATGCGTCTGGTTCAGCCCGAGCGGCTTGGAGAGCGTCAGCGCCTCCTCCGCCCCGCCGGGACCGAGAAAGCCCTCGCCCCAGATCGCGCCGAGCACCTTCAGCTTGGCCTCGGGCCAGCGGGCGGGCGGCGGAGGCGGCGGCTCGGGGTCGAGGCGCTGGCGCGAGGGGGTGGGCTTCGGCGCGGTGGTCGGACGGTCGTCGAACAGCACCTGGCCCGCCGGCTCAGGCGCCCGCGACCGCGCGGGCGCGCCGAACCAGGTCATGACGTGAGACAATGCGCCGCGCATGCGGATGGAACCCTCCATGCGGCTGTATCGCAGGTGCGGGTTGGCGTGACGTTAACACCTCGCGAGGTGCGCGGGAGCGGAGGCGCGTCAGCCGAACTCGGTCAGCACGTAGCGCACCGGCTCGTCGCCGATCACCGAAGGCTTGTGGCGATGCGCGTGCCCGGCCGGGATGTGCAGCATGTCGCCCGGCCCGGCTTCCACCGCATGATCAGGGAATTCGTAGCGAATCCTGCCGGAGAGGATGAAGATCGAGTGGCCGGTCTCGCACCAGTCCGAGGGCGGGCCGCCGGGCGCGCGCTCCTGGTAGCGGAGCGCGATGCCGAAGCCGGGGAAGGTCGCCTCCGCCACCTTCAGGGTGGGCGAGTGGGTCGTGAGCGGGGCGTCCGCGGCGCGGACGAGATAGGGCGACTCAGCCATGGCAGCCTCCGTGCGGGACGACGCGATCCATGCCTACTCCGCCGCCAGCCGCTTATCGGCCTGCCGCAGATACCCGTCGCGGGTCTGCGGCAGCTTCATCCCCAGCACGCGCCCGGCCACCAGATTCCGCAAAATCTGCGCCGTGCCGCCGGCGATGGTGAACATGCGCGCGTCCCGCACGTGCCGCTCCATCGGGTTGTCGCGCCCGTAGCCGGCGCTGCCCCAGAGCTGCAACGCGTCGTTCGTCACCTTCACCGCGGTCTCGGCGGCGAGGATCTTCGCCTGCGCCGCCAGATGCGGATCGGGGAAGCCGTTCGGCCCGACGCTGCGCGCGGCGCGCCAGAGCATCAGCCGCGCCGCCTCCACCGCCACCGTCATGTCGGCGATCATCCATTGCAGGCCCTGGAACTCGGCGATCGGCCGGCCGAACTGCTCGCGGCGCTTCACGAACGCGATCGCCTCCTCCAGCGCGCCGGCGGCGATGCCGAGCGCGACCGTGCCCGCGCCCACGCGCTGGGCGTTGTAGGCGTCCATCAGCGCGCCGAACCCCTTGCGGAACCCGCCCGGGGACGGCAGCACCATCTCCGCCGGCACCTCCAGGTCATGGAAGTCCACGACGGTCTCGGGAATGCCGCGCACCCCCATGGCGAACTGCCGCTCGCCGATCACCAGGCCGGGCGGGCTCCCCTCCCCCTCGCGCACCACGATGAAGCCGCCGATCCCTTGATCGGCCCCGTTCTCGATCGCGCGGGCGAAGATCAGGTGCAGGCGCGAGACGCCGCCGCCGGTGATCCAGTGCTTGCGGCCGTTGATCACCCAGCGGTCGCCCCGCTTCTCGGCGCGCGTCGTCATCGCGGTCGCCGCCGAGCCCGCTTCGGGCTCGGTGATGCAGATCGCCGGCTTGTCGCCATGCGCCAGCACCTGTTCGGCGGCGAGCCGCTTCTGTGCCTCGGTGCCGTAGGCCATGATCGCACCGATCGCGCCCATGTTCGCCTCGACCGAGATCCGCCCGGCCACGGCGCAGCGCCGCGCCATCGCCTCGATCAGCAGCACCGCGTCCATGTAGGAGGCGCCCTGCCCGCCATAGGCGCGCGGGATGGTCATGCCGAGGAAGCCCGCCGCCTTCAGGTCGGCGACGTGATCCCACGGATAGGCCTCGGTGCGGTCGATCTCGGCCGCGCGCGGAGCGATCCGCTCGTCGGCCAGCCGGGATGCGCGCTCGAACAGCGCGGTTTCGGCCTCGGTCAGTCCGTGCATGGCATCCTCCGTCTCCGGGCGGTTCTAGAGCAGATCGCCCACGGCTGGAATCAGCCGTGGGCGGGACGATGCCCGCAAGGACGACCCAGCGCGGCGCTCAGCCGGCGGCGAGGCGGCGCTCGATCGCCGCCACCGTCTCGGCGGCGAGCCCGGTGCGGCGTGCGAGCTCGCCAAGCCAAGCGCGCTCGGCGTCCGACGCCTGCCCGACCGCGATCACGCACGCCGCGTAGACCTGCGCGGCAAGCACCGGATCGGCGATCTCGCGGGCGAGCGCGTCGAGGGAGGCGGGGCTCGCGAACTCCTTCAGCACCAGCTCGCGCGCCTCGTCGTCCAGCCCCGCCTGGTCGAGCTGCCCCGCGATCGCGGCGCGCTCCTCGGCGTCGAGCGCGCCGTCGGCACGCGCGGCGGCGATCATGGCGCGGATGATCAGCAGCGCCTCGCGCTCCTCCGCGCCGACCGGCTCGGCCGGCGGGGCGGGTGGCGCGGCAGGCTTGGCCGTGCCCCAGGGACTCGGCCGGCCGGCCACGGGATAGGGCACCGGCACGCCGGGCGGGGTGGGGCGCGGCGCCGGCGCCGGCGGCGCGGGGGCGCGCGGCGAGGGCGCGCTCGTCTGGGCCAGCGCCTCGGCGGCGAGACGCGCGAGGGCAGCGAGCGCCGAAGCGGTGCGGCGCGAGCCGCCCACCCGCACATCGATCAGCGGCGCCGGCGTGGCGGTCCGCTTCGCCGCGGGCTTCGTCGTGCGCTTGGCCGTGGTGCGGCGGGGTCGCGGCGGCGTCAGCACGCCACCGAGCAGCGCCCCGAGAAGCCGCGTCGCATCCATCGCCGTCCCTCCATCTGCCGCCGCGCATTTGGGGGCGCGACCGCCCGTCTGCCAAGCGCCCGGGCCGATCGCGGCCGAGCGCCGATCGTTCCGCGCGGGGCCGAGGGGCCGCGCCCTGTCGCCCGACCTCAGGCCGGGGGCGCGGTGCGACCGATCGGCCGGTCGAGCCGGTCGCGCAGGCGCAGCCAGGCGCCGGCCGCGCCGATGTAGAGACGCCGCAGGAAGTGGAACGGGATGGGGGCGACCGCCGTCACCGGAATGGGCAAGGCGCCCGGATCGGCGCCGGCGATCGCCTCGGCCATGCGGGCGCCGAGGGCCAGGCACCAGGCCACGCCCTTGCCGTTGCAGCCGATCGTCGCCCAGAGCCCGGGTGCCGGCTGATGGGCGGACGGCAGACGCCCGGGGAGGATCGCGACCTGCCCGCCCCAGCGATGCGTGACCGGAACATCGGCGAGTTCGGGATAGAGCCGCCGCAGCGTTTCGTGCTGAAGCGCGAATTGCGACGCCCGGCGCGGCGGCGAGGCGGTTCCCTTGCCGCCGACGACCAGCCGCCCTTCGCGATCGGTGCGGAAGTAGCGCAGCACGCGCCGCGTATCGGAGACGCAGGCGCCGCACGCGAGCACGCAGGTTCCGTGACGCTCCGGCAACGGTGCGGTCGCGATCTGGAAGCTCCAGACCGGCAGGATGGCACGCGCGAACGCAGGGCACAGGTCGCCGGTCAGCGCATTGGTGGCGAGCAGCACCGATGCCGCCGCGACGCGGCCGGAGGGCGTGCCGATCGCCCAGCCGCCCCCGGCGCGCACCAGCGAGACCGCGGGCGACTCCGTGTAGACGCGCGCGCCGGCGGACATGGCGGCCCGTGCGAGGGCGCGCGTCAGCGCCAGCGGATTGACCGTCCCGCCGCCCCGGTGCAGCCAGCCGCCGATATAGGCGGTGCTGCCGGTCGCGGCGACGATCGCGTCGCGATCCAGCAGCACGGCGTCCTGCCCGGCATTCGCGCAGAGCGCGACGCGGCGCCGCGCCTCGGCGAGCCCTGTCTCGGTGTCGGCCGCCTGGATCCAGCCCGCCTGCCGCGCGTCGCAGTCGAGCCTCTCGGTACGGATCAGGGCGAACGCCGCCTCGGCCGTGTCCATGCCGAACCGCCAGGCACGCTGCCCGGCCGCCGCACCCCAGACGCGCGCGAGATCGGCCGGATCGAAGCGAAGCCCCGGAATGACCTGGCCGCCCGACGCGCCCGAGGCGCCGGCGCCGACGTTGCCCGCCTCCAGCACGATCGTGTCGATCCCGTTGCGGACAAGGGCCAGCGCCGTGGACAACCCCAGGATGCCGCCGCCGATCACGGCGACCGCGGTGTCGATCCGGCCTTGCAGCGAAGGGGTCCGGGGCGCCGCGGGTGCCGTGACAGCCCAGACCGGCTCGCCGGGCCTCCTGTCTTTCGCGCTCATGGAAGGCAGGTCAGGCGAGCGGCCGGACGAGCGCCGCGGCCCGCTCCAGATGGCGGCGGAGCAGCAATGAGGCGAGTTCGGCCTCGCCCTGTTCCAGCCAGTCCAGGATCTCGAGATGCTCGGTGCAGGACTGCACGACGCGCGCCGGTCCGTACCCCCAGTCGTAGTTGGAGAAGCGCCGCAGCCGGTTCTGCTGCTGGACCGCGGCGAGGAGGAAGCGGTTGCCGGCGCCGGCCACCAGCCCCTCGTGGAATCGCGCGTTCATCTCGAACAATGCGATCGCGAGCTCGTCGCGCCAGGGCGCGGCGAGCATCGCCCGGTGCTCCTCGCGCATCCCACCGACCCAGCGCGGGTCGAGCCGGTAGCCCGGCTCGAGCAGGGCCGCCGGCTCGACCACGAGGCGGAAGCGGTAGCTCTCGGCCCGCGTCGGCGCATCATAGCGCGGATCGAGGATCGACCAGCCCGTGCCGGGCCGCCGCTCGATCACGCCCGCCGCGGCGAGCCCCGCAAGCGCCGTCGCCAGCACGGCCCGCCCGACGCGGTAGCGGCGCATCAGCGCGGCCTCCGAGATCGTGCCGGACAGGAGGCCGGCGCGCACGTCGCGGGCGATCGCGAGCGTCAAACGCTGCGCGCCGTCCGGCTCGGGGTGCGGGGCGACGGTGGCGAGCGCCTCCGCGCCCGCGGCGAGCTCATAGCCGCCGCCGGCGCAGGGACGCAGCAGGCCGCGCGCGGCAAGATGGGTCAGCGCCGCGCGCACAGGGGTGCGCGAGACCGCGAGCCGGCGCGCGAGGCCGAACTCGGTGAGGCGGGCGCCCTCGCCAAGCCCGTCCTCGCGCGCGAGCGCGGCGATCCGGCCGAGCACCGCCCGTTGCAGCCGGCTCGGCGTCTTGCCATGTCGGGCGATTGCCTGTTTCATGCGGCCCAGAAATACACTAGTCTTCGGCACCCACGCAACGAGGAGCACCCCGCATCGATGGTCGAGCCCTGCCCGCTGATCGAGATCTCCGGCACGCCGCGCGAGCGGGGGCGGATGTACGGGCGCCAGGCGGCCGGGCGGATCCGCAAAGGCATCGCGCACTACACCGAGCAGCTTTCGACCATGGACCTCGATCAGCGCGCCGTGCGCGACCTCGTCGCGCGCTTCATGCCGCGCATTGCCGCCTTCGACACGGCCTATGCCGAGGAGATCGCGGGCATCGCCGAGGGCGCCGGGCTCGATCTCGACGGTGTCGCCCTGCTCAATGCCCGCACCGAGATCCTCAAGCTCGGCAAGCGCGAAGCCGAGGCGCGGCAGGAGGCCGCGCGCAATCCCGATGGCTGCACCGGCGTCGTGGTGATGCCCGAGGCGGCCGAGGCCGGACGGCTGATCCACGCCCAGAACTGGGACTGGAAGGTCGAGTGCGCCGAGACCGCGGTGGTGGTGCGCATCCGCCAGGATCACGGTCCGGACATCCTGACCTTCACCGAGGCCGGCGGCCTCGCGCGCTCGGGGTTCAACGCCGCGGGCATCGCGATCAGCGCGAACTATCTCGAAAGCGACCGCGACTACCGCGAACTCGGCGTGCCGCTCGCCCTGATCCGGCGCAAGGCGCTGGAGCAGGAGCACCTCGCGCTCGCGATGCACACCGTCTACACCACGCCGAAATCGGCCGCGAACAACATGATCGTCTCGCATTGCGGCGGCGTCGCGATCGATTTCGAGTGCGCCCCGGACGAGACCTTCCAGGTGCACCCCGAGCGCGGCCTGCTCGTGCACGCGAACCACTTCGTCAGCCCCGTCGCGCTGGCGAAGCTGCGCGACACCGGCATCGTCAACACGCCCGACAGCCTCTACCGCGACATCCGCGTGCGCGACCTGCTCGTCCCGCAGCTCGGGCGGATCACGCGCGAGACGGTGAAGGCGGCGCTCGCCGACGATTTCGGCGCGCCCTGGTCGGTGTGCCGGCCGCCACGGAAGAACCTGTCGAACAACCTCAGCGCCACAGTCGCCGCCGTGATCATGGAGCCGGCGCTCGGGATCATGGAGGTGGCGCCGCTTCCGGCGCTCAATCGGCAATTCACCACCTACCGGCTGGACATGGCCGTGCACCGGCAGGCCGCGTAGGAACGCGACGACAAGAACGGGAGACGGAACGATGTCCGGACGGGAGTTCCTCAGAACCGCACTGCTCGCGGGCGTGGCGCTCGCGCTGGCTGGCCCGGCGGCGGCCGATACGCTGCGCGCGCGGCTCAACGCGGATATCCGCTCGACCGATCCCGGCGTGAACCGCGACGCCAACACCGACGCGGTCGTGCTGCACATGGTCGAGGGGCTGGTCGCGTTCCGCGAGGATGCCTCGGTCGGGCCGCTCCTCGCGGAGAGCATGACCGTGTCGGACGACGGCAGGACCTACACCTTTCGCCTGCGCGAGGGCGTGCGGTTCCACAACGGTGCGGCGCTCACCGCAGAGGATGTCGCCTGGACCTGGCGGCGCTACATGACGCCGGAGACGCGCTGGCGCTGCCTCACCGAGTTCGACGGCCGCGGCGTGACCCGGCTGGACGCGGTCGAGACGCCCGATCCGCGCACGGTCGTGTTCCGGTTCGCGCGCGCCTCGGCGCTGATCCCGGCGACCATGGCGCGGCCCGATTGCGGCGGCGCCGGCATCCTGCACCGCGACAGCGTCGGCGCGGACGGCGCCTGGGTCGCGCCGATCGGCACGGGCCCGTTCCGGATGGGCGAGTGGCGGCGCGGCCAGTTCATCGAGCTGTTGCGCTTCGCCGGCTATGCGTCCCGCGCCGAGCCGCGCGATGGCTTCACCGGCGGCAAGAGGGCGGAAGCCGAGCGCGTGCGGTTCATGGTCATCCCCGACCAGGCCGCCGCCAAGGCCGCGCTGCTCTCCGGCGCGATCGACGTGCTGACCGACATCGCCAACAGCGATCTCGCCGAGCTCAAGGCACGTCCGGACGTCACGGTCGATGTCGCGCCGACCATGAGTCTGAGCACGCTGCTGATCCAGACGCGCGATCCGCTGCTGTCGGATGTGCGCATCCGCCGCGCGCTCGCGCTGTCGCTCGATCTGCCCGCGATCGTGCAGGCGGTGACGGAAGGCACAGGCAGCTACAACGCCTCGGCGATCCCGATCAGCAGCGCCTTCCACACCCCCCCGCATCGCGAGGGCTACCGGCGCGATCTCGCCACCGCGCGGCGCCTGCTCGCCGAGGCGGGGTATCGCGGCCAGGCGATCAAGATTCTTGCCAACCGCCGCTACTCCTCGATGTTCGACAGCGCCGTGCTGATCCAGGCCATGGCGCTGGAGGCCGGGATCCGGCTGGAAATCGAGGTGCTCGACTGGGCGACCCAGCTCGACCGCTACACCAAGGGCGAGTACCAGCTGATGAGCTTCAGCTACTCCGCCCGGCTCGATCCGTCGCTCTCCTACGAGATGTTCTCGGGGCCCAAGGACACCCAGCCGCGCAAGGTGTGGGAGAACCCCGAGGCGCTGGCGATGCTCGCCGAGAGCATGGCGACGGGCGATGCCGAACGGCGCACCGCCCTGTTCGAGGCGATGCACCGCAAGCTGCTCGCCGACGTGCCGCTGATCAACCTCTACAACGGCGCGGAGATCGCGGCCTCGCGCACCAACGTGTCGGGCTACAGGGGCTGGCCCGCCGGCCATCCGCGCCTCTGGGGCGTGCGGGCGAACTGATCGCGCGCAGCACGCGACACCATGCTGGGGTATCTCGCGCGGCGCCTCGTCATGACGCTGCCGACGCTGCTGCTGGTCGGGGTCACGGTGTTCGTGATGATGCGCCTGGTTCCGGGCGATCCGGTCCTGGTGATGCTGGGCGACACCGCGACCGAGGCCGACATCGCCGACATGCGCGCCGCACTCGGCCTCGACCAGCCGCTGCCGGTGCAGTTCGCGCTCTGGCTCTCGCGCGTCGCGGTCGGTGATCTCGGCGCCTCGATCACCAACGGTCAGCCCGTGTTCTGGCTGATCCTGGAGCGGTTCGAGGTGAGCGCCTCGATCGTGCTGGTCGCCGTCGCCGCAGCTGCGCTGATCGCGGTGCCGCTCGGCTTGGTCGCGGCGTGGAAGCAGAACAGCACGGCCGATCTCGCGATCGTCGCCGGCGCGACCATCCTGGTCTCGGTGCCGAGCTTCTGGCTCGGGCTACTGCTGCTGCTGCTGTTCGGGCTGAAGCTCGGCTGGCTGCCGGTGGTGGGCTTCGTGCCGTTCTCGGAGAACTTCGCCCTCGCCCTCTCCTTCCTCGTCCTGCCGATCGTCACGCTGATCATGATCGAGGTCGGCGTGCTGACGCGGATGAGCCGGGCGGCGGCGATCGAGGTGCTGCGGCTCGAATATGTCACCCACGCGCGCGCCAAGGGCCTGCCGGAGTGGCGCGTATTGCTGCGCCACGTGCTGCCGAACGCCTTCGCGCCGACCTGGACGCTGATCGGCCTGATCCTCGGCAACCTGCTGGGCGGCATCGCCGTGCTGGAGACGGTGTTCACGCTGCCGGGGCTGGGGCGGCTGCTGGTGGACGGCATCTTCGCGCGCGACTATCCGGTGGTGCAGGGCTGCCTGCTCTTCATCGCGCTGATCTACGTGATCGTGAACCTGATCGTCGATCTGATGTACCCGCTGTTCGATCCGCGCGTGACGGCGGAGTGAGCCGGGGATGAGGCGCCCTGTTCCGCTCAACGCGCTGATCGGCGGATCGCTGATCGGCCTGCTGGTGCTCACCGCCGCGGTGGCGCTGGTCTGGACGCCCTACGATCCGCTGGCGGTCAATCTGCGCGCGCGGATGGTGCCGCCCGGCGCGGCCTATCCGCTCGGCACCGACGAGTTCGGCCGCGACGTGCTGAGCCGCCTGATGGCGGGGGCCGCGAGCTCGACCATCGTGTCGCTCGCGACCGTCGCCTTCGCCGTGGTCGCCGGCGGGACGCTGGGTCTGGTCGCGGGCTTCCTGCGCGGCTGGACCGACCGCGCGCTGATGGCGGTGAACGACGCGCTGCTCGCCTTCCCCGGCATCCTGCTCGCCCTCGGCTTCCTCGTCGTGTTCGGCGCGAGCAAGTGGGGCATCGTGATCGCGCTCGGTCTCGCCTACGCGCCCTCGGTCGCGCGCGTGGTGCGCGGCACGGTGCTGTCGATCCGCGAGCGCGAATACGTCGAGGCGAGCCGCGTGATCGGCAACCCCGAGCACGTGACGCTGTGGCGCCATGTCGCGCCGAACTGCATCGCCCCGGTCGCCGTGCTCGCGACCAGCATGTTCGGCTGGGTGCTGCTGTCGGAGAGCGCGCTCTCCTTCCTCGGCCTCGGCGTGCCGCCGCCGGCGCCGACCTGGGGCAACATGCTGGCCGGCAGCCGCCCCTTCATGGAGTCCGCGGTGTGGCTCGGCATCGCCCCAGGGCTCTGCATCGCGCTCAGCCTGCTCGGCATCAACCTGCTCGGCGACTGGTTGCGCGACCGGCTCGATCCGCGCATGGCGGTGCACGCATGAGCGCGCTGCTCTCGGTCGAGGGGCTCTCGGTCGAGGTGCAGGGCGGACGGCGCGTGGTCGACGAGGTGTCGTTCGCGATCGCGCCCGGACGGTTCCGCGCCCTGGTAGGCGAATCGGGCAGCGGCAAGACCATGGCGGCGCGCGCGGTGCTGCGCCTGCTGCCGCCAGGGCTGCGCATCGCCGCCGGTGCGGTGCGGCTCGGCGGCGACGACCTGACGGCGCTGCCGGACCCCGCGCTCCGCCAGCTGCGCGGACCCTCGATCGGCATGGTGTTCCAGGAGCCGATGGTTTCGCTCAATCCCGCGATCCGCATCGGCGCGCAGATGCAGGAGGCGCTGATCCTGCACAGACGCCTCTCCCGCGCCGAGGCGGAGGCGGCAGCGCGCGCGATGCTCGCGCGCGTGCAGATCGGCGATCCGGACCGCTGCCTCGCCGCCTTCCCGCACGAGTTCTCGGGCGGGATGCGCCAGCGCATCATGATCGCCTCGGTAATGCTGCTGCGCCCCGCGCTGCTGATCGCCGACGAGCCCACCACCGCGCTCGACACGCTCACCCAGCGCGAGGTGCTCGACCTCATGACCGGGCTCGCGCGCGAGCAGGGCACTGCGGTGCTGCTGATCACCCACAATCTCGGCCTTGTGGCGCGCTATGCCGACAGCGTGTCGGTGATGCGCGACGGGCGGGTGGTGGAGGACGGTGATGCGCGCGCGGTGCTCGCCGCGCCGAAGCATGGCTACACGGCCGCGCTGGTCGATGCGCTGCCGCGGCGCGGCGCGGCCGCACCACCGCGCCGCGAGGACGAGGCGCCGGTGATCGAGGCGCGCGATGTCGTCGTGCGGTTCCCCGGCCGCGGCGGGCTGTTCCGGCGCGCCGTGCCCGAGGTCCAGGCCGTGCGCGGTGTCAGTCTCGCGGTGAAGCCCGGCGAGACGGTCGCGGTGGTGGGCGGCTCCGGCTCGGGCAAGACCACGTTCGGGCGCGCCCTGCTCGGCCTGGTGAAGCTCGCGGGCGGCGAGGTGCGGTTCCGGGGTGCGCCGATCGACTGGTCGGACCGCGCGTCGCGCCTCCGGTTCCGCATGGCCTGCCAGCTCGTGTTCCAGGATCCGTACTCGTCGCTCGATCCGCGCATGCGCGTCGATGCGATCGTCGAGGAGCCGCTGAAGCTGCTGCCGGAGCTCGACCGCGACGCGCGGATGCGACGGGTCGGGGCGATGCTGGAGGAGGTCGGGCTCGCGGGCTACGGCGCGCGGTTCCCGCACGCGCTGTCGGGCGGACAGCGCCAGCGCGTGGCGATCGCGCGCGCGCTCGTGCGCGACCCGGCCTTCGTCGTGGCCGACGAGCCGGTCTCGGCGCTCGACATGACGATCCAGAAGCAGGTGCTCGACCTGTTCGCCCGGCTGCAGCGCGAACGGGGCTTCGCCTGCGTGTTCGTCTCGCACGATCTCGGCGCGGTGGAGCGCATCGCCGACCGGATCGCGGTGATGCAGGATGGCCGGATCGTCGAGGAAGGTCCGCGCGACGCGGTGCTCGACGCGCCACGCCACCCCTATACGCGCGCGCTGCTGAGCGCATCGCCGCGGCTCGAGGTCCTGCCGGCCTGATCCCCCGGAAGGATGTCACGCGGTTGCGGGGGTCGCGCACCCGGCCGGCGCGATGGACGCGCCCGGCGGCTTGCCGCCGGCCGGATCGAGGGATCACCCGTCCCGCCACGCCGTGGAGACGAACCGCCGCGCATGCCCTATTGCGAGTGCTTCGCATTTGCGTTAGCGATGCCCCGTGCTGAAGCGCGATCCGGCCGCCGATGTCCGCCCGCCGCCACCCGATGGCTCGCCCAAGCCTCGGCTGAGCAGCGACGAGCTCTTTCGCGGTCGTCATGAGGTCGAGATCGAGCATCAGGGCGAGATCTACCGGCTGCGCGTCACCCGCGCCGGCAAGCTCATCCTGACCAAGTAGCACCTCCCGCGGATCGCGGGAGAACAGCCAGCCACCGGCCGTGCGGCCGCGAGCCAGCCACGTCGTCATCGCCGTTGATCACAAGGGGAGTGGCTGACCCGTGTCCAGGTCCATGTTCCGCACGCTCGTTCTCGCGTCCACTGCGCTCGCCGGTGCGGCGGCCGCGCAAACCGCGCCGCAAGGCGTGACCGCGCTCGACGCTGTCACCGCCACCGCGACCCGCACGCCCGAGGTGGCGGGCGATGTCGCAGCACCGGTCAGCGTCGTCCCGCGCGAGGAGATCGAACGGCGCCAGCCGCAGAACCTCAACGACCTGCTGCGCGACATGCCCGGCGTGGAGGCCGACGGCCTGCCGCGCAACACCGTCATGCAGCCGCAGATTCGGGGCCTGGGCGACGACCGGGTCGTGATCCGCCTCGACGGCGCGCGGCAGAACTTCAGCTCCGGCCATCGCGGCCGGCTGTTCCTCGATCCCCTGCTGCTGCGCCAGGTGGATGTGCTGCGCGGCCCGGGATCGCTGCTGTATGGCTCGGGCGCGCTTGGCGGCGTGATCGCGCTGCGCACCGTCGATGCCGCCGACCTGCTGCGGCCCGGCGAGAGCGTCACGGGAATCGTCTCGGGCGGCTGGCAGTCCAACAACACGCTCTGGTACGGCAGCCTCACATCGGCGTTCCGCGCCGGCCCGATGGACGGGCTCGCGAGCGTGATCGGCCGGACGGGGCGGAACTCGTCCGACGGCCTGGGCCAGGGGATTCCCTTCTCCGCCGCCGACACCGTGAGCGGCCTCGCCAAGCTGGGCTGGACCGTCGGCGGCGGCCTGCGCCTCGGCCTCTCGGCGCTCGGCTTCGGCGAGAACACCACCATCCCGACCGCCGCCAACACCATCACGGCGAACAACATCGCCAAGCGGCGCCTGCGCCAACAGCAGCTCGCGCTGACCGGCAGCTACGCGCCCGCCGGCAGTGACGGGATCGATGCACAGTTCACCGGCTACTACACCGATGTCGGCATCCGCGAACGGCGCGTCGTGCCGAATGACGGCCGCTACGACCAGACCGACTACACGACCTATGGATTCGATCTGCAGAACACCTCGCGCTTCGCCCTCGGCGCGCTCGGGCGCCACACCCTCACCTACGGGATCGACCTGTTCCGCGACGAACAGGAGGGCAAGCGCAACAACGCCATCCGCCGCGAGTTTCCCAAGGCCGAGCAGACCATCGTCGGCTTGTTCGCGCAGGACCAGATCAGCCTCGGCCCACTGACGCTGACGCTCGGGCTGCGCTACGACCGCTACGAGCAGGACGCGGCCGGACAGCCCGGCCGCAGCGACAGCCGCCTGAGCCCGAAGGCCTCGCTCGCCTGGCAGGTCACCGACTGGCTCTCGCCCTATGTCGCCTACACCGAGGCGTTCCGCGCGCCTGGCCTCAGCGAGCTCTATGCCACGGGCGTCCATTTCGCGCTCGGCCCGACCGTCTTCAACTTCTTCGTCCCGAATCCGGACCTGCGCCCCGAGACCGCGAAGAACAAGGAGGCCGGCGTCAATCTGCGCTTCCGTGACGTGCTCACGCCGCGCGACAGCCTGCGCGCGCGGCTGTCGGTGTTCCAGACCGATTTCGACGACTTCATCGAGCTCATCGTCACCCAGCCGGCCGGGTCCAACGGGACGACCCAGGCGCGCAACGTCAGTCGCGCGCGCATCCGCGGCATCGAGTTCGAGGCGGGCTACGACACCGGCACCTGGTTCGCCTCGGTCGGCGCCTCGGCGCTGCAAGGCCGCAACCGCACTGAGGGCGGGCCCCTCAGCCTGATCCCGGCGCACAAGGCGTCGCTCACCCTCGGCTACCGATTCCTGGAGACCGGGCTGGTGGTCGGAGGGCGCGTGCTCGCGGTGGCGACGCAGAAGGACAAGCCGCAGCCCTCCTACCCGACCAGCGGCTACGGCCTGATCGACCTGTTCGCCTCCTACCAGCCGACCGAGGGGCCGCTGGTCGGCTGGCGTCTCGATGTCGGCGTCGACAACCTGCTCGACCACGCCTATCGGCGCCTGTCCTGGGACAGCGGCGCGGCGCCGTCGGCCTATTACGATGTCGGACGCAATCTGAAGATCGCGCTTCGTACGCAGTTCTGAGGCCATGCGGGCGGGCAAGCGGGTCGTCGTCGCCTCGCGCCGGCCGCGCGCCGGCGCAGGTGCGCTCGCCTCGCTTGCCCTGCACGGGAGCGTCATGGCCGCGGCGCTGGTTGGGCTCGCGGGCGGCGGCGCGCCGGCCGGGACAGGCGAGCCCGTCGCGGTGCCGATCATGTTCGTGGCTGGCCCTCCGGCAGAGGCCCCCGGCGCCGTGCCAGCGGAGGCGACGCCGCTCCCCGACGCGCCGGCGCCACTGGCAACGCCGGCCGCGGCGCCGGTCACGATCGAACGCCCCGCCGCGCATCCGGAGCCCATGCCGATGACCGAAACCGCGGCGGAGCACGGGCCTGCGGAACCGGAAGCCGTGCCGCCTTCGGAACCGCTTGCGCCGGCGGCACCCGCCGGACCGGTCCCGGTAGCCGCCGAATCCCCGCCGGAGCAGATCGCCGCGCCTCCACCCCCGCCGCTGCCGCCGCGCCCGGCAGAGACGCGGCCGACACCGCCGCGTACGGCCATGGCAGCCCGGCCCGCGCCGGCCCGCGCGGCGTCCGCGTCCGCGGAGGGCGGGCCGCCCGGCGGCAGCGAGGCGGTCGGGCGGCCCGACGCCGCCGGGACGCCCGGGCCTCCTGCGGAGCCGGGTCCGATCCTGGCGAGCAATCCCGGCTTTCGTCGTCCCCCCTCTCCGCCGGCCTATCCGCGTCAGGCGATCGCCCGCGGCATCGAAGGAACGGTGCTGCTGCGGGTGCTGATCGGCCCGGATGGCGAAACGATCGAGATTCGCATCCACCGCAGCTCCGGCGCGGTGCTGCTCGACCAGGCCGCCGTCGAGGCCGTGCGCCGCTGGGCCTTCCGCCCCGCTTTGGTCGGCGGACGCGCGGTGCCGGCCTGGGTGGAGGTGCCGGTGCGGTTCCGGCTCGACTGAGATCGACCACAGAAGGGAATGACCCATGAGCATGACGACAATGGCAGCCGTGGCGCAGCGCTTCGCCGGGCTGATCGCGGAACGCCCGGGGCTGCGCGTGCGCGATGCGGCGGACGCGCTCGGCGTGCCTGAGGCGGCGATCGTCGCCGGGCTTGCCGGCGCACGCCGCCTCCGCCCCGACTGGCGCGCCCTGCTGGAGGCGTTGCCGGAGGCCGGCGAGGTCATGGCGCTCACCCGCAACGCCCATTGCGTGCACGAGAAGCACGGGACCTATCCGAAGCCCGGACTCCACGGCCCGGTGGGGCTGGTGCTGGGCACGGAGATCGATCTGCGGCTGTTCTTCGCCCGCTGGGCGCATGCCTGGTTCGTGCCCGAGGGCAATCCCGGAAGCCCGCGCGGTTCGATCCAGGTCTTCGATCCGTCGGGCGTCGCCGTGCACAAGGTGTTCGCCACCGCCGCGACCGCGCCGGGCGCGCTCGCCGCGATCGCCGCGCAGCTCGCCGATCCGGACCAGGAACTGCCCGGCTTCGAGACGCCCGACCCGGTCAGGCCCGATCCGGAGGACGTGGCGGTCGACCAGGCGGCGTTGCGCCGCGACTGGCTGGCGCTCGAGGACACGCACGACTTCATCCGGCTGCTCCGCCGGCACAAGCTGGGCCGCGCGCAGGCGTTCCGGCTCGCCGCGACGATCTCGCGCGGCGGATCGATCCCGGCGCGCCCGTGCGCGCGCTCACCGAAGCCGCCGCCGAGGCGCTGCCCATCATGGTGTTCGTGCCCAATCCCGGCTGCATCCAGATTCATTCCGGACCCGTGAACCGCGTCGAGCCGCGCGGCCCGTGGTTCAACGTGCTCGATCCACGCTTCAACCTGCATCTGCGTACCGACCGGCTTGCCCAGGCGTGGCTGGTGCGCAAGCCGACCGTGGACGGCATCGTCACTTCGATCGAGGCGTTCGACGCCGGGAACCAGCTGGTGCTGATGCTGTTCGGCACGCGCAAGCCCGGCATGCCGGAAGCCGGGGCCTGGCGTGCGCTCGCCGCCCGTGCTGCGGAGGCGGGGTCGTGCTGACGCGCCGCGCGCTGGGCCTCGCCGCCTTGGCCGCCCTGCCCGCCCGCGCGGCGGCGCGGCGCATCGCGGTCGCCGGTGGCGGCATCGCCGAGATCGTCTGCGCGCTCGGCGCCGCAGGGCGGCTCGTCGGGGTCGACAGCACCGCCCTGTTCCCGACCGCGCTCAGGGCCCTGCCGCAGATCGGCTATCTGCGCAATCTCGGCGCCGAAGGCGTGCTGTCGCTCGCGCCTGATCTGCTGCTCGCCGCACATGATGCCGGCCCGCCCGAGGTGATCGGGCAGCTTGCGCGCGCCGGCGTGCGGATCGTGCGCACGCCGCGCGTGCACGACGCGGCCTCGCTGCTCGAGGCGACCGCCGTGATCGCAGCCGCGCTCGATCTCTCGGCCGACGGCGTGCGGCTCGTCAGCGCGCTGGCCGACGATTTCGCCACGCTGCGGACGATCGTCAGCGCCTCGCCCGCGCGCCCGAGCGCCGTGTTCGTGCTCGCGATCGGCGGCGGCGCGCCGCAGGCGGCCGGGCGCGATACCGCGGCGGATGCGATGCTGTCGCTCGCCGGCGTGCGCAACGTGATCAGGGAGTATCGCGGCTACCGGCCGGTCTCGGCCGAGGCCCTGCTCGCCGCCGAGCCGGGGGCGGTGGTCACGACCAGCCATACGGTCGAGGCCCTCGGCGGTCCGGCCGGACTTGCCGCCGTACCCGCGCTTGCCGTGCTGCGCGCGGTGCGCACCGGCGCGATCGTCTCGCTCGACAGCCTCTATCTTCTCGGCTTCGGTCCGCGCACCGCCCATGCGGCACGCGACCTCGCCGCCGCGCTGCACGGCGAGAGCCGGATCGCGCGCCTGCCGCATCGCCCCTGGCTCGAGGACATCGCATGACCGGAACGGCGGTGCTGCCGCGGCCGGTCGCCCGGTGCCGTGGACGCGATGCCTCGGCCCTCGCCCTGCTCGGGCTCGCGCTGATGGCAGTGGTGGTGGCGGCGATCGGCACGGGCGCGATCATGCTCGCGCCGGGCCGCGTCCTGGCCGCGCTCGGCGCGGGGCTCGGCCTGCCGGTCGTCGTCGATGCGCGCGATCTGGCCGTGGTGCTGGTGCTGCGCGTGCCGCGCACGCTCATGGCCACGCTGGTCGGCGCGGTGCTCGGCGTCGCAGGCGCGGTGATGCAGGGACTGTTCCGCAATCCGCTCGCCGATCCCGGGCTGCTCGGGGTCTCGGCCGGCGGCGCGGTCGGTGCCGTGGCGACCATCGTGCTCGGCGCCACCATTCTCCCGCCGCCGCTGCGGCCCTACACAACAACGCTTGCCGCCTTTGCCGGCGCGCTCGCGGTCACCGCCATGGTGCGGCGCATCGCCACCGTGGAAGGCCGGGTGCTGATCGCCACCATGCTGCTCGCCGGCATCGTGTTCAATGCGCTCGCCGGCGCGGTGACCTCGGCCTTCGTCTTCGCCGCCGACGATCTGCAACTGCGCGACATCATGTTCTGGACCATGGGCAGTTGCGCCGGCGCCTCCTGGCCGCGTCTCGCGCTGGTGGCGGCGTCCGCGATGCCGCTTGCGCTCGCCGGGCCATGGCTCGCGCGCGCGCTCAACGCGCTGATCCTTGGCGAACGCGAGGCGATCACGCTCGGCATCGCGATCGAGCGGACGAAGCGGCTGGCGGTGGTCCTGGTGGCGCTCGCGGTCGGGGCGGCGGTGGCCGCGACCGGCACGATCGGCTTCGTCGGCATCGTCGCGCCGCATCTCGTGCGTCTCGTGCGCGGCGCGGATCACGCCTGGGTGCTGCCGGCCGCGGGGCTGACCGGCGCGGCGCTGCTGGTGGCGGCGGATGCCGCGGCGCGCACCGTGCTCGCGCCCGCGGAACTGCCGATCGGGCTGGTGACCGCGCTGATCGGCGGGCCGTTCTTCCTTGCCCTGCTGATGCGCCAGCGCCTCCAGGTGGACGGACGATGATCGAGGCACGGGATCTGCTGGTGCGCCGGCGTGGCCGAACCATCCTCGACGTTCCCGCGGTCACGCTCCGTGGCGGGGCGCTGTTCGGCTTGGTAGGGCCGAACGGGGCCGGCAAGTCGACGCTCGTGCGCGTGCTGTCGGGCGAGCTCGTGCCGGATCGTGGCCGGGTGCTGTACGATGACATTCCGGTCGGTCGCATCCCTTCTGCCGCCTTGGCGCGAAGGCGCGCGGTGCTGCCGCAATCGACCAGCCTCGGCTTCCCGTTGGACGCCGAGGCGGTGGTGCGGCTGGGCCGCATCCCGCATGCCGGATACTGCCCACGCAGCGACAACGATCGCGCCGTGGCGCTGGCGATGGTCGAGGCTGGCGTCGATCCTCTGGCGGCCCGGATCGTGCAGACGCTCTCGGGCGGCGAGGCGCAGCGCGTGCAGCTCGCCCGCGTGCTGGCGCAGCTCCATGGCGTGCGGGTGGCCGAGACGGCGCTTTTTCTCGACGAGCCGACATCCAGCCTCGACCTCGCCCATGCGCACGCGATCCTGCGCGTGGCCGCTGCGCGCGCGCGCGACGGCGGCGTGGTGGTCGCGGTGCTGCATGACCTGGCCGCAGCCGCACGCTGGTGCGATCGCGTCGCGGTGATGGAGGAGGGGCGGATCGTCGCAGAAGGCGCCCCCGAAGCGGTGCTGGACGAGGCGACGGTCAGCCGCGTCTGGGGCGTACCGGTGCGGCGCATGCGCGTCGACGGCGCGCGAGCCATGGCGTTCCTGCCGCTCTGAACCTGCCGGACGCTCTGCCAGATCCGAGTGTGCTCGGTGGATCCGAACGGTCGGATCGACAGCTTCCTCGCCTCGGTTCCGAGACACGGCGCGGACGGAACGAGCTTCAGCGGGTCCGTAATGGTATGACCCGTCAGGTCGAAGTCGCCGGCTGGGCCGCCCGTTCGATGACACCAAGCCCCCGCAGCGTCTCGACCTGTTCGTCGGAGACTCCGCGATCGCGACGGAGCACGTCCGCCATGTGCTCGCCAGGCATCGGCGGAGGCCCAAAGGGCGCCTGCCGTCCTCCAGGAAACCTGATCGCCCGACCGAGGATGCGCAGGGCCCCTGCCGCGGCGGGCTCGACCGTGACGACCATCTTCCGCGCGACCGCATGGGGGGTGCGCGTGTGCGGCGGTGACACCGAGCACCGGCGCGTGCGAAACGTCGTACTGGTCGAGCAGGCCTGCCACGCGGCGCCCGCGGATGGAGCACGAGACTGCGTTTGCCGAGGTGCAGGCCGGCGAAAGGGCGGCCTCTCGCCGCCGACGTTGGACGCGGACCCGGCCGTCTCGGCGCCCTTGCCGGCGACCCGACCTTGACGATCCTGGCACCGAGATCGCCGAGGAACGGCGCCGCAAGCGGACCGGCCGGCCCGCGCGTCAGGTCGGTCACCCGCAGGCCAGTGAGCCGACCGCGCGAGGCAGCCTCGGTGCGGGCGGCTCTCCTCAAGGGTCAGCTTGCCCCAAGCCCGAACTCTCGATCACCGGCCGCCACGTCGCCCGGCCGGCGCAGCAGCGCCGCGTTGAGGCATGCGCGGGCCGCGTCCAGCGGGTCGCTCGCCGAACGATACTGCGACCCCGCACCCGTGTAGATCACCATGCCGAGCCTCAGGATCGCGGCGAGGGGGGCGAAATCGGGCGCTGGGTCGAAACCGAGCGCGGGAGCCAGGTCACGTCCGTCAACGTGGTGGAACAAGCTGGTGGGCTTGAGGTGGCCACGGGTCAGGCGGCCTTGGGCGGAAGTTGCAGGGTTTCGTTGGTGGGTGGCGGGTTGAGCATCTCGCCCACGGCCTCGACGCCCATGTAGCGGTGCTGCATCTGCCATTCGTCGTTGGCCTCGAGCAGGACGACGCCGATCAGGCGGATGATGGAACCCTCGGAGGGACCGATGTGCAGGCCGACGATCTCGCGCCGCCCCTCGGCATCGCAGGCCACGGCGATTATGGCCGCGACGGAGACGATGCGCCCGCCCTCGCGCTGGCGAAGGTAGGTGGCGTCGAGCCAGAGATACGGCCATTCGCCGGACAACGGCCGATCGAGGAAGGCGCCGACCCGCTCGTCGATGTCCTTGCACAGCTTCGAGACGGGGGGCTTCGGGATCCCCGTCGGGCCCATGGCCTGCACCAGGTCGTCAACGCGCCGCGTCGAGACCCCACCGATCCAGGCTTCCTGGATGACCGCCGCCAGGGCCTTCTCGGAGGTCTTGCGCGGCTCCAGGAAGGGCGGGACGCAGCTGCCCTGCCGGAGCTTCGGAATGCGCAGCTGCGGGGCGCCGAGCCGCGTGTCGAGCCTGCGGTCGCGGAAGCCGTTGCGGTAGTTCAGCCGCTCGGCGGTGCGTTCATGCCGCCCGGCACCGATCAGGCCTTCCACGTCGGCCTCCATCAGCCTCTGCAGCACCGCCTCGACGACGCTGCGCAGGAAGTCACCGTCTCCTGCTTTCGCCAGCAGCTCGGCGAGTGGCAGTCGGCCATCGGGCCCTCGGATGGTCAGGGGTGGGGGCTTCGCAACTCCACCCTGGCCGCCAGGTCCGATGGCCACCCCAGCCCTACACCCCGGCCGAAGCCGGAATTTCCACCACCTCCGCGGACTCTACCCCGGATGACTGCGGGATTCGCGGGACGGTTTCACAGCCTCGGTCACCGGCTCAGCGGCTCGGGAGCCTCCCTCAAAATCCCTTGCGCCCCCGCTGCCTCCCTCCCCCTCTTAAGGGTTGATTCAACCGCATCAGGTCTCCTGCGCCGGAGGTGAGATGCGCATGACCGTTTCAGCCGCCATCCGGCCCGTTGCCGGGCCACGCGAAAGCCACCCCCCACCGTCGCGTCCTGACACGCGCGAGCGGCTGCTGGCCTTCGCCTTCGCCGCCTCCGACCTGCTGGTCGAGGTGGACGAGAGCGGCACCATCACCTTCGCTGCCGGCGCCTTCCCCTCCCGCTTCGGCCACCCGGCGGCCCAGGCCATCGGCATGCCGGTCGAACGCCTCATCGCGCCGGAAGACCGCGCCGCCATGCAGGCCGGACTCGCCCACCTCGCGCTGCGCGGCCGGCTGCGCCCCGTCGCCCTCCGCCTCGCCGACCGCGAACGCAGCGCCTGCGCTTTCGCCGGCCTCGCCACCGGCAGCGAGGGCCTGCGCTTCTGCCTCACTTTCGGCCCCCTGCCCGCCCCCCTGCCCGAAACCGGCCAGCGCGGCAGCGGCACCGAAGGCTTCGGCCGCATGGTCGAGGCACGGCTGCGCGACGCCGCCGCCGGCGGTGCCCCCGCCCGGCTCGCCCTGCTGGAAGTCGAAGGACTGGCCGAGGTCTCGGTCATGCTCGGCCGCGAATCGCGCGAGGCGCTGCTGGACCGGATCAGCACCACCATCGCCAACGCCGCCCCCGCCGGCATGCAGTCCGAACTCGGCGCGGGCCGCTGGGCGCTCGTGCACAGCGGCGAGGCCAATGTCGACGCCGTCTGCCGCGCGGTCGAAACCCTGCTGCGCGAACGCGCCCCGGCAAGCTCCGCGCCGCGCGTGCACGGCACGGAACTCAAGCTCGCGGCACCAGGCTTCAGCACCGTCCAGCAGGTGCGCGCGCTGCGCCTCGCCCTCGACCGTTTCGCCGCGGCCGGTCGCGCCGGGCTGGAGGGGGCCGGCCTCTCGCGCGGGCTCTCCGGCTTCCTCACCACGCTCGCCGCCCAGGCGGAATCGTTGCGTGGACGTCTGAAACGGCGCGGCTTCCGCCTCGCCTTCCAGCCGATCGTCACGCTCAAGGACCGTCGTCCGCACCATTTCGAGGCGCTGATCCGTCCCCACACGGCGCCGGATGGCGGCGAGACGCCGCAATCCTTCGTCACGCTGATCGAGGCCGCCGGCCTCTCGGCCGAGCTCGACCTCGCGGTCGCCGCGGCCGCGACCGAATCCGCCCTCGCCGCCAAGGCGGCGACCGTCGCGGTGAACATCTCGGACATGTCGCTCGAGGATCAGGCGTTCCGCGCCTCGCTTGAGCAGACGCTCGACGCGGCCCCCGAGCTCAAGGGCCGGCTGCTGTTCGAGATCACCGAGACGGGCGACATCGTCGATGCCGCCACCGCCCGCGCCACCATCGACGCGCTGCGCGCGCGCGGCTACGCGGTCTGCATCGACGATTTCGGCGCGGGCGCCGCCTCGCTGCGCTACCTCAAGCTGTTCGACGTGGATTTCGTGAAGATCGACGGCGCCTATGTGCGCGGCGCCGAGGCCAGCGCGCGCGACCGCGAACTGCTCGGCCAGATGGTCGATCTCTGCCGCGCGGTCGAGGCGCGCGTGATCGCCGAGCAGGTCGAGACCGAGGCGCAGGCCAGCATGGTCGCCGGGCTCGGCGTCGAGCTCGCGCAGGGCAGCCTGTTCGGCAAACCGGGGCATCTGCCCGGCCTCGTCGGGCGCTGACGCGCGGTTTCGCGTCCGGCATCGCCTGCACGGCCTGGACGCGCCGCGCCCTCTCCGGTTGACAGGCGCGGAGACGACAGTGGAGGTGATCCATGCCCGGCTACGCGCCGCACGCGCTGAAGGCGCTCGCATTCCGGGACGCGACGCCCTGGTTCGCTGACGGCATCGACAGCCCGCGCGCCTCTCTTGAACGTTGTTTCGCAACGACGGAAGAGCGCGACCAGTGCCGTGTTCGACTGGTCAGGCGGGCTGCCCGATGGCGTGGCCGCCGACGTCCGCGCCACCAAGGCGCCGTCCGTCGGACCGGCGACCGAGGTGGTCTGGGACGTGGTCGGCTTCGGCTGCACTCTGGAGCCGGGCGGCACCTGCCCGTTCGTGACCGGCGGCTCCCCGCTCGTCTCGCCCGCCGGCGCGGTCTGCGCGCAGGTCCTGGTTGCGCCGCTGGTCGGGGATCCGACGTTCCGCGACGCCCTCAGCAGGATGCGCATCCACGTCATGACGCTGCTCGACTTCGTCGCCGATGGGGACGCGGCGTGGCTCGACACGGTGGCCCTGACCTATCTCGAGACGGTACCAACCAACGCCTCTTCCGGCAGCCTGTTGTTCCGCAGCACGGAGATGCCCCCGGGCCTCGTCCCGGTTGACTTCGAGCCGCCGGGCGGCCTGCCGCCGCCGCGCTTCGGCGGCACGCCGGGCGGGCAGGTGCCACCCGCGTTCCTGCCGCCGACCACCGTGCCCGAGCCCGCGACAATCGGCCTGCTCGGCCTTGGGCTGCTCGGCCTCGCCGTCGCTCGGCGCCGCGCCGCGCGCTGAGCCGCACGTGCCGGCCGCCGGGGAACCCTCCGGCGCGCCGGCCGCGTTGACCCCGCCCCTCCCCCGCCCTATTCCACGCCCGACGGGCTCCGAGCCCGCTTCGGATCGAAGGGAGGTTCCATCCATGCGCACGACCCGTCGCACGCTGCTCGCCGGCACCGCTGGCCTGCTCGCCGCGCCGCCGATCGCCCGCGCCCAGGCCCCGGTGATGCGCCTGTCCCACCAGTACCCGCCGGCGCACCACATCGCCCGCGTGCTCACGGCCTTCGCCGAGGAGGTGAACGCGAAGAACGCCGGCGTCACCGTGCAGGTCTATCCGGCCGAGCAGCTCGCGCGCGTGGCGGAGAACTTCCCCGGCGTGGCGCGCGGTGCCTTCGAGGCCGCGGTCGCGACCAACTTCACCTGGGGCAACACCATCCCAGAGATGAGCGCGCCGACCATCCCCTACCTGTTCACCGATCTCGCCCGCATCCGCAAGTTCCCCGGCAGCGATGCGGCGCAGTTCCTCGACGCCGCCTCCGCCCGCCGCGGCGTGAAGAGCGTGGCCTGGCTGTTCACCACGCGGAGCTCGATCTTCACCTCCGGGCGCAAGCCGATCGTCCAGCTTGCCGACTTCCAGGGGCTGAAGATCCGCGGGCTCAACCCGCTGATCGACAACGCGCTGCGCGCCGCCGGCGCCGCCCCGGCAGCGACCCCCGCACCCGAGGTGGTCGGCGCGCTCCAGTCCGGCGTGCTCGATGCCGGGCTGACGGACGTTTCGGCCGCGGTCAGCCGCCGCTTCTACGAGGTGCAGAAATTCGGCACCGTCGCGCCGTTCTTCTGCGTCTACACCCAGGTCTATGTGAACCCGCGGTTCTGGGACGGGCTGCCTTCCGGCGCGCGCGCCGCGCTGGAGGCCTCGCTCAGGAAGGCCGAGACCGACGCCGTCACGGTCACGGAACAGACCGCTGCGGCGGCGGTCGGCGAACTCCGCGCCAAGGGCATGACGATCCACGAGCAGACCGCGGCCGAGGCCGAGGCCTGGCGCGCGGTGATGCAGCAGCCCGTGATCGATGCGTTCCTGCGCGCCGCCCCCGAGGGCGGGCAGCGCATGCTCGACCTGCTGCGCAACCTGTCGGCCTGACGCGATGGATGAGCCGCGCGGCGCGGCCACGCGCGCCGCGCGACTGGTCGAAACCGGGGTGGCGCTGCTCTGCCGCCTCGGCGCGCTGCTCGGCGCGCTCACCGGGCTGATCTGCTTCGTGCTGGTCTGCGCCTCGGTGGGCTGGCGCTACTTCCTCGGCCAGCCGCAGCCCTGGATCGATCACGTCGCCGCCTGGCTGGTGGTGGCGCTGGTGATGTTCGCCGCCGGCGAGACGCAGCGGCGCGAGGAGCACATCGGCGTCGAGGTGCTGACCGCGCGGCTCGCGCCTTCGGGCAGGCGCGCCTCGCGCCTGTTCGGCTCGGCCGCGGTCGCGGTGACGGCGGCCATCCTGCTGTGGGAAGGGCTCTCGACGGTCGCCTTCTCGCGCATGATCGGCATCGCCACGAATGTCGAGGGCGTGCCGATCTGGTGGGTGCAGACGCTGATCCCGATCGGTGCGGGGCTGCTGCTGGCCGCGGCGCTGGCGCAGATCATCGTGCTCGCCTGCGGGATCGAGCCGCGCGGGCCGGAGAGCAAGGCGCATCACGGCGTGCCGGGCGGGCGCGTGGAATGACCTTCTTCGCCACCCTCGCCGGGCTGCTGGTGCTGCTCTATCTCGGCGTGCCGATGTTCGCGGCGATGTTCCTGCTCTCGCTCGGCGTGCTGTGGCTGACCGAGGGCGCGGTGACGCTGCTCGGCGAGCTCGTGTTCGGCAAGCTGGACAGCTACCTGCTGGTCGCGGTGCCGCTGTTCATGCTGATGGCGCATTTCATGGTGCGCGGCCGGGTGGTGGACGACCTGTTCCACACCGCGCACATGATGCTGCGCCGGGTGCGGGGCGGGCTCGGCATCGCCACGGTCGCCGCCTGCACCGTGTTCGCCGCGATCTCCGGCTCCTCGGTCGCGACCGCGCTGACGATCGGCAAGGTCGCGATCCCGCAGATGCTGCGCTACGGCTACTCGCGCAAGGGCGCATTCGGCGTGGTCGCGGGCGGCGGCACCTTGGGGATTCTCATTCCGCCCTCGGCGCCGATGATCCTCTACGCCTATGTCACCGAGGCCTCGGTCGGCGCGCTGTTCGCGGCCGGCGTGGTGCCCGGACTGATGATGGCGACGATGTTCTCGCTCTGGTGCCTGCTGACCGAGCGCGGCGGCGGAGTCGACCCCGCGACGGGCCGCGCCGTGGAACTGCCGCCGCCCGCCACCTGGGGCGAGCTGTTCGCCTCGCTCCGCCGCTCGATCTGGGCGCTGACCCTGCCGCCCTTCGTGCTGGGCGGGATCTATTTCGGCGTCTTCACCCCCACCGAGGCGGCCGGCACCGGCGCGCTCTGGGCGCTGCTGCTCGCCCTGGTGGTCTATCGCCAGATGCGGCTCGCCGATCTCTGGGAGGGCGTGAACGAGGCGACGCGCACCGCGGCGATGCTGTTCATGATCATCGTCGGCGCCTCGCTCTACGGCTACATGCTGACGAAGCTCGGGGCACCACAGGAGCTCTCGCATCTGATCGCGACCGCGGGCCTCGGCCGCACCGGCTTCCTGCTCTGCATGATGGTGCTGCTGTTCCTGCTCGGCCTGATCCTCGAGACCTTCTCGATCATCCTGCTGACCACGCCGGTGATCCTGCCGGTGCTGGACGCGATGGCGATCGACAAGGTCTGGTACGGCATCCTGCTGACGCTGAACCTGGAGATGGCGCTGATCAGCCCGCCCGTCGCCCTCAACATCGTCGTCATCAAGGCGATCACCGGCGCACCGCTCGGCGAGGTCGGCTGGGCGGTCGTGCCCTACCTGCTGATGCTCGCAACCGGGATCGGCCTGCTGATGGCCTTCCCCGGGATCGCGCTCTGGCTGCCCGGCGTGCTGGGCTACTGATCCGGCGTCAGAACCGTGCGATCGCGCCGATGAAGGCGCGCGTCTCCTTGCGCCCGGTGGCGGTGTCGGAGGTGCGGCCACCGACCTGCTGCGCGAGTTCGGGCGTGATCGTGAACCATGTCGTCAGATCGATGCGCGCGCCGATCCCGACCGAGGCGAGGCTCTCCCAGCGCCGCCCGTCGCGCGTGCGGTCACGGTCGATCGCCGCGCCCCAGTCGCCGAAGATGTAGGCGCTCATCAGCGGCGAGAGCCCGCCCATCTCGCCGAGCGTGATCAGCCGGCGCAGTTCGAGCCGCCCGCCGAAGCCGTGATCGCCGGTGGTGTTGCCGGGCGCGAAACCGCGCCCGAGCCGATCGCCGCCGAGCGCGAAGCGTTCCGAGTTCGGCAGGATCGTGCCGGCGATCTGGCCCACGAGCTCTCCGAACAGCGACCACTCCGGGGGCCCCAGCTCCTGCACCCGCGCGATCGAACCGCGCAGCAGGGTGAAGTCCTCGCGCGCGCGGCTCGCGGGCGCGCCGATCTGCGTCCCCCCGGTCGCGATCCCCTGCCTGAGCGAACCGTCGACCAGGGTGACGCCGAGGAACCGGTCCGCCACGTCCCAGGTCGCGCGCGCCTCGGCGACCAGCAGCCGGTCGGTCGCGCGGCCGAGATCGAGGCCGAAGAAGCGCTGCCGCGCGCTGCTCTCGCGCCATGTCAGCCCTGCGCGCAGGAACAGGTTCTCGCTGCGGGTGCGGATCACCGGCACGAACAGCCGCGCGCGCAGATTGGTCTCGTTCTGCAGCGCGGTCAGCGCGACCAGGCCCGACTTGCGCAGATCCGGCCGGCCGCGCGTGGCGTCGCCGCCCACCTCGAAGCGCGCCCCGTCGAGCCAGGTGCCGTCGGTGAAGCCGAGCGGCACCGTGATGCTGCCCTCGATGAATCGGAGCTCCGGGCCGCCGAGCGAGGAGGCGACCGAGAGATCGAGCCGCTCGGTCTGGCCGAGCAGGTCGTAGCTGGTGATGCCGGCGCGCGCGACCCAGGGCCCGAACAGCCGCGAGGCGCGGTTGTCGATGCTGAGGAAGCCCTCGTAGGGCCGCGGCGTGTAGCGCACGGTGAGGTCGGCCGCGCCGAAGGTGGCGGGCGAGGGGCCGAGCACCGTCTCGACCCCGCCGCCCAGCACGTCGCGCGAGAGCAGCACCGCGCGCTCCAGCGTGGTGAGCGACATCGGCCGATCGGCGGCGACGAACCGGAACCGCCGGTCGATCGCGCGCCGCCCCGACTCGGGCCCGCCCTCGACGGTGATCCGGTCGATGAAGCCCTCGACGACAAGGATGCGCACCACGCCGTCTGCGATCGTCTGCGCCGGCAGGATAGCCTGCGACAGCACGTAGCCCTCGGCGCGGTAGCGCGCGGAAATCGCCTCGGCGAGCTGCTCCAGCGTTTCGAGCGTGACGGTGTTGCCGATCAGCCCGGCCCAGAGCGGCGCGAGCTCGGCCTCGGCGAGCGTGCGCGCGCCTTCGAGCCGGACCTCGCGCAGCACGAAGCTCGGTCCGACCGGCGCGGCGGGCGCGGTCGGCGTCGGCACGGGTTCGACTGTCGGCGGCTCGGCGCGCGGCACGAGCGGCGGCGCGAACTCGCGGCGCTGGAACTCCGGCCGGGCCGGATCGGGGGTTGCCGGCTGTGCGGCGGCGATGACGGGGAGGGCGGCGAGGGCGAAGGCCGCGACAACGGCCCGCCTCACCGCGGCTCCCTGCCGATGGTCGACCAGTACGTCTCGTTCACGCTCACCTCGAGACACTCCGGCGGGGTCGGCCCCAGATTGATCGGACCGCCGCATACGCCGGGGGAGTCAGGCGAGGCCTCGGCGGGGCGCCCGGCGGCGGGAATGAATCCGCCGGGCAGCGTGGGCTGACCGATCGCGAGTTGGACGACGTCGCCGAGAGAGTAGGTGAGCCGGAATGGATCCGCAACCGCGGGGCCGGCCTCGAACACCGTGGTGCGGAACCCGGCGTCGCCCGGCGTGTAGGGCGGCACGCCGCGCACCAGCGGCTGCGGCGCGTCGACCGCGCCGGGTGTCGGCAGCGCCGGCGGCGGAGGCGGCGGCGGAGGCGGCGGCGGTACCAGCGCAGGCGTGACCGTGAGCGTGCCGGGCACGAAGCTGATCGCGTAGTTCGTGCTCGTGAGCCCCGATGCCGTGATGACATAGAAGCCGGGCGGGCTGGTCGGCGTGGCGGGCGTGAAGATCACCAGCGTCCCACCCAGCACGTCCGGCCCCTCGCCCAGCACGAACCCGTCGAAGCTGACGCTGAACGGCGGGTTCGGCTGGCCTTCCGGCCGCGTCGAGTCGTTGGGCGTCACCGTCAGCGGCGCCGGGTTCACCGTCAGCGTGCCGGGCACGAAGGTGATCGCGTAGTTCGTGCTCGTCAGCCCCGACGGCGTGATCGTGT